>JAYOEF010000065.1:0-17464 GCA_038106605.1 Alphaproteobacteria bacterium
ACGCGGGCGACATGCATCGCGAGCCCGCGATCCGCATCGAGACCTTCATGCACCGGAACGATCCGGTCCTGCTCGGCGCCGTCCCCGGCGTGCCGCCCAACGACGACACGTTCTACCGCGGCACCTACCGTTGCGGAGCCGTGTGGAACCAGCTGGAAGCGGCCGGTATCCCGGGCGTAAAGGGCGTCTGGGCGCACGAGGCGGGTGGCAGCCGCATGTGGCTCACGGTCTCGATCAAGCAGATGTACGGCGGCCACTCGAAGCAGGCGGGACTGATCGCGTCCCAGTGCCATGCGGGCGCCTATGCCAACCGCTGGGTGATCGTGGTCGACGAGGACATCGATCCCGCCAACATGAACGACGTGATCTGGGCGATGTGCACGCGCTGCGATCCGAGGGACGGGCTCGACATCCTCAACGGCTGCTGGAGCACCCATCTCGACCCGATGTGCTACAGCCACGAGGACCGGCGCAACTCGCGCGTCGTGATCGACGCCTGCAAGCCGTTCAGCCGCGGGGCCGAGTTTCCGGCGGTGGTGCGGAACAGCGCCGAACTGGAATCGCGGGTGCGCGGGAAGTTCACCGGCCTGTCGTTCTGACCGGCCGTCCCGGAAATGCGAAAGGCGGGCCTCGGCCCGCCTTTTTCGTTTAGGGCATCTTCGTATAAGGCATCCGGCGCGTCAGGTGCCCATGGCGCCGATGATCAGGCCCTGGACCAGCAACACGCCGAGCCAGTGTCCGCCGTCGATGAATGTGAGCGACCATTTCGATCCCTGGAAGCGGTGATTGACCGCCATGGTCGTCATGACGATGCCGACCCACAGGATCGCGCCGGAGATGATCCCGTTCCGGACCGTCACCTGGCCAGGCCCGAGATGGCCGATCGAACCCGCGAGCACGAAGGCCATCACGATGAGCGCGATCGCCGAGGTGACGAACGGCGCGATCTTGCCGTTCGCGGCCATGTCGTCCCGCGTCTTTCCGAGCGCCGCGAGCCAGCGCCGCCCGAGGAGGGTGTAATAGACCGCGCCGAAGGCGAAGCCGGCCACGGCGGCGATGAAAACCGCCAGGTAGTTCATGCCGCCGTGGGCCATGGCTTTCTTCCGTCTGCTCTCGTCCGTCTACTCTCGTCCGTCTACTCTGCGGCTTCCGACGTTTCGGCGTCGATCAGCGTAGCCACGTAGTACCCCTGCCGCCGGACGTTCGCATAGAACTCCTCGAGGAAGTTCGGTGCGAGGGAGCCGGTGACCGTCTCGTTGGCGATCAGCGCATCGCGCCATTCGGTCACGAGCGGATAGCGCTCGATCAGTCCGGTCTTGAGGAACCGGTCCATGATCGTGAAACGCAGCAGGAACGGCGCATAGGCGCAGTCGACGAGACTGAGCTTGTCGCCGTTGAAGTAGGGGCCGGCGTTGCCGCGTTCCTTGAGGGCGTTCTCGAGCGATTCGAGGTCCTCGGCGGCTTCGGGGATGCCGGCGGCGACCTCTTCCTTCGACTCGGTGTAGTAGACGCCCATGAGGGACTTGGCGAAGGTCGGGACGAAATCGGTCCATGCCCGGTTCTTGGCCCGCTTGATCGGGTCTTCGGGATGGAGCCGCGGGGGAACGGTCTCGTCGAGGAACTCGGCGATCGCGTTCGATTCGAAGAGC
This sequence comes from Alphaproteobacteria bacterium, assembly GCA_038106605.1. Lineage (GTDB taxonomy): Bacteria > Pseudomonadota > Alphaproteobacteria > MPNO01 > UBA830 > JAYOEF01. Next base: position 1,650 of record JAYOEF010000065.1, read on the forward strand.
ACGTCGTCACCGACCTTGAGGACCGGAACGACGCCGTGCGGCGACAGTTCGAGAAACCAGTCGGGCTTCTCGCGGAGGTTTATGAAGGTAACCTCGAATTCCACCTTTTTGGCGCGCATTGCAATCACGGCGCGCTGGACCCAGGGTCAGGTGAACGAACTGATGAGGTGATACTTGACGGTCATTGACGAGCCTTTCGGGTTATCGCCTTGCGGCACCTGATCATATCCGATCGGGCGCTGCGCTCCAAACGGCTCGTTTCGGGCCGTTTCGCCTCAGATCGAGGCCGCCGTCGGCAGGTCTTCCTCCAGAATCGAGATATTGAGGGTGTAGGAGACCTCGCCCTCGTCGTCGTCCCGGTATAGGACGCCGACGAACTCGTCGCCCATATGCACCTCCACGGGGGCGCCCGCCTTGCGCGGCTGCATCACCTTGATGCGGTTGTTCGAAAAGGTCACGCGAAGATATTCCTGCACGCGCGTGATTTCGTTGATGTTCATCATCCGCTCCCGCGTATCGTCGATTGCTCTGCGCAAGCCCGTGCCTACTTCGATCGCCGCAAGAATGCAAGGGCAGGGACGTTCGGGGCGGCAAGGACAGCGGCTATTCGATTGCTTCCGGCCGCCAGAGGCGTATAGTTTGGTACCGAACGAATGTGGCCGGGTCCGGCCTGAATAAACGGGAGTGAACGTAATGACGAGGAAAGCCAACCAGCCGTTCATCCGCAACGCCTGGTACATCGCCGCCTGGGGCGAAGAGCTCGACGACGGTGTCCTGTCGCGGACGATCATGAACCAGCCGATGGTTATCTACCGCGACGCGCAGGGCCGCGCCGGCGCGCTCGAAGACCGGTGCTGTCACCGCGGCGCGCCGCTGACCCACGGCAAGGTCGTCGAGAACGGCCTGCAGTGCGGCTATCACGGCCTCGTGTTCGACGTGTCCGGCGCCTGTGTCGAGGTCCCGGGCCAGAAGAACATCCCGCCGCAGGCGCGGGTGAAGAGCTATCCGGTCGTCGAGCAGAACCAGATCATCTGGATCTGGATGGGCGATCCGGCGCTCGCCGACGAGAGCAAGATCGTTCCGTACCCCTATCACGACCAGCCGGAGAAGTGGCCGCATCGCAAGGCGATGTTCCAGATCAAGACCAACTACATGCTGATGATCGACAACCTGATGGATCTGACGCATCTCGGCTACGTCCACACCAAGACGATCGGCGGATCGCCGAAGGCCCATGTCGGCGCGCAGATGGACCAGCGTCTGACCGATCAGGGCGCGTACTTCATCCGCTGGATGAAGGATCACACGCCGCCGCCGACCTACGTCAAGGGCGCCGGCTTCACCGGCAAGGTCGACCGCTGGCAGGAGTTCGAGTATGTCGGCCCGAGCGTGGTCCTCCAGTGGTCCGGCGCGATCAATGTCGGCCAGAACGCGCAGGAGAACCGGGACCAGGACGGTTTCCATCTCCGCATCCTGCACGCCGCGACGCCGGAGACGGACACGACCTTCCATTACTTCTGGTCGACGTCGAACGGCTATCGCCAGGACGATCCGCAGGCGACCGAGGACATGTACCAGGAGATCTACCCGACCTTCATCGAGGACAAGGTGATCATGGAAGCGCAGCAGGCGCGCATCGACCTCGATCCCGAGCGCGACCTGGTCGAGATCCATGCCGACGGCGCGCTGGCGCTGGCGCGCGTCGCCCTCGACAAGATGATCGCCGAGGACCAGGCGCTGGTGGCGAAGGCCGCCGAATAGGCCCTGCGCCGACGCCGGAATACGAAGGGGCGTCCTCCGGGACGCCCCTTTTTCATGGACGCTACCGCATCGCCCGCCTGTAGGATGCGGAGCCTCAAGGTTCAGATCAGGCGCAGCGCACAGGAGACCCGTTCGATGCAGATCGCCCTTTTCGTCTTCGACCGCATGACGCCCCTCGATGCGGTGGGGCCGCTCGAGATCATCGGGCGCCTGCCGAAGGCCGACGTCAGGATCGTCGGCAAGCGCGCGGGAGCGGTCCGCGCCGGGCATCTCGGGATCGTTGCCGATCATTCGCTCGACGACGTGCTGACACCGGACCTCCTTCTCGTGCCCGGCGCCGCCGACATGAGCTCGGTCGTCGCCGACGCCGAGGTCCTCGACTGGATGCGTTCGGTCGATGCCGGAACCACGTGGACGACCTCGGTCTGCACCGGCGCGCTCGCGCTCGGCGCGGCGGGGCTCCTGAAAGGGCGCCGGGCGACGACGCACTGGTCGGCGATCGACCGTCTCGCCGACTACGGCGCGATCCCGGTACATGAAAGGGTGGTGACCGACGGCAAGGTGATGACCGGCGCCGGCGTCTCGGCCGGGATCGACATGGCGCTTACGCTGCTCGGGGCGATCGCGGGCGAGGAACAGGCGCAGTTCGTCCAGCTGATGACCGAGTACGACCCGCGGCCGCCCTACGGCGCGGGCTCTCTCGCCTCCGCGCCGCCTGCCGTGCGTGCCCGTGCCGAGGCGCTCTTTTCCCGCTGAAGTCTCCTCACGCTTCGCGCCGGCACGGCGTCATTCGTTGCCGAGGATCGCGCGGATCCCCTCGACCGCCGCCGCGAGTGCCCCGTCGGCGTAGGGAACCGCAGCGCTGTGGCCCCATACCGGACCGGGCCAGGCCGGGTCGCCATCGTTGCGGCCGACAATGTGGACGTGGAGCTGGCGGACGATGTTGCCGATCGCGGCGACGTTCATCTTCGCGGGCTCGTACAGTTCCTCTATCGCGCGCGACGCGAGGACGATCTCGTCCATCAGAGCGACACGGTCCTCGCGGGCGAGGTCGCCGATCTCGACGATACCCTCGCGTGCCGGCACGAGGACCAGCCACGGGTAGCGCGCATCGCGCATCAGCCGCACGCGGCAGAGCGGCAGCACGCAGATCTCGGCGGTATCGCGGTCGAGGATCGGGTCGAGTGCGAACATGGCATTCTCCGGCGGCGCAGCGGCTGCGGCCACGGTGTTGGCGTATTCGTTTTGACGCAGATCGCAATGTGTCATCCTGCCCGGCCTATAACAACAGCGGCGCGCGGCGCCGCGGGGAACAACAGCGGCGCGAGGCACCGTGCCGTATGGGAGGACAACTGGTGGAACGGCTCAAGACCCTCATCGCCGGAGACGAGCTCATCGTCGCGCCGTGCGCGCTCAACCCGCTGATGGCGCTTACCGCCGCCGAGGTCGGCTTCAAGGCGGTCTACATGAGCGGCGGCTCGCTCGGCTGGCTCAACTGCATCACCGAGGCGAACATCACGCTGCCCGAGATGTGCGACGTCGCGCTCGACATGCGGACGGCGTGCAAGATTCCGATTGTTCTGGATGCGGGCGGCGGCTGGGGCGACCCGGTCCACATGCACCGCACCATCGCACTCACGGAGGCTGCGGGGTTCGATGCGATCGAGATCGAGGACCAGCTGCTGCCGCGCCGTGTGCATCACCATATCGGCATCGAGCACCTGATCCCGATCGAGCTGATGGTCGAGAAAGTGCGGGAGGCGGTCGCGGCGCGCACCGATCCCGACCTTCTCGTCATCGGCCGGACCAACGCGCTCCGCCTGACGAGCATGGACGACACGCTGCGGCGCGCCGAAGCGATGCACGAGGCCGGCGCCGACATGCTGTTCGTCCACACGCGAAAGCCCGAGGAGATGCGCATCCTCGGCGAGCGGCTGCCGGCGCCCCTGATGATCTTCGCGCCAGAGGACGGCTACGTGGAGTTTGGCCTCACGCCCGAGGAGCTGGCGTCGATGGGCTTCCGGCTCGCGGCGTCGTCGGGTTCCGCGTTCGCCGCCATGTACAAGGCGTTCCGCCAGTCCTACGAGAGCCTGCTCGCGCGCACCTACGATCCGTTCCTCGGCAAGGGCGGCGCGGTGACGGCAATGCGCCAGGCGCGGAACACTTGCGGCCTCGACCGGCTTCTCGAAATCGAGAAGCGGACGATGGGAATGGAGTAGGCAGGCAGGGCGCTCTCCAGGACCGCCCGGGCCGCTAGTCGCGGAAGCCCGGCTGTTCCTTGTCCATCCAGCGCATCAGCGACGGCCAGCGCAGGTCCTTGGCGTTGTCGTTGAGCTTCCAGGCCTGCTGTGCCGAATGCTCGCATACCTCCGGCGAGGGGAGGACGATATGCGGATCGTCCGCCGAGCGCGCGTTCGCCATCAGCTGCGCCACGCAACCCTTTTCGAGGTGGTACATCAGCGTGAACGCCTCGGCGATGGTGCGTCCGGCGGTCAGGAGCCCGTGGTTGCGCAGGATGAGGGCGCGGTGCTGCCCGAGGCTCGAGACGAGCCGTTCGCGCTCTCCGAGTTCGAGCGAGATACCCTCGTAGTCGTGATAGCCGATGCGGTTGTAGAAGCGCACCGCGTCCTGGCTGAGCGGCAGCAGCCCGCACTTCAGCGACGAGATCGCGAGGCCTGCCTCGGTGTGGGTGTGGAGGACGCAGTCGACGTCCTCGCGCGCCGCGTGGATCGCGCTGTGGATGGTGTAGCCCGCCGGGTTGATGCCGTAGGGCGTGTCGTCCAGCACGTTGCCGTCGAGGTCGATCTTGACGATGTTCGACGCGGTGACCTCGTTGTACATCGGCCCGTACGGATTGATGAGGATATGGCCTTCCTCGCCCGGAACCCGTGCCGAGATATGGTTGAGGTTCATGTGGTGCCAGCCGTAGTGGAACACCAGACGGTAGCACGCGGCGAGTTCGACGCGGGTCTGCCACTCCTCCGGCGACACCCGCTCGCGGACGCCCCGCATCTCGTCGAGCCCGCCGTGGGCGTATCCGATGCGGTCCGATTTGATCTGCGTGGCCATGCGTTCCTCCTCCTGCGACCCGCGAACGCTAGTCCCTCGCGGGCCGCCGGGCAAGGGACGGCTTGGCTCTCGCGCTACCGGCCTATTCGGCGTCCGGGTCGCGCGTTGCGCTCCATGACTTGCTGGTGCCCTGCACCATGTGGCGCACGTTCTCGAGACCCTCGGGCTCCTCGAAGAACAGGGTGCGCTTTGCCGCCATTTCCGGCATGTCCTGGGCGACGTACATGATCACGTCCTCGTCGCCGTAGGCCTCGTGCTCGTGATAGGCCCAGGCCGGGCAGACGATGGTATCGCCCGCCTTGAATTCGTAGCGCACGCCCTCGACCGTGGTCGCGCCGATGCCCTGCAGGTAGTGATAGATCGCGACCGAATTGTGGCGGTGGTTCGGCACGTGCTCGCCCGGATGGATCATCTGGATGCCGATGAAGATGCCGGGCGAGGCGCCGGCGAGGTCGCCATGGTCCTCGTTCACCAGTGCGACGAAGCGGCGCTCCGCATGGCGGATCGGATCGCGGCCGAGTTCGTCGAGCAGCGCCTTCCACTCGTCGCCTTCCCACTTGCAGGCGCGGACATGGGTATGACGCACGCGTTTGAAATATTCGTCGGCGGTGATCACGCGGGCGTTTTCGGACGTTGGCGACGGTTTCGGCATGGCGGCGGCGGCGGATTTCGCTAGTGTCATGGCTTCCTCCCTCGGTTTTTCGGATCGGGTTAGGGGATCGCCATATTATTAGTTCGTAATATGAATATTACAATACGAGACCGGAAGGGCGTCAGCATGTCCGACGAAGAAGACCAGAGGCTCGGTATCCAATCGGTGGAGGTCGCGGCGCGCATCCTCGCCGCGCTCGCCGAGGCGCCGGCGCCCGTGATGCTCAAGACGCTCTCCGAGCGCACAGGCATGCCGGTCGCCAAGGTCCATCGTTACCTGACGAGCTTCACGCGCTGTGGGCTTGCGGTGCAGGAAAGCGCGGGCGGGCGTTACGGCGTCGGGCCGTTCGCGATCCAGCTCGGGCTGGCGGGCCTGCGACAGATCGAGGTCGTGCGCTGCGCCGGCGACGCGCTCCCCGAATTTTGCGAGGAGCTCAACGAGACCGTGGCGCTCGCCGTCTGGGCGAACCGCGGCCCGACGGTGGTGCGCATCGACGAGAGCAGCCAGCCGGTGACCATGAACATGCGCGCGGGCTCGGTCCTTCCGCTCGCGCGGTCGGCGATCGGCCATTGCTTCCTCGCCCATCTGCCGCCGAGCAAGACGCAGCCCGTCCTCGACGCCGAGCGGAGGGAGGGCGTGACGCTCGAAGACCTCGATGCGCGTGTCGCCCGGGTCAAGGCGGCGGGGTTCGCGGTGTCCGACGGCATGACTCTTCCGGGCGTGTCCGCGCTCGCCGCTCCCGTGTTCGATCATGAGGGGCGAATCGCCGCCGTCGTCGGCATCGTCGGACGCCAGGGCGGCCTTTCGGTGGAGGCCGCGGGGGCGCCGGTACGGGCGCTCCTCCGCGTCGCCGCGGACGTCTCGGCGCGGCTCGGATACGCCGCCTGAATTCCCCGTCTGAATCCCCCGCCTGAATTCGGGGGGGCGGCATGCGGCGGCGCGCTTGTGTTCCGTGCGTCGGCTGGCAGAATACCGGCGCCATGACCGAAGAAACCGCCCGAATTTCCCTCATCGTCAACGGTGAACCCGTCACCCGCGACGTGCCCGTCCGACGCCATCTCGTCGACTTCCTGCGCATCGATCTGTCGCTCACCGGATCGCATCTCGGGTGCGAGCACGGCGTCTGCGGCGCCTGCACCGTCCGCGTCGACGGCGTGGCCGTGCGCGGCTGCCTGATGCTCGCCGTCCAGGCCGACGGCGCCGAGGTCGTGACCATCGAGGGCCTGTCGCAGTCGGGCGAAGTCGCCGACCTGCAGGGCGAGTTCGAGGCGCGCAACGCCGCCCAGTGCGGCTACTGCACGCCGGGCATGGTGATGACGGCGGCGGAACTCCTTGCCGCCGGCGGCACGCCTTCGCGCGAGACGATCCGCGACCATCTCTCGGGAAATCTCTGCCGCTGCACCGGCTACCAGGCAATCGTCGACGCGGTCGAGGCCGCCGCCCGCAATCGCGCTTCCGGGGGAGCCGCCCGATGACCGCGCCCGACGACGGCCGCTTCGGCCCCGACTCCCTCGTTGGCAAGCGCGTCGCGCGCCCCAATGTCCGCCGCCTGATCCACGGCCGCGGACGCTATACCGACGACATCGCCGTGCCGGGCATGCTGCATGTCGCGTTCGTGCGCAGCCCCTACGGCCACGCGGCGATCCGCCGGATCGATACCGCCGAGGCATCGGCGATGGCGGGCGTCGTCCGCGTCGTCACCGGCACCGAGGTCTCGAAGGTCTGCGCACCCATGGTCTCTATCGCCGCGCACCGGCCGGGTCACCGTTCGGCGCCGCAGAACGTCATGGCGGTCGATCACGCCTGCTTCCAGGGCGAGCCCGTCGTCGCCGTCGTCGCGCGGAGCCGCGCCGAGGCCGAGGACGGCGCGGAAGCCGTCATCGTCGAGTGGGAGGAGCTTCCCGCCGTCATCGACATGGAAGACGCGCTCGCGCCGGGCGCGCCCGCGATCCACGCGGAGCTCGGCGACAACCTCGCGTTCCAGCACGTCATCGACAACGGCAAGGCGGAGGCGGCGCTCGCGAACGCCGCGTTCGTCGTCGAGCACGATTTCGTCTTCGGCCGCCACACGGCGGTAACGCTCGAGGGGCGCGCCATCCTCGCCGAATGGGATCCGGTCGAGGAGCGGCTCACCGTCCACCAGTCGCACCAGTCGCCCTACCAGATGCAGGACGTCTATTCGCGCCATCTCGGCATTCCGGAGCATCGCGTCCGCGTGATCACGCCCGACATCGGCGGCGGCTTCGGGCTCAAGATCAACGTCCACGGTGACGAGGTCGCGGTCGCGGCGATCGCGAAGATGATGGCGCGGCCTGTGAAGTTCACGGCGGACAGGTTGGAATCCTTCGCCGCCGACTGCCAGACGCGCGACCACCGCGCGACCGCGCGCATGGGCGTCACTGAGGACGGCCGCATCGTCGCGATGGATTTCGACAATATCCTCTCGTGCGGACCCTACACCGCGTACATTCGCTTTGGGCTCGCCGAAGGCATGATGGCGATCATGTGCGCGGGCGCGCCTTACGCGCTCACCGACTATCACGCGCGCACCCGCGTCGCCTACGTGAACAAGGGCATCGTCGGCATGTTCCGAGGGGTCGGCGTACCCGTCGGCGCGGCGGTGACCGAGGTCCTCGTCGACCAGGCGGCCGCGAAGGCGGGCATCGATCCGGTCGAGTTCCGCCGCCGCAACTTCCATGCGCAGGACGCGTTCCCGCTGACGACCGTGAGCGGCTACATCATGAAGCGGCTGTCGCTCGACCGCTGCCTCGAAGCGTGCACCCGGATCATGGATTACGAGGGGCTGCGCGCGGCGCAGAAATCGGCGCGCGAGACGGGCGTGTGGCGGGGCGTCGGCGTCGCCGCCTTCGTCGAGGCCGCCGCCTACGGCCCGGTCTATTACGGCCCCTCGGGCGCCCGCGTCTCGACGCAGGACGGCTGCACCGTCAAGCTCGAACCCTCCGGCGTCGTCCGCTGCATGACCAGCGTCACCGACCAGGGGCAGGGGACGCTGACCGCCATCGCCCAGATCGTCGCCGACCAGCTCGGCCTCGAGATGAAGGACATCGATGTCCTCTCGGGCGACAGCGCCACCACCCCTTACGGCGGCGGCGCCTGGGCGTCGCGCGGCATGGCGATGGGCGGCGAGGCGGCGCTTCAGGCGGGCAAGGCGCTCAAGGCCAACGTGCTCGATCTCGCCGCGACGATCCTGCAGACCACGCCCGATAAACTAACCCTCAGGGGCGGCGAGATCCGCGACGCGGCGACGGGCGAGGCGCGCATGGGCCTCGCCGAACTCGCCCGCGTCGGCTACTTCCGCCAGGACACGCTGCCGCCCGGCACCCAGCCCGAGCTGATGGTCACGCGCCACCATGTGCCGTCGACGCCCTATTACGTCGGATGCGGCGTGCAGGGCGCCCATGTCGAGGTCGACATCGAGACCGGGTTCATAAAGATCCTGGGATGGTGGGTCGCCGACGACTGCGGCCGGGTCATCAACCCGCTGATGGTCGACGAGCAGATAAGGGGTGGCGTCATCCAGGGGATCGGCAACACGCTCTACGAGCATCTCGTCTACGACGATGCGGGACAGATCCAGAACGCGACGCTTGCCGACTACCTGCTGCCGATGGCGGGCGAGATGCCGGACATCGCGATCTCGCATGTCGAGACGCCGCTGCCCGAAACCGAGCTCGGCGCCAACGGCATCGGCGAGAGCGGGACGATCGGTGCCATCGCGACCCTGTGGTGCGCGGTGAACGATGCGCTGCGTCCGCTGGGTGCCCAGGTCACCGAACAGCCGTTCACGCCGGAGCACGTGCTCGACGTGATCGGGAAGGCACGCGGGGCGTGATCCTCAGGCCGGCGCCGCCGTCGCGGCGGCCCGGCGCTTCGCCCACGCGAACAGCATCACGATCGCGATCAGGAGCACGGCCGCGCTCAGCGCCAACGACCAGTGGATGCCGATCAGCCCGCCGCCGAAGCCGACGGTGAAGCCGCTGAAGGTGCGGCAGCCGAGCGATCCGACGTTGAAGAGGCCGATGGCGCGGCCTCGGATCTCCGGCGGCGAGTGGATCTGCGCCAAGGCCCGCGTCATGGCGTTGAACGAGAGATCGAGGAAGCCCGCGCACAGCAGGAGCGCGAACGAGAGCCAGTAGATCTCGGAGACCGCGAAGCCGAAGATCGCGCCGCACCAGAGCATGGCGAGGATGAAGGCCGTCCGCTGGTTGGCGGGCATCAGGTTCTTCGCTTCCAGAACGATCCCCGCGAGAAGTGCGCCGGCGGCATTCGCGCCGAGGAGGATGCTGTATCGCGCCCCTTCGCCGCCGAAACCGAGATCTTTCGCAAACTGAGCCATCTGCGGTTCGTGCGCATTGCCGACGAATGCGGCGGCGAAGCCCGCGAGAAGCGTCATCGGGAAGACCACCGGGACCTTGGCGATGATCTGCACGGTGCGGAACATGTCCTTGAAGCTCTTCATCTGCGCGCCGTGCGTCCGGTCGGTGTGGACGCGCTTCGGGTTGTTGACGAGCCAGACGACAAGGGGCACGTAGATCAGAACGTTGACGAAGATCGCGACCGAGGGGCCGAGCGCCAGCATCAGTGCACCGCCGATGGCGGGGCCGAGGAGGAGGCCGAGGACGCGCGACGTCGCGAGCAGGCGGATCGCGCTCTGGAGCTGGCGTTCGCCGACGATATCGTGGATCAGCACCTGTCCGGCCGGTGCCCAGAAGACGCCCGCCATGCCGTGGACGATGAGGAGGACGACCGCGTGCCACTTCTCCAGCCCGTCGGTGAGAAAAAGGACGCCCCAGCCGAGCGAGACCGCCATGAACAGGGCCATGCCGAACTGGATGATGCGCCGCGGATCGTAACGGTCTGCGAGCGCGCCGGTGAAGATCGAGAACAGGATGAACGGCACCCAGTGCGCGATCACGGCGAAGCCCGCGAGCGTCGGAGACTGGAACTTCTCGTAGATCATCCAGTAGCTGATGACGTGCTCGATGCTGTCGGCCGTCATCGCGAGCGCGGCGCCGATGAGATACATGCGGGCCGCCGGATGGCGGAGGGCGGCATAGGAGCGGCTGTCCTGGGCCTGCGGGCCCGGCGCCGCGCCGCCCGGGGTCGGGGCAGGCTGGTCGGTCATGGGTCGGTTCTTCGAATTCCGGAATGGGTGCGCCCGTCGCCCGAAGGCTGGTCGGGACGCTTTGAGTGCGTGTTACTCCACCTGAGAATGGTTTGCACTTCCAATATCGTGCATGCCTGTCATTCCCGCGTCGGACGGAATGCGGGCCCCGGCGTCCCGGGTTCCTAGCCTGGACCGCAGGTCTTCGAGGAGGGCGGGCAGCTCCGCGGCCGTCGCGCACCCGCCGTACAGGTTGAAATCCGGGCGTTTGACAAGCACGTCGTATCCGGTGCGGTCCATCATCCCGGTATAGGCGCCTTCGAGGTCTTTTGCGCCGCCCGATCCGAACGCGACGGAGCGCCCGCCGATCCCGCTCCAGAAGTCGCGCAAGTGCTGCGGCAATGTGGCCCCGGCGTCTCCGTTCCGCGAGAGGATCGTGAAGCCCGGTCCCGCGAACTCGTCGAACGGCGCCTCCTGGCCGCCGAGCGAGACTCGGGCCTGGGGAAAGATGCTGCCGCCGGCAGGCCCTGAAATCAGCCCGCCCGCGAGTGGCGGGACGCGGAACGCGATGAGTTTCTTCTCCTCCATCGCGCCCGCGTTGGCGGCCTGCAGCGCGCGTAGCTGGTCGTTGCGCTGCCTTATCCTTTCAGGGTCGCGTTCGTTGACGTTGAGGCCGACGCGCATGCTCTCGACGATGGTGGCGCGCGCGTTCGGTCCGCGCTCCGCCTCGTAGGCGTCGAGGAGCGCGTCGTTGGCATTTCCGCGCAGCACGAGGTCGAGCTTCCAGGCGAGATTGTGCGCGTCGCGGAACCCGGAGCAGAGGCCCTGCGCGAGGAAGGGGGGCATCTGGTGGGCGGCGTCGCCCGCGAGGAAGGCGCGGCCTTGCCGCCATTCGCGGGCATGGAGCGACCGGAACTTGTAAGCGGCGACCCGGACAAGCTCGAAGTCGTCCGCCGTACCGCCCTCCCGCCGTTTGAGCCGCCTCCAGACGCTTTCCGGCGCGGTCGCCTCATCGATCGTCTCGCCGTCGAAGATCATGAAAGACCAGCGGCGATGATGCGGGCCCATCTGCATCGTCATCCCCGGCTGCTCGGGCTCGCAGAACTGGCGGAGGAAGGGGAGATCGGGACGTGGCCGCCGTAGCTTCGCGTCGATCACGAGCCAGTCCTGGTCGAAGCCGAGGTCTTCGTACTCGATGCCGAGCGCCCGGCGGACGAAGCTGTTGCCGCCGTCCGATCCGATCAGGTAGCGCGCGTCGATCCGCTTCTCCGCGCCGGTGTCCTCGGCGAGCGAGAGCGTCACCCGGTCTGCCGCCTGCGCGATGTCCTTGAGCGACCAGCCCTGGAGCAGCTCGACGGTCGGAAGGGCTTTCACGACGGCGTCGAGTTCCGCCTCGAAGGCTGGCTGATAGATCGATGTCATCTCCGGCCAGCCGTGGACTTCATGCTCGGCGACGCGGTTCGACAGCAGCACCTCGCCGTGGAAGCCGAGCTCGTAGGTCGGCAGGAAGCACGTCGCGGGCGCGATCCGGTCCGAAATTCCGATCTGCTGGAACATGCGCAGCACGTCGTCGTGGACGATACCGACGCGCGGCAGGTTGTAGAGCGTGCGATAGCGCTCGATCACCGCCACGCGGTGGCCGGCGCGGCCGAGGAGGATGGCGGCGAGCATGCCGGTAGGTCCGTATCCGCAGATCGCGACGTCGTACATTATTCGTACCAAATGATAATAAAAGCGGCGCAGCATGCACCCTGTGGCGTCCGATGGAAAGCCCGAAATCCGCCTTTCGACGGAACGCTTGCGGGCCGGCCGGCCGGCCCCTAAAAATCATCGGGAGCCGCGGCGGGACGAACCGGTATCCGTGCGCCGCGGTACAAAGGGAGACGGGGATGACCGACGTATTCGAGACGGTGGCGCGGCAATACACGATGGGCGACATGGGCGCGCGCATCCTGGCCGCCCTGACGGCCGAGGGCATCGACATCGACAAGCTGACCACGGCCCATCTTACCAACATCGACCAGTTCCACACGCGCGGCATGCTGGCGACGCGGGAGCAGGGCGAAGCGGCCGCCCCCGCCGCGGGAATGCATATCCTCGACGTCGGCTGCGGCGTCGGCGGGCCGGCGCGTTATCTCGCCGAGACGTTCCGGTGCCGCGTAACCGGCGTCGACCTCACCGCGGAATATGTCGAGGTCGCGACGATGTTGTCGGCGCGCACAGGCATGAGCGGCGCGACGGAATTCCGCCAGGCCAACGCCCTCGAACTTCCCTTTGCGGACGGGACGTTCGACATGGCGTGGACACAGAACGTCTCGATGAACATCGGGGACATGGACCGCTTCTACCGGGAGGTCTTCCGCGTCCTCAAGCCCGGCGGAAAGTTCGTCTCGGCCGACGTTACCGCCGGCGACGGGCGGACGCCCGACTATCCGCTTCCGTGGGCGCGCGAGCCAGCGATCAATTTCGTGTCGTCGCAGGACGAGATCAGGGCGGCGCTTACCGGTGCAGGGTTCGAGATCGTCGACTGGAAGGACACGACGGCGGACGCGGTCGCCGCGCAGAACAAGCCGTCGCAGCAGGCGAGGCGGAGCCCGCTCGGGGTGGCGCTCGTCGCGGGCGCGGATTTCCCGCAGCGTTCGGGCAATCTCGCGAAGGGTCTCGCGGACGGCCGCTTCAGCAGCGTGCAGTTCGTCGCGAAGAAGCCCGCCTGAGCCTCAGGCGAAGCGCTCGAGGAGGCCGCGCGCCTTCCGCACCATCGCGCGGTCGATCATCTTGCCGCGGAACGTGATCGCGCCCTTGCCCTCGGCCTCCGCCGCCTCGAACGCCGCGATCATGTCGCGGTAGTGGGCGATTTCCTTTTCCGACGGGCTGAAGACGCGGTGGACGGCCTCGATCTGCTTCGGGTGGATCACCGTCTTGCCCCGGTAGCCGAGCCGGCGCGCGTTCATGCAGTCGCGGACCAGGCCCTCCTCGTCGTCGAGCCCGGGGAAGACACCGTCGAGCGGTTGCTCCAGTCCGGCGGCGCGCGCGGACAGGAGAATACGCGAACGCGCGTAGAGCAGCTCCGTCCCATCCGGCGACCATTCGCTGCCGAGGTCGGTTTGCAGGTCGCCGTCCTGGGCGCTGCCGATGACCACGGAGGAAACGCGCGGCGAGGCGGTCAGGATCTCGTACGAGAAATGGACGCCGAGCGCCGACTCGATCATCGGCACGATCTCGGTCCGGCCCGCATCGATGCCGCGTTCGGCCTCCAGACGGTCGATCTCGCGCGCGGTCCAGACGATCTCGTCTGCCGACTGCGCCTTGGGGAGGACGATGCCGTCGAGCCCGGTGCGGACGATCGCCTCCAGGTCGGCGGCGGTCTCCTCCTTGTCGGCGTCGGCGATGCCGTTGACGCGGACGTAACGGGGAAGGCCGAGCGGCGCCGACAGCGCGGCGGCGACCATCTCGCGCGCGGTCGCGCGTTCGGCCTTCGGGACGGAATCCTCGAGGTCGTAAAGGAGGCCGTCGGCCCCGGCACCGGGGGCCTTTTCGATCATGCGGTCGCGGTGACCGGGCACGAACAGCAGCGTTCTCAAAGCGTCCATTTTTATGACCTCACTCGGGGCGCGGGCGCGAGTCCACGATGCGCCGCGTCTTGATGGATTTTCGCTGGTCGTAGATCGTGCCGCGCGGCACGAAGGCGACCGTGGGCCGCATCGAGACCGCGCGGCGGATGGCGTCGGTGACGGTCTCGCGCAGCGCGTCGCTGCCGTCCGTCTCCAGCCGCACGATCATGTCGTCCATTGCGCCCGGCCGGTCCTCGCGCGCGAACTCGATCTGGTAGTCGCCGACGTCCGGGAGCGAGGCGAGATAGTCGAGCACGACGTCGGTGTTCACCAGCATGCCGCGGCATTTGACGAGGTTTCCGGTGCGCCGCGGCGTGGCGACGACGCGCTCGCCGATGCGCCCAGAAATCGGGCAGGGGTCGAGCGACAGCGTCACCACGTCGCCGACGATGTAGCGCAGCATCACCGTGCCGCGCCGGTGCAGATGGGTGATCGCGAGATGGCCTTCTTCTCCATAAGCGAGGCGCTTTCCGGTATCGGGATCGACGGTCTCGAGGAAATAGAGGTCGGGCGTGATGTTCTGCGGCGCCGAGTCGTCGGCGCACTGGACGAGGCCGCCCTGCATCTCGGTGAAGGCGTAGCGCGCGCGGAAGCCGATCTCGCCCGCGCCCATCGACTGGAGGTTGGACCGCAGCTCGTCGCGGAGGCGGAGCGGGACCGGCTCGCCCGAGGTGACGACGAGCCGGACGTCGGACAGGTCCGCGCCGGTCTCCAGCGCTTCGGCGACGAAGCGGCGGACGAAGCTCGGCACGCCCCAGAGCACGGTCGGCCGGAAGGGCACGATGCGCTCCACTGCCTCGCGCGTCGAATTGCGCACCTTGAAATCCGAGTTCGCGGCGCCCGTGAGGCCATGGACGACGGCCTGTCCGCCGATCATCCCCGAACGGATGACGCTGAGGAACGCCCCCGTCGGGAACGCGGCCACGGGATAGAGATTGGCGATCCGGTCGGTCGGAACGAGGCCCTCCGCTTCGTTGCAGCGCCGCGCCTGGTCGAGGATTCCGTAGATGTCGTGGGTCGTGTTGTAGAAGGGCGATGGCTTACCGCCGGTCGTGCCCGACGTATAGGCGATGTCCCAGATCACGCGCTCTTCCGCGGCGCAGTCCTCGGGGAGGGCGTCGGGATCGAGGCGGAAGGCTTCGGGGTTCGCGATGTAGTCGTTCTTGGTTGTCAGCGGCAGGCGTTCGAGGTCCGAAATGTCGCGGAAATCGCCGGCGGAAAGACCGGTGGCGGAGAGCCTTTCGCGGTAGAAGGGCGAGGCGGCGCAGACCGCGCGCATGGTCCGGCGGAAGCGTTCGGACCGGACCTGCTCGAGCTCGGCAGGCGTCATCGGCGAACGTCGCCCCGTCCGTTCGGGGTCCGGAAATCGCGCGACATGATGCCTCCCGTCTCTTGTTATGATGGCGGGCATGCTGCCTTCTGGCGCGAAGCGAAACAACCCCATGCAAGGCGGACCCCGTTGCCGGAATCGGGAGGCAGCACGAGGGTTGCAAAACAATCAGCATTATGCGCATAATGCTGAATATTAAGGAACCGCATAACGGGAGGAAGACATGGCGGACAAACCCTTCATCGTAGCCGGCGGCGGCATCGGCGG
>JAYOEF010000066.1:0-17370 GCA_038106605.1 Alphaproteobacteria bacterium
AGGACGTCGAGAAGAAGAGCGGATGGCAGCCCTTGCCGGCCATCTGCGACCAGCCGGCGTTCGTCGTGATCATGAACTTGTTTTCCTTGAGCACGACGTTCTGCACGGCGGCGAGAACGTTCGACCAGATGATGCCGGTCACGAAGTCGACCTTGTCCTTCTGCATCATCTGCACGGCGACCTGGCGTCCCACGTCGGGCTTCGCCTGATCGTCGCCATAGACGACCTCGACGTCCTTGCCACCGAGCTTGCGGCCCAGGTGATCGAGGGCGAGTTCGACTGCGTCTTTCTGATGCTTTCCGAAGATGGCGAGGCCGCCGGAGAACGTATTTATGAACCCGATTTTCACGGTCTCCGCCTGGGCAGCGGGTGCCGCGATCATCGCTGCGACGGCCGCCGCAACCAGTGCTTTAGTCTTCATTTCGTGACTCTCCCCGGTTGTGGCGGCATGATTCGCCGCCCTTCCCGAATACTACTGCATCAGTATCCTGGCTAAAACCCCCTGTCGAAATAACCCGAAACATCGCCCTGCCGGCACGCGGGGCCCCCGGATCGGATCATGCCGCTCACCCGCTTCTTCAAAACCCTGTTCGCCTCCCCTGCCAAGACAACGGAAGGCGCTGCCGAAGCGCTTCTGGGAGAAGTCCTCCGTTTTCTCGAAGGCGGCGAGGGCCGGTTGGGGGCATCCCGGCGCCTGAATGGAATCGTTGCAGGGTTTTCACACCTCGGCAACGACGAACAGGCCCGGTTCGTGGAACTGGTTTCGTCCATCGACCAGGAAGGCCCGGCGGGAGTCGCGCGACGGTATGCGCGTATGGAAGAGAGCGAGTTGTTCGGGACGCGTCAGGACAGAATCGCGGCATTCGAAGCTTTCGTGCCGCCTCTCCGCCGCCTGCTTCTTGCGCTCCGCGACGCTCCGGGCGGAACGGAGATGCTTGCGGTTCTCGGAAACCGCGGAAATCCTCGTCTTTCCAGGGAAATCAGCGCGCTCGACGAATAAGGCGTCAGGCGAAACGGCTGCCCCTTACGCCCAAGGCTGCCTCCAAGCTCGCATTGGTCACGTATGAAGGAATAAAATAAAAAAGGGACGGATCCGTCGGATCCGCCCCCCTTTCTCACCCCGAAGGCTCGGGATCAGCAGAAGAAAGCGTGAGCTTACTTCGCGTCCTTCTTCGCCTTCTTCGCAGCGGCTGCCGCTTCCTTCTTCATGCACGCGTCCTTCTTCTTCGCGTCCGTCATCTTTTCGCAGGCGGAGGCTTTCGCCTTCTGCTCGGCGGCGAACGCCGGGGACGAGACGGTCGTGAACGAGGCTGCGCCGATGAACGCACCGGCAACGGCAAGTGCGAGGAGTTTCTTAATTTCCTGGGTACCCATAAAGGTGTCACAGCCGATCTAGAAAGGCTGCACCGGAGATTTACCTGCAAAATTATGGCCAAATCAAGGCGATTTCTTGGCCCCTTTTTGGCACCGACAAATAAAAACCGTTAATTTTTTGCATTGCAGCAAAAAACAGGTCTAAACACCCCTGTCCGCTCAGATCGCAGCCCGCACCGCGAGACGTGCAGCCTCGAAGATGTCGAAAAGGCGCGCCACGTAGTGCGTACGCACGTGGAATGCGCGGCCCGTTCCCCCTTCGAGATCGCGCCCCAGCGCCTCGACAAAACTCTCGAGTCGCTTGCGGTGTAGGCCGAAGGCGCGCTGAACCGGATCTGCAACGATGCCGGCAAAGGCAGCGAACACCGAAGATGCGGCCAGTATGATCACGGTCGTCACCGCGACGAGGGTCCCGGACGGCGCGGCTGGGAACAGCGCGTACCAGATTGCGCCCGCCCCGGCACCGAGGGGAAACGCCGCAATCGCCGTGTGCTGGGCGACAAGGACCGCAAGCGCCGGACCAAGCGAAATTGCGGTCGGCGTGAGCTGCTGGACGAGAACGCCGCCCGCGCCGGCAGAAGCGAGCGAGGTCGCGATTTCCGCGGCGGCATTCCGTGCGCCGGTGTAACGCGCGACGTTCTGCGCAAGGCGCAGATCGAGATCGACTTTGGAACCGTCCTCCGCGCGCCGGAATTCGAGAATCTCCATCGCGCGGGCGACTTCGGGACGTGCGGCAAGGATTTCCGCAAGAGCATCGCGGTCCGACTGCCGTCCATCCTGGGCGAAGGGCAGTTCGAGGAATTCGACGCGGACCAACCATTCGATCTCGCGTTCGACGGCCGTTCTGATCTGAGTCGGAAACGCAGAGAGCGCCGCAGCCGCACGGGCGGCGCCGCCCGCACGGAGGCCGGCGGCCGCGAGGAGCTTGACCAGGTGCGGAAGCGCCAGTGCGAGGTTCAAAGGCGCGCGAACGATGTCCCACCCGAGCGCCGCACGGTGGATCCGGAATGCGCCGCGAAAACCGAAATGGCGCCGGACGAAATATGGGATCCGGCGGCGCCGCGTCTCGATGTAGATTTGCGCCGCCTCGCGAAAGAGACGCTCGACATCCTCCCGGCCGTCCGGCCGATCCCCGACGCCGTCCCTTCCCGCGTCAGCGCTGGCATTTCGTTCTTTCATCCCCTGAATAGGTAGCCGAGCGCCGCGTTTGCCAGAAGGGCAATTTGCGCTAGGGTCGCCTGCCGCCCGCTACAGGACGCGGCGCCGGATCGAACGGAGACCTCATTGAGACTTTTCCCGTCCAAACGCAGAGTCGCCCTCATGGGGGCCAGGCCATGACACGGTCGACCCTCGACGGTGTCTCGCTCCTGGAGGAGCTGTCGCCCACCGTCCGCGACCGCCTCGCGCAGCGATGCAAGTGGCGCAATTACCGGCCCCAGCAGGAGATCATCGGCCGCGAGAACCCGACCAGGGACGTCTATTTCGTAGCAACGGGCCGCGTGCGGGTCGTCAACTGGTCCTATTCCGGGCGAGAGGTCAGCTTCGAGGACATAGGCGCAGGCGGCACGTTCGGCGAGCTCGCCGCGATCGACGGCGAGCCTCGGTCGGCCACTGTGATCGCCCTCGAGGAAACCAATGTCGGCGCCATCGACCCTGACGGGTTCCTCGAAGCGGTGATGGGCGACCCCGCTACCGCGCGGCGACTGATCCGCCGCCTCGCCGCGGTCATCCGGCGCAGCACCGACCGAATCTTCGAACTCAGCGTCCATGGCGCCAACATCCGGATATATGCAGACCTGCTCCGCCATGCCGAGGCGAACATGACGGGCGATAACACGGCGGAAATCTCGCCGATTCCGGTGCATTCGGACATCGCGGCCCGGGTCTCGACGACCCGCGAAACCGTCGCGCGCGTGATGGGCGACCTCGCCCGCCGCGAGCTGGTGGTGCGAAAATCCGACCGTCTCGTCGTGACGGACGTCGACCGGCTCGCGGAGCTCGTCGAGGAATGACCGGGCGAACGAGCCTTGAAGCTACGTTGGGGCTGCGGCGTGGCAGCCGGTGACCGCACCCTCGTCGTCGACCTCGACGGGACGCTTCTCCGTTCCGACATGCTCTACGAGAGCTTCTGGGCGGCCCTGTCGCACAGCTGGACGGTCCCGTTCTCGGCGATTGCGGCGCTCGCTTCGGGACGCGCCGCGCTGAAACGGCGTCTCGCAGGGCTCGGCTCCGTCGACCCTGCACTCCTGCCGTTCAATGAGGCGGCGGTCGAGTATGTGCGGAGATGGCGGGCGGCGGGCGGCAGAACGGCACTCGTGACCGCCTCGGATCAGGCCTGTGCAGACGCGGTCGCCGCGCATGTCGCCCTGTTCGACGAAGCCTACGGCTCCGACGGCAAAGCCAATCTCAAGGGCGAAGCGAAGGCCCGTTTCCTCGCCGACAAATTCGGCGACGGAGGGTTCGTCTATATGGGAGACGCTCCCGCCGACCTACCGGTCTGGACGCGTGCCGGAAAGGCGATCACCATCGACGCACCGCCCGGTCTCCGGAGCGCCGTCGACGCGATCGCCGCGGAGCCCGAGCACATCGGAACGGGCCGGGCCGGTTCGGCCGGGGCCTTCCTCAAGGCGCTCCGGCCGCACCAGTGGATCAAGAACACCCTCGTGTTCGTCCCGATGCTGGCGGCGCATCGCTTCACCGCCGAGGCCCTTCTGGAATCCGCAGTCGCCTTCGTTGCCTTCTGCCTGATCGCTTCGGGCGTATACATCCTGAACGACCTCCTCGATCTCGCCGCCGACCGGGCGCACCCGCGCAAACGCCGACGGCCCTTCGCGTCGGGCGACCTGTCCCTCGCCGCTGGAACCTGGGCAGCGCCGCTCCTCCTCGCGGGCGGCTTCGCCTGCGCCGCGGCGCTCGGCTGGGCGTCCATCCTTGTCATGTTCTGCTATCTGGCGGGCTCCGCCGCATACTCCCTCGATCTCAAGCGGCGGGAGATCGTCGACGTGTGTGTCCTCGCCGCGCTCTACACGGCACGTCTGACGGCGGGCGGGGTCGCCACGGGAACCCCCCTCTCCGTCTGGCTTCTCGCGTTCTCGATCTTCCTGTTCTTTTCGCTCGGCGCCATGAAGCGCTATGCCGAGCTCGTCGACGGCGCCGCGACCGGGCGCCTCAGTCTCGAAGGCCGCAACTATGCGGTCGGCGACCTGCCGCTGATCGGCATGATGACGCTCGCGTCGGGATACGTTTCGGTGCTCGTGCTCGCGCTCTATCTCAATTCGCCCGCCGTCGCGACGCTCTACACCAGCCCGTCGGCACTCTGGGGTATCTGCCTCGTCATGCTCTACTGGGTCAGCCGGATGGCGCTTGCGAGCCATCGCGGCACGATGCACGACGACCCGGTCGTGTTCGCGATCAAGGATCGGATCAGCCTCCTCTGCCTCGCCCTGATCGTCGTATTCGCCGTGGCCGGGGCGCTCCTGTGACCCTCCTTTCCGGCTGGGGCCGCTTCCCGTGGCTCGATTGCGCCGTTCGCCGTCCCCGCAGCGAGGAAGAGCTCCGCGCGCTCGTCCTGCAAGGCGGCCTTGCGGCCCGCGGCAACGGCCGCGCCTACGGCGACAGCGCGATGAGCGCGACGAACACCGCCGACATGCGCGCTTTCTCCCGCATGATCGGCTTCGACCCGGATTCGGGCGTCCTCACGGTCGAAGCCGGAATCCTCCTCTCCGATGTTATCCGCACGTTCCTGCCGCGGGGCTGGTTTCCGCCGGTGACGCCTGGAACGAAATTCGTCACGGTCGGCGGCATGATCGCCGCCGACGTGCATGGCAAGAACCATCACAAGGTCGGAACGTTCGGCAATTTCGTCGACTGGATCGACGTGATGGGACCCGACGGCACGGTGCGGCGCTGCGCGCGCGACGACAATTCCGATCTTTTCGGCTGGACCGTGGGCGCCATGGGGCTGACCGGCGCAATCGTGCGGGCGGCCTTCCGGCTGCAGCCGGTCGAGACCGGATGGATCCGCCAGACGACGGTTCCGGCACCCGGTCTCGACGCCGCGATGGATGCATTCGAGAAAAACCTCGATGCAACGTACTCCGTCGCATGGATCGACTGCCTGAGTGGGGGCGCGAAGCTCGGCCGTTCGCTTGTCTATCTCGGCGAACACGCCGCGCGCGGCGACCTCGGCCGCCGCGAAGCGAGGGCGCCTTTCGGCAAGCTCGACCGACGCGCGCTTGGCGTCCCGTTCGATGCACCGCCCGGTCTTCTGAACGGCCTCACCGTGCGGGCATTCAATGCCCTCTATTACGGAAACGGCCGGCGCAGTGCGCCGACGAGGCTCGTCGACTGGGACAGCTACTTCTACCCGCTCGACGGCGTGCTCGGGTGGAACCGGATATACGGACGCCGCGGGTTCGCGCAGTTCCAGTGCGCATTGCCTCTCGACCGGTCGCGCGACGGACTCCGCGCACTGCTCGACGCGACGTCGCGCACAGGCGCCGGTTCTTTCCTTGCCGTCCTGAAACGCTTCGGCGCACAGGACAGCCGGATCTCCTTTCCGATGGAAGGTTACACGCTCGCGCTCGATTTCCCGGTGACGCGAAAGACGCTTGCACTTCTGGCCGAGCTCGATCGGATCGCGATAGAACACGGTGGACGCTTCTACCTTGCCAAGGACAGCCGCATGACGGCCGCAACCCTCACCGCCTCCGACGCCCGCATTCCGGAATTCGTTGCGATGCGGCGGGCAGACGGCTGCGCGGATGCTTTTTCCTCGGCCCAGTCGGAAAGGCTCGCGCTGTGAGTAGCGGCTCGATACTGATCCTCGCGGCCCGTTCGGATATCGGGCTCGCCATCGCGCATGGCTTCGCCAAAACCGGGCGCCCGGTCCGGCTCGCCGCCCGAAACGCAAAAACGCTCGATGCCGATCGTACGGACATCGAGCTCCGCCATGGCGTCGCGGTTACGCTCCACGAATTCGACGCGCTCGCGACGGAGAGCCATGCGGCCTTTGTCGATGGCCTTCCCGATCTTCCGGACATCGCCGTCTGCGCCGTAGGGCTGCTCGGTTCCCAGGACGAGAGCGAACGGGATATGGCCGCTTCCGTTCGCGTGATGAGATCCAACTTCGAAGGCCCGGCCAGCATCCTCGCCGAGCTTGCAAACCGGTTCGAAGCGCGCGGCTCTGGAACGCTGATCGGAATCAGCTCGGTCGCCGGTGAACGCGGGCGGGCGAGCAACTATGTCTACGGCTCCGCGAAGGCGGGGTTCACCGCGTTCCTGTCCGGGCTCCGCAACCGGCTTGCCGGAAAAGGCGTCCGCGTGATGACGGTCCTGCCCGGGTTCGTCGCGACGCGCATGACCGAGGGAATGGACTTCCCGCCGCGCCTCACCGCACAGCCGGAGGACGTGGCGAATGCCGTCGTCCGGGCGGCGAAAAAGGGCCGCGACGTCGTTTACGTTCCGGCCGTCTGGCGGCTGATCATGTTCGTCATCCGCGCGCTGCCGGAACCCGTGTTCAAGCGGACGCGCCTGTAGATTTTCCGTTCGATTTCTCCTGCTGGACGGGTAAACAGTGGGAACGAAACGGCCCCGGCCGGAAAAACGAAAAACGGGAGGAACTTTCGCGATGCTGAACGTCGCCGTTGTCGGCCTCGGCTGGTGGGGCCGAATTCTCACCCAGACTTTGGCGAAGAGCTCGAAGATCAATGTCGCCGCACTGGTCGACGTCAACACCGAAAGCGGCGCAGCGTTCGCCGCCGAACAGGGCATCCCCTTCACCGCGGATTATGCCGAGGTTCTCAAGACTCCGGAGATCGGCGCCGTCGTGCTGGCGACGCCGCACTCGCTGCACGAGGCCCAGATCGTTGCCGCGGCCGAAGCAGGAAAGCACGTCTTCTGCGAGAAGCCGCTCTGCCTGACGCGGAAATCCGCTCTCCGCGCAGTCGGCGCCGTGCGCGAGGCGGGCCTGAAGATCGCCATCGGCCACGAGCGCCGCTTCGAGCCCCCTATCGCCGATGCGATGAAGCTCGCGCGCGACGGAAAGCTCGGCAAGCTGATGCACATAGAAGCGAATTTCAGCCACGATATCTTCGCCGTGCTCGACGAGACCAACTGGCGCCTCAGCAAGGAGGAATCCCCGGCCGGCGGCCTCACGGCGACGCTGATCCACCTGATGGACCTCTCGATCAGCCTGTTCGGCCAACCGGAAAACGTACGGGCGAGCTGCGAATGCCTTGGCGGCGTCGTGACCAACGGCGACACGCTGACCGCCCTCGTGAAGTTCGAGAACGGTTGCACCGCCACGCTCAACGGCTTCACCCACACGCCTTTCTTCTCGCGCCTCGCGATCTTCGGTTCTGCGGGCTGGGTCGAAATCCGCGACAAGGCGCACGTCCAGGCGCCGGAGGGCTGGTACTACACGACCTGCTTCACCGGCGAGAAGCCGAAGACGGTCGAGTATCCCGTGGCAACGCCGGTGCTCACCAACCTCGAGACCTTCGCGGATTCGATCGCCGGGACCGCCGCCTATCCCAACACGCCTGAACAGATGGTGATGAACGTCTCGTTGCTCGAGGCCATCGTGAAGGCGAGCCAGTCGGGCGAGGTCGTCCGCATCGAGCGCTAGGGGCCCATCCGGCTCCTGCATCGCGATCTGCAAGGGGCGCTCTGGCGCCCTTAAGGCCTTTGGACTAACGTCGCCTCGGGACGACACGGGGAGGTATCCGGCACGGCCGCCCGGCCGCGACCGTTTATGCCTTGCGCCGGCTCCGCATCTCAACCTTCCGACATCTGGATGATACGAAAATGGCAGACACCATCACGCTTCACGGCATCGCGCTGTCCGGCCCGACGCAGAAGATCGCCTTCACCCTCGCCCTCGCCGGCCAGAAGTTCAGCTACAAGCACGTGAACCTCGGCGAAGGCGAGCACAAGAAGCCCGAGTTCCTCGCACTGAACCGCTACGGACAGGTTCCGGTCCTGCAGCACGGCGCTGCGACGCTCTGCCAGTCCGGTGCGATCCTGATCCACCTCGCCGACACACTCGGCGCGCTTGCCGGCAAGGACGAAAAGACGAAGGTCCAGGCCAAGGAATGGATTTTCTGGGACATCGACGCGCTAAGCCCGCCGATCTTCCGCTGCCGCGCCGCCGCCCGCGGCATGTTCAAGCCGGAACCCGACGTGCTGACCTTCCTTCAGCGCCAGGCGGGAAGCGCGCTCAAGCAGCTCGACGGCTTCCTAGAAGGCAAGAAATTCCTGACCGGCGACGAGGTCACCGTCGGCGACGTCTCCTGCTACCTGCCCTGTTTCATGGCGGCCGAGGGCAACATCTCGCTCGACAACCGACCGAACGTGCAGGCGTGGATGAAGCGCATCGAGGCCCTGCCCCGCTTCAAGGCGCCCTACGACCTTCTTCCGATGAAGAGCGCCGAGATCGGCTGAGGTCCTGTGAAACCCGGCACGGTCGAGATCGTCGGCGGAGGGTTCGGCGGCCTGGTGGCCGCTATCGCCTTCGCCGAACGCGGCTGGACCGTCCGGGTTCACGAACGCCGCGCCGCCGTCGATTCCGAAGGCTACGGAATCGCGGTGCAGACCAACATGGCGCACGTGTTCCGCACCTTCGGCATCCTCGACGCCATTCTCGAAGGCGGCGCGAAGCTCGACCGGCGCGACTCGCTCGACCGCAACGGGCGGGTGCTGATGAGCCGCCCCACCGAGCGCAGCCCCTACCGCGTCGACCGCCGCCACATCGTGACGGTGCTCGCCGAACGCGCCGAGACGGCTGGCGCCGAAATCTTCTTCGGCTCCCAGGTCCACGAGGCTTCGACGGACGGAAAGATCGTCACCGCCGACGGCGCTTTGCGGCAAGCCGATCTCGTCGTCGTCGCCAACGGCGTCAACTCAGCTCTGCGTGACGCACTCGGTCTTCTAAAGTCGCGCCGCATGGCGCGCGACGGCGGCCTCCGGGTCGCGATCCCGCGCCTGCCCGAAGAAATCGCCGAGGCCGAAGCGAACGGAACGCCCCTGATCGAGGCTTGGTCGGACAACCGCCGCGTTCTCTACTGCCCGGTCGACCGCAACCGCTTCTACGTCCTCCTCGGCAGTACGGTCGACGACACCGCCGCGAGAACCGCTCCGATCGACCCGGCGGAATGGGCGAAATCCTTCCCGACGATGCGCGGCCTGTTTGACCGCGTCGCCGCCGAGGCCGACTGGTCGGAAGCGCGCTGGGCGCAGTTCCAGACCATCCATCTGAAGAGCTGGTCGAAGGGTCGGGTCGCCGTGCTCGGCGATGCGGCGCACGCGATGGCGCCCTATCTCGGACAGGGCGCGGGGCATGCGATGATGAACGCGCTCGGCCTCGCAGTCGCCCTGGAAACGGCCCCCGATCTCGCATCCGGCCTAAAGGCGTGGGAGGCGCGCGAACGCCCGCTCACAGAACACACGCAGCGCTGGACCCGCATCTATGGCAACACGCTGTTCCTGCCGGGCCCGCTGAAGAAGTTGGCGATCAGGGCCGAGCAGCGCATCCCGTGGCTCTCGGCGCAGTACGCCCGGGCCGCCAACCACGCACCGACGGGAACGACCTTCCCCTAGACCTTCGCGCTCGGCCGCGCCGATACCGCCGCGTGCCAGCGCGCGACGTTCGTGCATTTTTCCGGAATGCCGAGCTTCCGCCAGCCGGCGAAGTCGATCGAGCACAGCGCGGTGATGTCGGCGAGCGAAAACAGGTCGCCCGTGACGAACTCGCGCGTCGCGAGCTGCGCGTCGAGCTTGTCGTAGAACATCATGAGCCGCGCCTTACCGCGCTCCGCGAGATCCGGAATCTGCGGAATCTCCTTCTTGTAGCCGGGCAGCGCCCGCCCCGCGAACGCTTTCGAGGTGTTCCGGAACACCTCCGCCGCCGCCATCATGCCCTCCCACTCGGCGATCCGATCCCACATCTCGATCATCGCGATCTCCTTGGGGTTCCGGCCCATGAGCGAGGGCTCCGGATAGATCGCCTCGAGATAGCGGCAGATCGCGGCCGCCTCGCCGATCCAGTCGCCGTCGTCGAGCTCCAGGAGCGGCACGCGCCGGTGCGGGAACTTTTCGCAGAACGCCTCACTGAGGATCGCCGGATTCTCGGCGTCGCCGGCCTCGACGATCTCGATGTCGATCCCCTTCTCGGCGACGAACATCCGCGCGCGGCGCGGGTTGGGAGCGACAGTCCAAGTGTAGAGCTTCATAAAGTTTCTCCGCGTCGGGACGGGAAATGATACCGTTTTCCGCAACGAATGAAAAAGGCACGGGAGGACTCAATGGCACGAATCGGCTTCATCGGGCTCGGAAATATGGGTGGCGCCATGTCGGCGAACCTCGCCAAGGCCGGACACGCCGTCACCGGCTACGATATCGTGCCCGCGAAAATCGAGCGTGCCGCCGGGCGCGGGGTAACCCCTGCCAAATCGAGCGCCGAAGCCGCCGACGGTGCCGACTTCGTTTTCACCATGCTGCCGACGGGACGCGAGGTCGCGGACGTCCTCCTCGAGACCGACCGGATCGTCGAGGCGGCAGGCCCGAACACGATCCTGGTCGACAGTTCGACGACGGACCTCGACACCACGGCACGCATCCACGAGGCGGCAGCGAAGCGCGGCATCGCACTGATCGATTCCCCGGTGTCGGGCGGCATGCGGGGCGCCGAGGCGGCGACGCTCACCTTCATGGCGGGCGGCAATGCAGCCGCAATCGATCGCGCGGAGCCCGTGTTTCTCGCCATGGGCAAGAAGCTCGTCCGCGCCGGAGGCCCGTCGTCGGGCCAGGCCGTGAAGGTCTGCAACAACATGCTCCTCGGTATCTCGATGATCGGCGTGTGCGAGGCGATCTCGCTCGGCGAGGCGAACGGCGTGGATCACCAGGTGCTCTACGACGTCATCTCCACATCGAGCGGCGGCTGCTGGTCCATGACCGTGAACTGCCCGATGCCCGGCATCCTTCCGACTTCGCCATCAAGCAACGGCTTCCGTCCGGGTTTCACCGCCGAGCTGATGCTCAAGGATCTCACGCTCGCGCAGGACGCGGCGAAGCGCTCGGGCGCCGTCGCCGACCTCGGCGAACACGCGCGGACGATTTACGAGCGCTTCTGCGGCGAGCGCGACGGCGCGCTCGATTTCTCGGCAATGGTCGAGATGGTCAGGGCGATGCGGAGCGGCGGCGCGGCCTGACGTCCGGTCAGCCTTCCCTGCCGTCGCGATACATCTGGCGCCAGAAGTCGTAGACCGCGAGGCAGAGCACGAGAACGGTGATTATGATCAGGTTCGGCTTGGCGACGAACCAGAGCAGGATACCGATGAAGCCCAGCAGCACCGCAATCGCGAGCGTCGCGAGAATCTTGTCCATGTCCGGTCCCCTACCCTATCCCTCAGTCCGCTTCCGTCAATTTTCGCATTAGCCAGTTCGCCGTCCGGAGCAACCGCGCGTCTCCGTTGCGCGGCCCGACGAGCTGGAGCCCCATCGGCATTCCTTCCGCACCCTGAAGCAATGGCAGCGTGACCGCGGGCGTTCCGCACAGCGTCCACAGGCTGTTGAAGCTCGGATCGCCGGTCGAGCCGAGTCCGACCGGCGCTTCGCCGGGCGCCGCCGGCGTGATGATCGCATCGTAGCGCTCGAAAATCTCGTCAAGCCCGGCGTTCAGGATTTCGATCCAGTCGAGAGCGATCAGGTAATCGCGCGCCGAGATCGTTCGCCCCTCCTCGACATCGCCGCGCATCTGTACGCTCAGCGCTTCTGCGCCCCGCTGCACGTAGGGGGTCATGTATTTGGAAAGCTCGGCGAGGCTGATCGTCGAATGCCGGTCGAGCGCACCGGCAAACGGCGGCGGCAACGGGACTTCGTCGGCAATGTCACCGAGCGCCTCCCGCACCTCCTCAAAGGCGTCCTGCATGTCCGCATCGGCGCGGTCGAACCACGGCTCCTTCACCATCGCGAGTACGGGCGCGAGCGGCGGCTCGGTCCGCGCGACCGAAGCGAGCGGCGGGGTCGGACGCGGCGGCATCGACGATGCCGGATCGTGCGCCGCCAGCACCTCGGCGACCAGCGCCGCATCATCGACGCTGCGCGCGAACACGCCGAGCGTGTCGAGCGTATGGGATCGGCAGAGAACGCCGCGGAGCGAGAGGAGCCCGTACGTCGGCTTGAAGCCGACGGTGCCGCAGTAGGATGCCGGGCGGATGACCGATCCCCCCGTCTGGGTGCCGACGGCAAGCGGCGCCATGCCGGCGCCGACGGCGGCGGCGGACCCCGACGACGAGCCGCCCGGCGTGCGCTCGGGGTCGTGCGGGTTCCGCGTCGCGCCGGGCGTCCGGTTGGCAAGCTCCGCGGTCACGGTCTTTCCCATGATCACCGCCCCGGCGGCGCGGAGCGCGGATACGGAAGCGGCATCGCGGCGCGGACGGCGACCGGCATCCAGAACCGTGCCATTCTCTGTGGGCATGTCCTCCGTATCGATGATGTCCTTGAGAGCGACGGGTATGCCATGGAGCGGGCCGATCGGACGGCCGGTGAGCCTCCATTCGTCGAGTGCAGCCGCCTGCGTGCGCACGTTCGCCGGATCGACGAACGCGAAGGCCTGCACTTCGGGCTCGCGCTCCGCCAACACGGAGAGGCAGGCGTCCGCGATCTCGGCGGCGCGAACCTTTCCCTCAGCGACGAGCGGTGCAAGCTCGCTCGCCGTCATCCACGCGAGGTCGTCCGTCATTGAACCGTCTCCCCTCACTTACCGTACACCACCTCGGGCAGCCAGAGCGCGATGCCGGGGAAGATATACATCAGGATCATCGCGAGGAAGATCATCGACAGGAACGGAGGCACGCCGCGGAAGATCTGGACGAGCTGAATGTAAGGCGGTGAGACGCCCTTCAGATAGTAGGCCGCCATCGCCATCGGCGGCGTGAGGAAGGACGTCTGCAGGTTGAGCGCCACCAGGATGCCGAAGAACAGCGGGTCGATGTTGAAGTGCGGCAGAAGCGGCAGGAAGATCGGCACGAAGATGATGATGATCTCCGACCATTCGAGCGGCCAGCCGAGCAGAAAGATGATCAGCTGCGCGAGGATCAGGAACATGATCGGCGACAGATCGAGGCCGATGACGAACTCGCTGATCAGCTTCTCGCCACCGAGGAACGAGAAAACCGACGAAAAGGTCCACGAACCGACGAAGAGCCAGCAGACCATCGCCGAGGTGCGGATCGTGAGGTATACGGACTCGCGAAGCCGCTGCCACGTAAGCGCGCGGTAGCACACGGCGAGGATCAGGCCGCCGAGGGCACCGACCGATGCCGCCTCCGACGGGGTCGCGAGCCCGAACAGGATCGCACCGAGCACCGAGAGGATCAGCACCGCAAGCGGAAAGAACGACGTGAGCAGCATCGTCACGATCTGCAGCGCGGAATAGTCGCCGACCTCCTCCTTCGTCGGCTTGGGCGCGAGACTGGGATTGAGGATCGCGCGGCCGAGCACATAGAGCATGTAGAGCCCTGCGAGCATGAAGCCCGGAATGATCGCACCCGCGTAGAGCTTGACGATCGAGACGTTGGACGTCGCCGCATAGACGATCAGCATGATCGACGGCGGGATCAGGATGCCGAGGCAGCCGCCGGCGCAGATCACGCCCGACGCGAAGCTCGGCTCGTAGCGGGCCTTGAGCATCGCCGGAAACGCGAGGAGGCCCATCAGCGTGACGACCGCGCCGACGATGCCGGTCGCGGTCGCGAACAGGGCGCAGGTGATGAGCGCGGCCACGGCCATCGCCGCCGGCAGCCGGCGCGCGGAGATGTAAAGCGTATGGAACAGGCGGTCGACGATGTTGGCGCGTTCGACGACGTAGCCCATGAACAGGAACAACGGCACCGCCGTCAGCACGTCGTTCGACATGACCGAATAGGTCTGGTTCACGAAAAGATCGAAGATGCGGTTGTCGAAGATCGTCTGCATCCGCGTCGGGTCGTAATAGGCGTAGTAGCCGAAGCCGACGCCCATCGCCATCAGCGTGAAGCAGATCGGAAACCCGAGAAAGATCGTGAGAATGAACGCCAGAAGCATAACGACGGCGATGACGGGATCGCTCATATTTTCTTGTCCTCGGGCGTATCGACGGTGACGAGTCCGTGTTCGCGGATCAGCACGTCTTCGAGCTCCTCCACGTCTTCGGGATGGCGCGGCCACTGGCCGGTGCGAATGCAGATGATGCAGCGGCAGACCTGGGCGATGCCTTGGACCAACAGGAGAATCCCCGCGAGCACCATGATCGACTTGAACTGGAAGATGGGAACGTTCGCCGGGCTCATCACGCTGACCTCCGCATAACGCCACGAACGCGCGGAATACTTCCAGCCGGCGACGATCAGCGCGAGGATGCCGGGAAAGAAAAAGAGGAAATAGAGGACGATCTCTACGCGGGCCTGCGTCCTCGGCTTCCACAGCCGGTATAGGAAGTCGCCGCGGACATGGCCGTCACGGGCGAGCGTGTAGGCACCGCCGACCATGAACAGCGCGCCGTACATCATGTAGCTGAGATCGAATGCCCAGACCGTGGGGTCGTTGAGGACGTAGCGGACGAACACTTCGTAACCGACGCCGAACGTCATGATCACGATGCACCACGCGAACGCCTTGCCGAACCATGCCGAAAGCGAGTCGGCGAAATTTATGAACCGTTCCATCCCTGCCCCGAACGCTCAGACGCCAGAAGCCGGGGGCGGCGCCGGTGCGCCGCCCCGCGGTCGGTCTTTTCCCGCAGACTCAGAAAGCGAGCTTGCCCGGGAAGTAGTGGTTGTAGGCGAGCTTGTAGTCGGCCGCATTCATGAGGTCGTAGAACGCGACGCGCTCGGACCATGCCTTCTGGCTGTCGACGACCTTCTTGAAGAAGGGATCCTGGGTCAGTTTCTCAAGAACCTTATCCCAGGAGGCAAGCTGCGCCTGCATGATCGAGGTGTCGGTGCGGTAGACGTTGACCTTGTCCTTCTCGATCAGCTCCTTCAGGTCCTTGCTGTAGGAGTCCATCGCGAGACCGTAGTTGGCGGTGTTCGCCGCCTCGGCCGCGTATTCGAGGATCGCCTGCAGCTCCTTCGGCAGGGATTCGTACTTCTGCTTGTTGAAGATGATCTCGAAGAACTCGGCGGCCTGGTGGTACGAGCCCATGTGATAGTGCTTCGAGACATCCTGTGCGCCGAACTGACGATCGGACGTCGGGTTGTTGAACTCGAACGCCTCGATGACACCGCGCTCGAGCGCCGGGACGATTTCACCGCCCGGCAGCTGCGTCACGCGAAGCCCCATGCCCTGCATGATGTCCGTGGCAAGACCCACGGTGCGGTACTTGAGGCCCTGCATGTCTTTGGCCGAACTGATCTTCTTCTTGAACCAGCCGAGCGGCTGCGTCGGCATCGGCATGGCGAAGAAGCCGACGACGTTGAGCTTCAGCTTGTCCTGGATGAGTTCGCGGTAGAGTTCCTTGCCGCCGCCGTAGTGGATCCAGGCGAGGATCTGCGAGGCATTGGCGCCGAAGACCGGGCCCGTGCCGAACAGGGATGCCGCCTTGTTCTTGCCGTACCAGTACGCCGTCACCGTGTGCGCGGCATCGAGCACGCCGTCATGGCAGGCGTCCTGCACCTGGAAGGCCTGAACCACCGCGCCGGAAGGCAGGTAGTCGATCTTGAGGCGGCCGCCGGACATCTTCTCGACGCGCTCGACGTACTGCCGGGCCATGTCGGAGAAAATATCCTTCGCACCCCACTACCCCTGCATCTTCAGGGTCACGGTCTGGGCGCGCGAAACCTGCGGCATCGCGACCATCGCGGTCGCGGCGCCGGCGGCCGCCACGCCGCCCTTGAGGAACTTGCGGCGCGATGAACGCTTCTCGAGTGTCGTGGTCATTCGTTTCCTCCCATTTTGGGTTCAGGCCGACGACTTAGCGCAGCCCGCGGCGTTTTTCGCCGCAACGGAAACATTTTCTACCAACGCACCCATTCGGGCAACTTAGATTCCCGGTCCATTCCTTTTTCGCAACAAGGCGAAATAATTTTCCGGCCGCAATACGGGCGCCGGATAGAACGCTCTACTTCTTTGTACCCTTCTTTCCGCTTTTCGCCCGTTTCCAGTGGGCCGCGAGTGCCTGCACGCCGGCCTCGGCGACCTCGATATCCTGAGCGGGCGTCCCCGAACTCACGCCGATACCGCCGATGCAGTCCTTGCCCGACATCACGGGAAGACCGCCGCCGATCGTGCAGAACTTCCCGTCGTTCGAGACATGGATGCCGAAGGCGGGCGAACCGGGAACGCAGTGCTGGTTGTAGAACATGGTCGGGTTGCGGGCGGCGCCTGCCGTGAACGCCTTGGCAATCGCGATTTGGATCGAGCTCGCCTTGCCGCCGTCCATGCGCGAGAACGCGATCAGGTTGCCGCTTTCGTCGGCGACGGCGATCACCTGCGGCATGCCGATCTCCGCGGCTTTCTTTTCCGCCGCCTCGATCATGATGAAAGCCTCGTCGCGCGACAGACGCTTGATGGTGAGCATGCGGATGTTCCTCCCTTCGAATTATGTGACCGAACCCCGGACGAATTTAGTACGGGTGCGGCACGCGCTTCCGTCCTATATCTCGACCGGTTCCGGGCGAGACTATCGCGTCCGGTCTCGTCTCAGGAATCCGAATTTGCCCTCCCCCTTCCCGCTTCTTCTCGTAGGCTCCATTCCGCTTTCTGATGCCGATGCCGTGCTCGACGCGGTCGGCGAGACCATCGGCGGCCGACTGTCGTGCGTTCCCGACGGCGAGACCGGAATCCGCGCCAACTGGATCGGATGGCAGCATGCGGTCTTCGAGGC
This sequence comes from Alphaproteobacteria bacterium, assembly GCA_038106605.1. Classification (GTDB taxonomy): domain Bacteria; phylum Pseudomonadota; class Alphaproteobacteria; order MPNO01; family UBA830; genus JAYOEF01. The sequence goes on from JAYOEF010000066.1 coordinate 17,237, forward strand.
GCAAACCGCGCTGGAGCCGACGGAGCGCAGGGAACGCGACTACCAGCTTCGTCCGCCCTATCGTTTCCGCGCCGGGAAAGGACCGGCCGACCTTGCCTTCGGCGATCTCGGATTCGCGCGCGCGGCGGTCGCCT
>JAYOEF010000067.1:0-17306 GCA_038106605.1 Alphaproteobacteria bacterium
CCGTGCGCGATGTTGGCGAACGGCCCGCCGTGGACGAAGGCCGGATTGTTCTCGAGCGTCTGCACGAGGTTCGGCATCAGCGCGTCCTTGAGGAGGACGGACATCGCGCCATCGGCCTGGAGGTCGCGCGCCCGCACCGGCTTGCGGTCGCGCGTCTGGGCGACGACGATGTTGCCGAGGCGGCGTTCCAGATCCTCTAGCGAAGTGGAGAGGCAGAAGATCGCCATGATCTCGGAGGCGACCGTGATGTCGTATCCGGTCTGGCGCACGAAGCCGTTGGCGACGCCGCCGAGCCCGACCGCGATGTCTCGAAGCGCGCGGTCGTTGATGTCGACGACCCGTCGCCACGAGACCCGGCGCGCGTCGATGGCGAGGGCGTTGTCCCAGTAGATGTGGTTGTCGACCATGGCGGAGAGCAGGTTGTGCGCCGCGCCGATCGCGTGCATGTCGCCGGTGAAATGGAGGTTGATGTCCTCCATCGGCACGACCTGCGCGTAGCCGCCGCCGGCCGCGCCGCCCTTCATGCCGAAGCACGGGCCGAGCGAAGGTTCGCGGACGCAGATCGTCGTCTTCCTGCCGATGCGGTTGAGCCCGTCGCCGAGCCCGACGGTGGTCGTCGTCTTGCCCTCGCCCGCGGGCGTCGGCGTGATCGCGGTCACCAGGATCAGCTTGCCCTGCGGCCGCGTTTTCAGCGACTCCAGAAAGCCGTAGTCGACCTTCGCCTTTGTGCGGCCGTAGGGATGGAGCGCGTCGTCTGGTATGCCGAGCTTCGCGCCGATCTCGCCGATGGGGAGCATCTTCGCGGCGCGCGCGATTTCAATGTCGGAGCCTTGGCTGGTCATCGCGGAATCCGTACTGCGGGGGACGAAGCGGGACGTGCGTTAGGTGTGCGAACTTTAGCGCCTCGCCGCGTCCGTGCCAGCCCCCGCAAGGGAATCGGCGTCTAGTTTCTCGCCGAAAGCGTCGCAGCCCGCCCGGCGAGCCGTCCCGAGACGAACGCCCAGCCGATATGGTGACCGTGTCCCTTGAGCATGAGCCCGCCCTGGCCTGCCGATCCCGCCGCCCAGAGGCCGGGGATCGGCCGGTCGCCCTCGCCGAGGAGTTCCAGCCGCTCGTTGACCGCGAGGCCGCCGTCGGTGAGCACGATGTAGCTCTTGGCTGGGCCGAGCGCATAGAAGGGGGGCTTCGCGAACGGCGTCTCCGGGCCCGCCGCGTTGTGGGTCGCGACCGATGCCTTCAGCGCGGCCGCGTCCATGCCGGTCATGCGGGCAAGCTCGTCGACCGTGTCGGCCCTGAAGAAGATGTCGGGTCGCGTCTTCCGGAAATCGTCGAAATAGGCGTAGGCGACGCCGGGTGCGGTGGCGATGAAGTTGGGCCAGGACGAGAACAGCCGGGCAAGCGTCGAGTCCAGCAGAACGTAGCCGATCTTGTCCGGCTGCTCGGCGATGCGGAGCCCGAGCTGCGGCGGCGGCGCGGCAATGCGCGCTCCCGTCTTGTTCACGAGCAACGCGCCGTTGCGAAAGAGATCGAGCTCGGGCGCCATCGACGTCGTGGTGAAGCGGAGAACGAAGGGCCGCAGCAGGCTCGCCGGCGCGTACTGGAGTGCGAACTTCATCGCCTTGGTGACGAGGCGCGACGGCGGCAGGCGGCGGTCGAGCGTTTCCTTGGGCGGCGGCAGGAAGCGGAGGTTCGGGCCCGACAGCACGTCGCCGTTGATCACGCGGGCGCCGAGCGGAAACGCCATCTCGTGGCCGTCGCCGGTCGCCGTCGGGTTCATCGCGTCGACGCGGGAGATTTCTTCCGAGATGTATTTCGCCTTCAGGCTTTCGCTCGCGGCGTAGTCGCCGCTCGCAAGCACGGTGGCGCGCGCTGCGATCTCCATCGGTCCGGAGGGGCCATCGGCGGCGATGCCGACGACGCGGCCGTCTTCCGTGAGGAAGCGCGTCGCCCGCACGCCGCAGCGTACGTCGACGCCGATCTTCCGCGCATGGCGCCCGAGGCGGACGATATAAGCGCGCGAGTTGGGCAGCACGTTGTGCATGCGTGCCTTGGTGTGCGGCGGCTCGGGCATCGGCCCGTAGAATTCGACGCCGAGCGCCATCAGCCAGCGCAGCGTCTCGTTGGCGTGGTCGACGAAGATGCGCCGCAGCGCCGGATTATCTCGGTCGGCGTGAGGTCCGGAGAATTTCGGCATGTCGGCGAAGTGGGCGTCCGGATCGTCCTTGATCCCGGCGGCGAGCTGCTGCGGCGTCTGGGTTGCGGTGAACGAGCCGATGGACCAGGCGGTGGTGCCGCCGAGTTCGGGGTTCTTCTCGATCAGGATTACGCTGGCGCCCAGCGAACGTGCCTCGATTGCCGCTGCCAAGCCAGCACCGCCGCCGCCCACGACGAGCACGTCGCAGGCCGTCTTGCCATTTGAAGTCATTCCGTCCTCCCTTTGCGCGCGACTTTAGGCGAACGACGCGGCGACGCCTAGCGGGCTCAAGGCCGTGACATCTGCGGCCCGACCCGATAGGTTCGGGCGATCCTGAACCAGTGTCTTTTTCGATGTCGATGCATCACAGATTCCGCATTTTCGCAACGTTTCTGGCGGCCCTCGTGCTGGGTACGGTGCTTGCCGTTCCCGGGGCGCAGGCGCGGGGCACCGCCCTGCCCGCCGCGCAGGCCGGGGCTGCGAATCCGGATGCGTCTGGGCCTCCGCCTCGCGCGCTCGGCCCGGGCGAGATCGACGATCTCATTTCCGCCATCGAAACGCCGGAAGCCCGCGAACGCTTCATCGCGCGCCTGAATGCTCTTCGAGCCGCCGCCGCGCCGCCGCCGGAGGAAACAACGCCCGACCGGTTCGGCGGGCGGGTCGTAGCGCTCCTCTCGGACCGGATCGAGCGCATCAGCAGCGGCCTCGTGTCCGGCGCGACCATGATCCTGGACGCGCCCCGCCTCGTACATTGGTTCCAGGGCCAGATGGCAGATCCGCGCCAGCAGGAGCTCTGGCTCCGCGTGCTGTGGAAAGTGCTGATCGTGCTCGTGGTCGGGCTGACGGCGGAATGGCTCGTACGCCGCCTTCTGCTCCGCCCGCGCCGGGCGATCGAGGGGGAACCCCGCGACGGGTTCTGGGTCCGTTTGCCTTTCCTCCTTGCCCGGACCGTGCTCGACGTCGTGCCGATCGCGGCCTTCGCGGCGGCCGCCTACGCCGTTCTCCCCCTTCTCGATCCTTCGCAGGTCACACGGCTCGTCACTATTTCGCTCGTCAACGCGAGCGTGATCTCGCGCGCGATCCTCGCGATCGCACGTCTGTTCTTCGTGCCGCGGGCGACGCATCTCCGCCTCATCGCCATCGACGACGAGACCGCCAACTATGTCGTCGTCTGGGTCCGGCGGGTCACCGATCTCGCGGTCTACGGCTACTTCCTCGCCGAGGCCGCGCTCCTGCTCGGCATGCCCAAGGAGGGGTACGTCGTACTGACCAAGGCGATCGGCCTTCTGCTTGCCCTCCTGCTCGTCGTATTCGTCCTGCAGAACCGTACGACCGTCGGTGAATGGATCCGCGGCCCGGAGCGGGAATCGATGCCGGGCATGACGGTCGTTCGCCGTCGGCTGGCCGATATCTGGCACGTGCTCGCAGTCCTCTACCTTGCCGCGGTCTATCTGGTCTGGGCGCTGGAGATCGAGGGCGGCTTCGAGTTCGTCTTCCGTGCGACGGCGCTCAGCATCGTCATCCTGCTCGCGGCGAAGCTTCTCGTGCTCGCCTCGCGCAACGCCGTCGATCGCGGCTTCGGTCTCCGCGCCGAGGTGATCGAGCAGTATCCGGGGCTTGCAGGGCGGGCGAACCGCTACTTTGCAGTTCTTCATGTCTTCATCACTGGTGCGATCGTCGTCCTTGCCGCATTCGCGATCCTGGAGGCCTGGGGCATCGGATCCTTCCAGTGGCTGTCGACGCCGGCCGGTGCGCGGATTGCGGGAAGCGTCGTGACCAGCGCCTTCGTCATCGCTGTGGCCGTCGTATTCTCGGAAATGATCTCGTCGATGATCGAGCGGTATCTCTCTCGCGGCGAGAAGGGCGAGCTTTCCATCAGCGCCCGTGCGAAGACGCTGCTGCCGCTGCTGCGGAAGGCGCTCGTCATCGTCGTCTCGACGATCGTCGGCTTCATCGTGCTCTCGGAGATCGGTGTCAATATCGGGCCTCTGCTCGCCGGCGCCGGCGTCGTCGGCCTTGCCATCGGCTTCGGGTCCCAGACGCTCGTGAAGGACGTCATCACCGGAATCTTCATCCTCGCCGAGGACCAGTTCGCCGTGGGTGACGTGGTGCGTGTCAGCGACAAGGCCGGTGTCGTCGAGGACATCACGATCCGCACGATCCGGCTGCGCGACCTCTCCGGCAATGTCCACATCATCCCGTTCAGCTCGGTCACAACGGTCGAGAACATGACCAAGGACTATTCGCGCTACGTCTTCGATATCGGAGTTGCCTACCGCGAGGACGTGGACGAGGTGATCGAGGTACTCAAGGCGCTCGGGGCGGAGATGCAGCAGGACGAGGAGTTCGGCCAGCTCATCCTTGAGCCGCTCGAGATTCTCGGGCTCGACAGCTTCGGCGATTCCGCGGTGATGATCCGGGCGCGGTTCACGACCAAGCCGACGAAGCAGTGGCAGGTCGGTCGCGAATTCAACAGGCGGATGAAGCGGAAGTTCGACGAACTCGGTATCGAGATTCCGTTCCCGCACCAGACAATCTATTTCGGCGAGGCGAAGGGCGGCGGCGCACCGCCCGCCCATGTCCGCATCGATGCCGGCAACGGCGACCCGGCGTTCGCACCGAAAGCGGAGGACTGATTGGACGCCGCGCCCGACAGGCAACCCGACAGATCCCCCGACAGACCCCTGCGCGGTACCGGCCGCGTCAACTGGATCGGTCTCTGGACCCACTATCTCAAGGAGGTCCAGCGCTTCTGGAAGGTCGGCTTCCAGTCGCTCGTCGCGCCGATGGTGACGACGCTCCTGTTCCTCGCGATCTTCTCGCTCGCGCTCGGGCATGCGGTCGAAACCGTGCAGGGCGTTCCGTTCGCCGTGTTTCTCGCGCCGGGCCTGATCATCTTCGCGGTGATCCAGAATTCGTTCGCCAACGTCTCGTCGTCGGTGCTGATCGCGAAGATCCAGGGCAGCATCGTCGATCTGCTGATGCCGCCGCTGACGCCGGCCGAACTCGCGATCGGTTTCGTCGCCGGCGGTGTGACCCGCGGCGTCCTGGTCGCGATCCTCGTCGGCGTCGTCATGGAACTCGCGACGCCTCTTGCCATCGCCAACATCTGGGTGGTCGCGTTCTACGCGATATCGGCGTCGCTCCTGATGTCGCTTGCCGGGCTGATGGCGGCGATCTGGGCGGACAAGTACGACAACGTCGCGTCGATCACGAACTTCATCATCACGCCGCTGTCGTTCCTGTCGGGCACGTTCTACTCGATCGAGCGCCTTCCCGAATTCTGGCAGACCGTCGCCCGCATCAATCCCTTCTTCTACATGATCGACGGGTTCCGGGCGGGCTTCATCGGCATCTCCGACGCGCCGCTTCTTTACGGCGTTGTCTACCTGACCGCGCTCAACGTCGCGTTCTGGTTCGGATGCCATCGCATGTTCGTCACCGGCTACAAGCTCAAGAGCTGACGAAAAAGGGCCGGTCACTGCCGGCCCCTTCCGTTCGAAACGCTGCGAACGCCTATTCGGCGGCGTCGAGGATCTCCTGCGGTGTCGACGAGACGATCTCGCCGTACTTCGGCGTGAAGGCACCCTTGTCGACGTCCTTGATGTAGGAGACGAACTCGGGGTGAAGTTTCTTGAGCTCGACGAGGATCCGACGATGTTCGTCGACATCCGCCCATTCCGCTATCAGCCAGAAATGATCCGGGTCGTCGACGTCCTTGAGCATCACCCCGTCCTTCACCTGGTGCGGCGACTTGTGCATCGGGTTGGTGTCCGAATAGTCGAATTCCTCGAACTTCTTGACGAATTCCGGGCCCATGCCCGGCTTCACCCAGAAGCTGTAAATGTGGAAGAAGTTCCCTTTCTTTCCGAGCGGTTCCTGTGCCATGGCCTATACCTCCAAATCCATTGTGCTCAATCGTTTCGGGTGTCGTCCGTTCCGTCAGACCGGGAAGACGATGCAGTTGTTGACGATCACGCTGTCGTAGATGCACTTGCGCTGCTTCAGGAGCAGGCGTCCGTCCACGCGCTGGAACACGTCCTCGTATTTGCCGACCTGCTGAATGCGGCTCTGCTCGTCGACCAGCGTCTCGATCAGCGTGTAGTTCGCGGTGGCACGGATCACCTGCCCGTCGATCGCGAGCGCGCGCGTGTTGGTGATCGAAAGGTGGAGATAACGCGGCGCGTACATCTCGGTGTTCAGAAGGGCGTAGGCGCGGTCCTTCAGCATGCCCTTGCCCTCGCAGTAGACGAGGCCGAGCGGCAGCCCGGATTCGGCGTTGTCGCGGGCGATGACGTAATAGACCGCATCGTCGGTGAAGAACTCCACCCAGCCGTCAGCATCGAACCGGTCGAGCGTCTCGGCGTAGGCGTAGTTGAACTCCTCGATCTCGAACCGGGCTTCGCGCAGGGCGGCGGCGGTCGGGGACGGGGCTTCCAGCGCGGCGGTTTCCGGCATTGTCACAATCCCATGACTTCGCGGTAGTAGCGGTACATGCCGCGGATCGCCCGCTCGGTAATGATGATGTCCGAGGTCTCGTCGTCGTCGCCGAGCACGGCAAGCCCGTCGCCCGGCACGGCGCGCAGCAGTCCGTCCTGGACGAACTTGAGAGCCTCGTTGTCCTCGATCCCTAGGAAGCCCGAGGGGCCGAAGATGTTGTTCTGGCGGAGACGGTGGCGGACCATCGCCTCGTCGTCGTCGGCGCGTCCGAACACCGCCCACTGCATGATGAACTCGTTGGGCCCTCGCGGCACGAGAAGCCGCGTGTTGAGGATGTTGGTCTGGCGCAGTGCGGTCAGAGTCGGGAAGATCGTGAGCACCGAGCCGGACCATTTCGAGTCGAATTCGCGCACGAAGTCGAGCACGCGCGGATCGTTGAGCTCCATCGTATTCTTGAACGCCTGCATGTTCGACTGGTCTTCGGCGCTGACGTCGGGCTTGCCGTCCGATCGCCGCGACAGGAGGCCGCCGTGGCGTCCGCGCGGATCGACCATGATCTTGGATTCGTTGCTGGAGACGAAGAGCCCGAAGGTCGTCAGATAGGTGTGCAGAAGCGTCGCGTGGTACGGGTCCTTCAGGTTCTCCTGATAGAGCTTCCAGTTGCTCGGGATCACGTTCCGGTGGACGCCGAGGAGCTTCATCTCGCCGTCGAAGGTCGCGTCGAACTCGGCGACGACCTCGGGGCCGAGATACTCCTCGAGCGGCTCCGTTTCGTCGGAGGCGGTGGCGAAGATGACCCCGCCGCGCTCGGCGACGCGGAATTTCCGGAGTCCGTGGGCGGAGAGGTCGAAATCCTTCGGCGCACCGCCCTTGCCCTTGATGCCGCGGCGGAAGGGGATGGCCGAGAGGTCGCCCTTAAGATTGTATGTCCAGTTGTGGTAGGGGCAGATGAAGGCGTCGGTCTTGCCCCGGTACTCGCGGCAGAACTCGGCGCCGCGGTGCGCGCAGCGGTTCTCGAAGACGTGGAATTCCCCGTCCATGTCGCGCGCGACGACCACGGGGAAGGGGCCCACGTAGGACCGGATGTAGCTGCCCCGTTCAGGAACCTCGCAGGCGAGGCCGACGAAGTTCCAGTGCGGGCCGAGGAAAATACGCTCGATCTCGAGCCTGTAGATCTCCTCGTCGGTGTAGATCCAGTCGGGGATCAGGCTGTCGCTGTCGGGCCAGGCGCGCGGTTCGCGCGCCGCTGCGGCAGTCGGGCCAAGCCCGTTTCCGTCCATCCCTCGCTCCGTGCAACATGTCCCGCAAGAAGTATTCAACACGCCCTCCGCCCCATCAAGGAGAACGTTCGCTGCGATTTCGGGCCGCCGGTTATTCGTTTCTTCTTTGGCTATAAATTGAACACCGGAAACGCCCCATGCCGATTAAACGCGCAGGATTCCGGCGGATTTCGGCGGTATTCCGGTTTCGAGGGCAGCCATGTCCGCGGCGCATTGCGCGAGCGGCCGTGCGATCGCCGGCGGCGACGGGTTTCCCGCCGACGAATTCGCGATAACATCGCCCGACAAAGTACAAAAACACCAGGGAGAGACGGCATGAGCGGCAACGCCCGCGCACGGCGGATGCGCGAACAGGAATGGCTCTACGATCGGCTCATTCGCGCGAACGGCCCGGACTTCTACTGGCCGATGACCGAAGAGACGCTGTGTACCGTCGGCATGGACGGGGCGGGCGACATCCGCGCGGTGCGCAACACCGTGAAGCGTTTCGTCGAGATAACGCGTGAGATGAAGCGCATCGCCGAGAAGCGGGAGAACATGGCCGAGAAGGCCGAGCGTGACGGCCATCTTCTGACCGCGGCGGACAATTACTTTGCCGCGGCGGCGTTCTACTGCATGGCGCAAGGGCCGATCCACCGCGACGGCGATTCCCTAAATCTCAGCCTGAGTTCGAAGAAGAACGCCTGCTACGACCGCTTCATCCGCCACGCCAACCGGCCGGTCGAGCGGGTCGAGATTCCGTTCGACGGCACGTCGCTCCCCGGTCTGCTGCATCTGCCGCCAGTGCGAGACGGGCGCGTGCCCTGCATCGTCTTCCTCGGCGGCATGGACAATTTCAAGGAGATGCTGGTCACCGGCCATGGCGACAAATTCCTGGAACGCGGCATGGCGGTGCTCGCCTTCGACGGGCCGGGACAGAACGAGGCGCTCATCTCCCGCGGGATCCGGGTCACCGCCGACAATTTCGTCGACGCCGGCCGCGCCGTAATGGACTACGTCGTGACGCGCCCGGAACTCGATGCCGGAAAGGTCGGGATCACGGGCATCAGCATGGGCTCGTTCTGGCTCACGCAGATCTTCGCGGCCGATCCGCGCTACAAGGCGGCGGCCGGATTCTACGTCTGTCATGAAAACGGCATGAACACGATCTTCAATGTCGCGATTCCGATGTTCAAGGACCGCTTCATGTGGATGGCCGGATACGAGGACGAGGCGGCGTTCGACGAATTCGCGAAGACGCTGACGCTCGAGGGGCTCGGGGCGAAGATCGACCGCCCCTACCTGATCGTCGCCGGCGAGGACGACGATCTCAGCCCGATCGAGCACACTTATGCGCTCTACGAGGAGATCGCGGGTCCGAAGACCCTCGTCGTCTATCGCGGCGAGGTGCACGGCGTGACCGACAATCTCGACGTCCGGGCGCTCATCGCCGACTGGATGAGGGACCGCTTCGACGGCCGTCCTCTCGAATCCCGGAGCATGGTGATGGACTGTCGGACGGGAATGGAGGTCTTCTAGAGGGGGGGCGAATGCACCGGAAGCTGCCGAGAACGCCTTGGATTCCGGGCTTCGGAGCCCGCTTGCCGATTGACAGGACCCAGTCCCGTCAACATACTCCCGCTTTTTTTCGGTCCGGAAACGGGCCGAAATGCGATTCTGGGCCCAAAGGACAGGAAAAATGGACGCAGCACAGGCCGTAATGCCGTCATATGGACGCGCGGATATCGCGTTCGACCGCGGAGAAGGTGTCTATCTGTGGACCCAGGACGGGCGCAAGTTCCTCGATTTCGGGGCCGGCGTCGCCGTCGTTTCGCTCGGGCACAATCATCCGCACCTGTTCGAGGCGCTGACGAAGCAGGCGTCCAAGGTCTGGCATACGTCGAACCTCTATCACATCCCGGAGCAGGAGCGACTTGCCGCGCGGCTGGTCGAGTACTCCTTCGCCGACCGCGTGTTCTTCTGCAATTCCGGCGCGGAATCGGTCGAGGCCGCGATCAAGGTCATGCGCAAATACCAGAGCGCGAACGGCCATCCCGAGCGCTACCGCATGATCGTGTTCAACGGCAGCTTCCACGGCCGCACCCTCGCGACGATCGCCGCGGGCGCGAGCGACGTGCACCGGGCGGGCTTCGGCCCGGCGGTCGAGGGCTTCGACCGGGTACCGGTCGGCAACATGAACGAGGTCCGCGCCGCGGTGACGGCGGAGACCGCGGGCATCATGATCGAGCCGGTGCAGGGCGAGGGCGGCATCCGGCCGGTCGACCCGCAGTTTCTGAAGGACCTGCGTGCGCTCTGCGACGAACAGGGCCTGCTGCTGATGTTCGACGAGGTGCAGACCGGCATGGGCCGCACCGGCAAGCTCTGGGGCTACCAGCTGTCGGGTGTCGAGCCCGATGTGCTGTCGGTTGCCAAGGGGCTCGGGGGCGGCTTTCCGATCGGCGCCTGCCTTGCGACCGCCGAGGCGGCGAAGGGCATAACGCCGGGCACCCACGGCAGCACGTTCGGCGGCAACCCGCTGGCGAGCGCGGTCGGGAACGCGGTGCTCGACGTCATGCTGAAGGCCGGCTTCTTCGAGCATGTCCAGGAAATGGGCAAACTCCTGAGGTCCGAACTCGACGGCCTTGCGGTTAAGCATCCGAAGGTCATCGCCGAGGTTCGCGGCGTCGGTCTCATGCTGGGTATGAAGTGCGTCGTGCCCAACGCGCAGCTCAGCGCGAAGGCGTTCGATCGCGGCCTCCTCACCGTGCTTGCAGGCGACAACGTGGTCCGGCTCGTGCCGCCGCTGATCATCGAGCCGACGCACATCAAGGAGGCTGTCGGCATCCTGGACCAGGCCTGCAAGGACCTCGAGGAATGAAGCGGAAGACGCCGAAGCACTTCCTCGAGCTGTCGCAGGTCGCTTCGTCCGAGCTTCGCCGCATTCTCGATATGGGGGCGTCGTTCAAGCGAGGCGAGCGCCTGAACGGCGCGGCGCGCCCGTTCGAGGGGCGCACGCTCGCCATGATCTTCGAGAAGCCGTCGACAAGGACGCGGGTTTCCTTCGAGGTCGCGATGAAGGAGCTCGGCGGGCACACCGTCGTACTGATGCCGCACGACATGCAGATCGGCCGCGGTGAGACCATAGCCGACACGGCGCGCGTGCTCTCCCGCTACGTCGATGCCATCATGATCCGCACCACGGCGGATGAGACGCTGCTGGAACTCGCCCGCAATGCCGAGGTGCCGGTCATCAACGGGCTGACAGGCCGCTCGCATCCCTGCCAGGTGATGGCGGACGTCATGACCTTCGAAGAGCATCGCGGGGACATCTCCGGAAAGCGCATTGCATGGTGCGGCGACGGCAACAACATGGCGCGCACCTGGATCGAGGCCGCTGCGCGGTTCGAATTCGAGATGCGGCTCGCCTGTCCGCCCGAGCTCGCTCCGTCGGAGGAGGCGATTTCGTGGGCCCGGTCGGAGGGTGCATCGATCCTGTCGACGACGGATCCCGAAGAAGCCGTCGACGGCGCCGACTGCGTCATGACCGACACCTGGGTCTCGATGGGGGATACCGAGGTCGAGAAGCGTCATAACCTGCTGTCGCCCTATCGGGTCGATGAGCGCCTGATGCAGCTTGCCGCAAAGAATGCGATCTTCATGCACTGCCTTCCCGCGCACCGCGACGAGGAAGTGACGTCGGGCGTTCTCGACGGGCCGCAGTCCGTGGTCTGGGACGAGGCGGAAAACCGCCTGCACGCGCAGAAGGGCATTCTCGCCTGGTGCCTCCAGTAACCGCGCGGCCGTAACCGCGCGCAACCGAAACGCCGCAGCGAAGGACTGAATGGAAGGCGCAGGCCCGGTTCCCGTTCCCGACGACATCGTCCAGCCGTTCCAGATCGAGAGCGGGGCGGCGCGCGGACGCCTCGTGCGGCTCGGCCCTGCCGCTGCACGGGTGATCGGCGGCCATGACTATCCGGAGCCGGTCGCTGCGCTCCTGTCCGAGATGCTCGCGCTCGCCGCGCTCGTCGCCGGCATCTTCAAGTTCGACGGCGTTTTCTCATTGCAGGCGAAGGGCAACGGTCCGGTCGGTCTCGTCGTCGCCGACATGACGACCGAAGGCGCGCTCCGCGGTTACGCCCAGTTCGATGCCGGGCATCTTGCCGAAGCGGGCGATGCATGGCGTGACAGTCCGGTCCCGCATCTGCTCGGCGCAGGCTATCTCGCCTTCACCGTCGACCAGGGGGATGACGCCGACCGTTACCAGGGCATCGTCGACCTGTCGGGCCAGCGCCTTTCGGACTGCGCCCACAACTATTTCCGCCAGTCCGACCAATTCGAGGGTGCAGTGAAGCTGACCTCCGGGCGCGACGGTGCCGGAAGCTGGCGCGCGGGCGGGCTGCTCGTCCAGAAGATGCCGCCCGAGGGCCGCGCGTTGCTATCGGGTGAGCAGGCGGAGGAGGAGTTCGAGGACGCGTGGCGCCGCGCCGTCATTCTGATGAGCAGCTGCGAGGACGAGGAACTGCTCGACACGAGGCTCCATCCGCACGATCTGCTTTACCGGCTGTTCCACGAGGACGGCGTGCGCGTCTACGATGCCGCGCCCGTGTTCATGCAATGCCGCTGTTCGGCCGAGCGCGTCGAGACGATGCTGAAGTCCTTCCCGCGAAGCGAGATCGAGGATCTTAAGGTCGGCGACGATGTCGTTGTGAAATGCGAGTTCTGCGGCACCGACTATGCTTTTTCCGAAACCGACCTGGACCGACTCTACGGCGCTTGATGTCGGCGTCCGCGATTCACATATAACCGTTGTCCGTTTTTCCTTCCTGGGGGTCAGGCATGAACAGGCTCTTCCGTCTTGCCGGATGCATTGCGTTCGGCGCGCTTCTTCTCGCCGGCTGCGAAACCACAGTGCAGAAGCCTGCATATCCGCAGATATCGTTCGCGCACCTGCCGCAGATCCCTTTGAACGTTGCGCGAGTCGAGGTCGAGAACCGATATGCGTCGCCCGCCTCTGCGCCCAACGTCGAGCACCTCTTTCCGGTGTCTCCGTCAGCGTCTGCGCTCAATTGGGGGCGTGACCGGCTGAAGCCAGCGGGTGCCTCCGGCGTTGCGCGCGTCGTCCTCAAGCGGGCGAGCGTGGTCGAGGTGCCTCTGCAGCGGAGCACCGGCCTCAAGGGCGCGTTCACGACCGACCAGTCCGAACGCTACGATGCGGTCATGGAGATGAGCGTCGAGATGCTCGACGAGAGCGGCAGCGTGCGCGCCACCGCGGAGGCGACGACCAAGCGGTCGCGTACGGTGCCCGAGAATCTCTCGATTAACGAGCGCGAGAAGATCTGGTTCGAGATGACGGAGAACCTCCTCTCGGATCTCAACACGGCGCTGGAGTCCCAGCTCCGCGAGCACATGGGCGCCTGGATAAAGTAGCCCTGCGGGCTCTCAACGGGCTCAGGCGTCCCCCGCCACCCTTTCGATGAAATCGAGACAGGCGTCGAGCTGATCGAGCGCGACGAACTCGTCCGGCTGGTGCGCCTGGGCGATGTCGCCCGGGCCGCAGATCACGGCGGGCAATCCGGCCTTCGCGAACAGGCTCGCTTCCGTGACGAAGGCGAGCGTGCCGCTGTCGTTGTCGCCGGTCGCGCGGCGTGCTATCGCAACGGCGGGAGAGCCGTCGCCCGCCTCGAACGGTGGGACCTGGAGATCGCGAACCGTCTCGACCGAGGTCGATGGTGCGCCCGCCCTCATCCGCGGCAGCAGGTCGCGGGCGACGTAGTCCTCGACGCGGCCGAGAATGGCGTCGGGTTCGGCGCCCGGGATCGGGCGGAATTCCCATTTCAGCGTGCATTCGCGGGCGATGATGTTGATCGCGTCGCCGCCCTCGATGCTGCCGACGTTGAAGCTGGTGAACGGCGGGTCGAAGCGGTCGTCGCGTTCGGTCTCGGCCAGCGCGTCGCCGATCCGGTAGATCGCGGCGACGAGGTCGGCGGCTGCCGCAATGGCGTTCACGCCGTCCTGCGGGCGGCTCGAATGGGCCTCGCGCCCGCGCACGGTCGTGGTCATCGCGCAGATGCCCTTGTGCGCCGCGGCGATACGCATCGACGTGGGCTCGCCGACGATCACCGCGGCCGGCTGCGGCAGCGTCTCCAGAATGGCATCGATCATCCGCCCGACGCCGAGGCATCCGACTTCCTCGTCGTAGGAGAAGGCGAAGTGGACCGGGCGCGGCAGCGCGGTTTCCGCGAGGGCCGGCACGGAGGCGAGCGCGCAGGCGATGAAGCCCTTCATGTCGGCGGTGCCGCGGCCGTAGAGCCTGCCGTCGCGTTCCTCCACGGCGAAGGGATCGCTCGACCAGCCCTGCCCGTCGACGGGGACGACATCGGTATGCCCTGACAGCACGATGCCGCCCGGCCGTGAGGCCCCGACGGTGGCGAACAGGTTGGCCTTGCGCCCGTCGTCCGAGGGGACGAGATGCGAGTTGACGCCGTACGCCGCGAGAAAATCGCGGACATAGTCGATGAGATCGAGGTTGGAGCGGTACGAGGTCGTGTCGAACGCGACGAGATCGCGCAGGATCGAGACGGCGGCTTCCCGCGCGGCCGCCATCAGCTCCGCCAGAACCAGGGGGCGAACAGAACCAGCACGGTAAACAGCTCGAGCCGGCCGAGCAGCATGCCGATCGACAGCACCCACTTGGCGCTATCCGGCAGTGCCGAGAAGTTACCGGTCGGACCGATGATGTCGCCAAGCGCCGGGCCGACGTTGCAGATCGCCGTCGCCGCACCCGAGATCGCGGTGAGGAAGTCGAGCCCGATGAAATGAAGCGCCATCGCGATGGCGGCGAACGTGACCGTGAACAGGAAAAAGAAGCTCATCACCGAGTTCTCGACCTCGTCCGAGATCGGCTGGCCGTTGAAGGTGGCGACGAACACGCCGTGCGGCCGGATGAGGCGCTTCATCTGCACCTTCGAGGTCTCGTAGAGCACCTGGAAGCGGAAGATCTTGATTGAGCAGGTCGTCGATCCGGCGCACCCACCGATGAACATGATGAAGAAGAACACGCCCGCCGAGAAACCGCCCCATGACGCATAGTCGGCCGATGCGTATCCCGTCCCCGTCATGATCGACACGGTATTGAATGCGCTCTCCCGGAGGGCCCGTCCCAGGCCGATATCGTTGTTGAAGTCGTGGGCCACGGCGACGGCGATGATGGAGATCGCGACGATAGAGAAAAACCAGCGGACCTGCGTATCGCGGAACAGGTCGAGCGGCCTGCCGCGCATCGCCTGCAGGTAGAGGACGAAGGGAAGTGCGCCGAGCAGCATGAAGACGGTGATGATCACCTCGGCGATGGGATTGCCGAACGCGCCCACCGAGGCGTCGCGCGTCGAGAAACCGCCGGTCGCGATCGTCGTCATGGCGTGGGCGATCGCATCGAACCCCTTGAACCCGACCGCCCAGAGAAGCCCGGCGCAAAGCACCGTGAGGCCGAGGTAGGTGAAGCCCACACCGCTCGCGACCTGGGCAATGCGCGGCAGAACCTTCTCCGAGCGGTCGGAGGATTCGGTTCGAAACAGCTGCATGCCGCCGATCTTCAGCATCGGCAGGATCGCGACCGACATCACGATGATGCCGATGCCGCCGAGCCATTGCAGGATCGCACGCCACAGCAGGATGCCGCTCGGCGCGCCGTCGAGGTTGTTGATGACGGTAGAGCCCGTCGTCGTCAGGCCCGACATGGATTCGAAGAAGGCGTCGGTGAAGCTGAGCTCCAGATCCGCGAATGCGAACGGCAGCGATGCGAAGAACGTCATAGCGACCCAGCTCGCGGTCGTCAGGATGAACGCCTGGCGCACGGTGAGGCGCTCGGGCGGCGCGCGCGTCGCGAGCATCAGGGTCACGCCCGTGAACGATGTCAGCGATGCCGCGCCCGCGAACACCTTCCAGTCTCTGTGTCCGACGACGAGATCGGCGACCATCGGCGCGCACATCGCCGCCGCCAGTGTGGTCAGCAGGATCCCGATGATGTAGAGGATCGGACGGAAATCGAGCACGGTCGGGAGCCTGCGGCGCTCAGTTCAGCCGGCGGGCTTCATGAGGGCTGTCGAGCGAGAATGCCGGAATCTCGATGTCGAACCGCTCGCCCGCCGGAGTGCGCATCTGGTACGACCCCCGCATGATGCCGGACGGCGTCGGCAGCGGTGTCCCGCTCGTGTATTCGTAGCTTTCTCCCGGGTTGAGGACCGGCTGCTCGCCCACCACGCCGGCCCCGCGGACCTCCTGGATGCGCCCGAACCCGTCGGTGATGTGCCAGTAGCGTGTCACGAGTTGCACCGTTTCGGTGCCTTCGTTGGCGATGCGGACGCGATAGGCCCAGACATGCTGGCCTTTTTCCGGTTCCGACTGATCGTCGAGATAGACGGGCTCCACCTGGACCCGGATCGCGCGCGTGACGGCAGAATACATGGGCGGATGTCCGTGTTCTTGTCGGGCGCAGTCTAGTGCAAATCGGGCGGCAGGAAAATCCGCCGCCCGTGTGGAGGATGCTTTCCGCCGATTTACGATCGAGCCGCCGCGAAGGCCTGTTCGAGATCGTCCTTTACGTCGTCCGGGTCTTCGAGCCCGACCGAAAGGCGGACCATTCCGTCGTCGATGCCGAGCTTGAGCCGGTCTTCCGCGGCGAGGCGCTGGTGCGTCGTCGTCGCCGGATGGGTCATCAGGCTCTTCGAATCGCCGAGGTTGTTGGAGATGTCGATCATCTTGAGAGCGTTCATGAAACGGAACGCACCTTCCTTGCCGGCCTTGAGCGAGAAGGTCACGACATTGCCGTAATCCGTCATCTGCGAGGCCGCCAACTTGTGCTGGGGGTGGCTCTCGAGCCCGGGATAGCGGACCTTGGACAGGTCGTCGAGACCGCTCAGGTAGGTCGCGATCTTCTGGGCGTTGGCGCAATGACGCTGGATGCGGAGGTCGAGCGTCTCGAGGCCCTTGAGCAGGACCCACGCGTTGAAGGGGCTGAGCGACGGGCCGGTGTGGCGCAGGAAGGGTTTCAGCGTGTTCTCGCAGTAGTCCTTGTCGCCGAGGACGATGCCGCCGAGGCAGCGTCCCTGTCCGTCGATGTGCTTGGTCGCGGAATAGACGACGATGTCGGCGCCGAGCGCGAGCGGCTTCTGCAGGAGCGGGGAGGCGAACACGTTGTCGACGATCACCTTCGCGCCTGCCTTATGGGCAAGCTCCGAGACCGAGCGGATATCGATGATGTCGAGGCCGGGGTTCGACGGCGTCTCGACGAAGACGCAGCGCGTCGGACGGCTCAGCGCCTTTTCCCACTGTTCGAGGTCGGTGCCGTCGACGATGGTCGTCTCGACGCCGTAGCGCGGCAGGATCTCGGTGAGGATGTAGAGGCACGAGCCGAA
>JAYOEF010000068.1:0-4592 GCA_038106605.1 Alphaproteobacteria bacterium
CGTGTCCCGAAGGACGTCCCCTCTCCCCCTCGGGGAGAGGGTTAGGGAGAGGGGGGAGGTAACGAAAAGTCCTACTTGATCGCGATCGGGTTGATCGGCGAGCCGACGCCGCCCGTGACCGGGAGCGGCGGCGCGCAGAAGAAGAACTCCCAAACCCCGTCCGCGGCGCAGTCGTCGGCAAGCTCGCCCATCACGAAGATCTCGCCCATGGTGATGCCGATCATCGGGATCACGACCCAATGCCAGGGCTGCTGCGCGTCCTTGGTCTCGTTCGGGCGCACCTCGCAGCCCCAGGTATCGCAGCAGATCGCGGCGACCTGCTTCTCGTAGAGCCACTCGGCGGTGTCGAACGACAGGCCCGGCGCATCGCCACCTGCATAGCCACCCCAGCCGTTCTTGAGGCGCTCTTCCATCATGCCGGTGCGGACGAGCACGAAATCGCCCTTCTTCACCTCGACGCCCTGCGCCTCGGCGCACGCATCGAGATCGGTGCGGGAGATCGCGTCGCCTTCGGACAGCGCCGCGACGCCGGTGTGCTTGGCGATGTCGAGCAGCACGCCGCGGCCGACCATCCGGTCCTTGACCTTCTCGATGCCGTTCTTCTGGGCGCCGTTGGAATCGACCAGCGCCGCGTCGTAGCCGTTCCACATCTTGTCGTCGTAGAAGATGTGGCCGAGCGCATCCCACTGGGTGCCGCACTGGAGCGGCAGCGAGACCATGTCGTCGGCGTAACGGATGCCGCCCGCGTCCTGGTTGCCGGCAACGGCGTCGGTGCCGGTCGCGAGCATGGTGTGGATGGGGTTGAACCGGTTGCCCCACAGGCCCGACTGCGGACCCTTGTTGTCGAAGTTGAGGCCGAGCGAGAAGGTCTTGCCTTTTTTGATCAATCCAGCAGCCGCGATGATTTCCTGCGGCCCGATATAGTTGAGCGTCCCGGCCTCGTCGTCCGGTCCCCACTTGCCCCAGTTCTTGCAGCGCTCCGCGGTTTCCCGGAGCTTTTTGATGTCGAACCGGCGCTCGGAATATTTGTGGACCATGACGTTCCTCCCATCTTCGTTGTTGGCGTCTGTTGGCCGCATTAGGTTAGAACGGTCAGGGCATGTCAAGATAAGGGGGGAGAGCGGAACATGGGCGATACGGCGGCGGCGGAAAGGCCCCTCAGGACCCCGGAAATGCGGCTCGATGGACGGGTCGCGGTGGTCACCGGCGCGGGCCGCGGACTGGGGCGCGCCTGCGCCTTCGCCCTCGCCGGCGCGGGCGCCGAGGTGGTTCTCGTCAGCCGCACCGCGAGCGAGCTGGAAACGGTCGCGGAAGAGATCGAGGCCGAGGGCGGAACCGCCCGGCCGCTCGTCTGCGACGTCACCGACATCGCCGCCATCGAGCGCACCGTGGGCGCGCTTCCCCGCATCGACGTCCTCGTCAACAACGCGGGCATGAACATCCCGGAACCCTACAAGGACGTCACCGAGGACCACTTCGACCGCATCATGGCGCTCAACGTGAAATCCGCCTTCTTCGTCTCGCAGGCGGCGGCGAAGCGCATGATGGCGGGCGGCACCGGCGGCTCGATCATCCACATGTCGTCGCAGATGGGCCATGTCGGCGCACCCAACCGCACCGTCTACTGCACGTCGAAGCACGCGATCGAGGGCATGACCAAAGCGATGGGCGTCGAGCTCGCGCCGCACAGGATCCGCGTGAATTCCGTCGGCCCGACCTTCATCGTGACGCCGATGACGGCACCCTTCTTCGAGAACCCGGCGTTCAGGGCCGACACGCTCTCGCGCATTCCGATGGGAGAGCTCGGCCGCCTCGAGGACATCATGGGCGCCGTCCTCTTCCTCGCCTCGCCGGCATCGGCGCTGATCACGGGCACTAGCATCGTCATCGACGGGGGCTGGACGGCATGGTGATACGGCCGGCAGCAGCGCTCCTCCTTCTTGCCCTCGCCACACCGGCGCGGGCCGAGACGGTGGAGCTCACGCTGCCGACCGGCCCCGTCCTCAAGGCGGAACTCGCCCGGCCCAACGGCACCGGACGCGCGCCCGCAGTCGTGTTCCTGCACGGCGCGTCGGTGCGGGAGCACGGGCTCGAAGCCTCCGTCGACGGCGGGCACGATCCGGGCGCGTTCGCCTCGGCCTTCGCCGCGCGCGGCTTCGTCGCGCTGGCGCCGATCCGGGCGACGCCCTACGAGGCGAAGACCGGCGATGTGGCGATCGGAGAAGGACTTGCGGCGACGCTCGCGGCGCTCGATTACCTCCGCGCACGAAAGGACGTCGATCCCGCGCGCATCGGCCTCGTCGGCTACGCGGAGGGTGCGACCATCGCCCTTTGGGCGGCTTCGTCGATGCCGGATCTCGGCGCGGTCGTCCTCCTGTCGCCCTCCCGGCTGTCGAGCCGGCGGATGACGGCGGAGACGCTCAACCTCGGCGAGTTCTTCGCGGGCGACGCGGTCACGCGGATCCGCGCGCCGATCCTGCTGATGGTGGGAACGAAGGAAAGCCGGACGGCGCTCAGGACGGCGGACGAGCTTTCGGTGTCGCTGATGAAGCACTACAAGCGCTTCCGCTTCGTCCGCAATCACCCGGTCAAGCGGACCTGGTTCGCCGCGCCGCGCCCCGAATTCATGGGCGAGATCGCGGCGTTCCTCGACGAGCGGCTGCGCCGCAACTGAGGATCAGCGGAAAACGACGGTCTTCGAGCCGTTGAGGAGCACGCGGCGCTCGAGGATGTAGCGGACGGCACGCGCGAGCACGACGCTCTCGATGTCGCGGCCGACCGCGACCATCTCGTCCGGCTGGACCGTGTGATCGACTCGCTCGACCGACTGCTCGATGATCGGACCCTCGTCGAGGTCCGACGTGACGAAATGCGCCGTCGCGCCGATCAGCTTCACGCCGCGCTCGAACGCCTGGTGATAGGGCTTCGCGCCCTTGAAGCCCGGCAGGAACGAGTGATGGATGTTGACCGCGCGCGTGCCGAGCTTGCGGCAGAGATCGTCCGACAGCACCTGCATGTAGCGCGCGAGCACGACGAGGTCGGTGCCGGTCTCCTCGACGAACGAGAACAGCTCCGCTTCGGCCTCGGGCTTCGTGTCCTTCGTCACCGGGATGTGGCGGTAGGGAATGCCGGCGGCGTCGGCGAGCGGCTTCGCGTCCGGGTGGTTGGAGACAATGGCCGTCACCTCCATCGGCAGCGCGCCGATGCGATAGCGGTACAGGAGGTCGTTCAGACAGTGGTCGAACTTCGAGACGAGGAGCATCACCTTCATCGGCTTCGACGTGTCGAAGATGTCCCATTCCATGTCGAACTTGTGCGCGACCTGGCCGAACCACGAGCCGATCATGCCGGGCGTCACGCCGTCGCGCTCGATGCGGAAAACCGACCGGCCGAAGAAGCGGCCGGAGTCGCGGTCCGAGAAGAACGCGCCTTCCATGACGTTGCAGCCCGAGTCCGCGAGGAAGCCGGAGATGGCGGCGACGAGGCCCGCACGGTCGGGGCAGACGGTGGTGAGGATGTACTGGGTGTCCATGATGGTCCGGCGCGTCGGTTCGGTTTGCGCGCTGTCTACAGGGGCGGCGTTTCGGGATCAAGCCGCCGCAATGTCGGGCGAATGTCCGACGTCAGAACTGCGCAGTGCCCGCAGGAAGCCCCAAGGCGACCCGCCCGTAGAGCGTCGAGCACATGTCCCAGTTGATGCTGATGTGCTTGGACGCGGCATGGAGATCGCGCCAGAAGCGCTGCAGCGGGCTCGCGTTCGTGAGCCCGGCGCCGCCGACGCTCTCGAACAGGAGATCGGCCGCGCCGCGCGCGATCTTCACCGCGTAGGAGAGATCGCCCTTGTTGCGCGCGCGCTCGGCCTCGGTCAGCGGCCGCCCCTCCGCCATCACCGCGAGGATGTCCTCGCAGTCGCGCCGGATGAGCTGCTTCGCCGCGTCGATCGCGGCGGAGGCTTCCGCGACGCGCGCCTGGATCGTCGGGAAGTCCGCCATCGACTGCGGCTGGCTCAGCGCCGCGCCGCGCGTCTTGCGGACGCCGATCTGCTCGACGTAGGCCTCGAGCACGCCCTGCGCCATGCCCATCGCCGGGCCGCACAGGCAGATCGTGATCGCGGCGAAGAACGGAACCTTCCACAGGTCGTTCGCATTCACCGCGAGGCCGGGCGGACTGCCCGACAGCGCATCTTCGAGCGAGAGCATGCGGTAGGACGGCACGAACGCGCCGTCGATGATCACATCGTTGCTGCCGGTACCGACGAGACCGACGACGTCCCAGTTGTCCTCGACCGTGTAGTCCTTCTTCGGCACAAGGATGTAACCCTGGCCGTAGGGCTTCTCGTCGGCGCTCTTCGCGAGCTTTGCACCAAGGATCATGTAGTCGGAATTGAGAACGCCCGAGCAGTAGAGCCAGCGCCCGGTGACGCGGTAGCCGCCTTCGGTTTCGACGGCGACGCCCGACGGCGAATAGGACGACGCGGAAATGGCATAGGGGTTCTCGCCCCAGATCTCGGCCTGGGCGCGGTCGTCGTACATGCCGATCTGCCACTGGTGCTGGGCGGCGGTGGAATAGACCCACGCGGTCGAGCCGCAGCC
>JAYOEF010000068.1:4692-16886 GCA_038106605.1 Alphaproteobacteria bacterium
GCCGCGTCGGCCTTGATGCCGGCGCCCCGGAGATAGAGCGTCCCGAGATTGAGCTGGGCCCGGCCGAAACCGCCCTCCGCCGCCGCGCGGTACCAGAGAAAGGCCTCGTCGGAAGCCGCCGGCGCCCCGAGCCCGTTTTCCAGCATGTAGGCAAGGTTGAACTGGGCCTCGCGCACGCCTTGCTTGGCTGCGCGCCGGTACCAGGTGACGGCTTTAACGGGATCGGCCGTGGTGCCGACGCCGAACTGATAGGCGAGACCCGCCTTGCACTGCGCCTCGGCATGTCCCTGCTCCGCCGCCTTGAGAAACCACGACAGCGCCGTCGCCGGATCCTTGCCGCGCGGGCCGACGCCCCGTTCGTAGAGGAGGCCCAGAAGGAACTGCGCCTTGGCCGAGCCCTTCGCCGCCTCGCGCTCGTACCAGCGCATGGCGTCGCCGTAGTCCGAGGCGATCGCGGCGGCCGCAAACGAGGGCGCGGCGCCGAACAGGGTCAGGCCGAGGATCGCGGCAGCGGCGGCGGAAAGAAGCCGGTTCATGTACCTGCCGGAGGTCGTTGCGGACGGAAAACGGTAACGCTCGCGGAACGAATCGTCACTTTTCCGCCATGAAGCGGTGGGAGATAGCGGTTATCGAGGGTGGGAAGCCTGGGCCGTGGAGGCTTATTGCGGCGCGGGGCCGAAATAGCCTTTGAGCCGGTAACGCTCTTCTTCCTGCGGGTGGGCGTAGCAGTCGACCGAGGCGATGGTGTGATAGCAGTAGGTCTGGACGACGCCGACGGTGCGCGGCTCGAACGAGCTCTGCTTCAGCACGCTTTCCTCGTTGGGCAGGTGCCGGTCGAGATAGGCGCGATCGAGGACCGTGTCTTCGAACATAGGGTGTTCGCACGCCGCTGCGAACGTCGTGGCGGCGACGGCGACGAGCACGGTCCTGAAGGCGTTGCGGCTCCGCATGATCCTGATCCGGAAGGTCGGGTTTCTACCGCCCGCATAATGTCGGTCCGCGCTTAATGGCCGGTAAAGCGTTCTGGTTAACGCCCTGTGAACCCGGTCAGGTGCGCGTGGAAAGCGCCTCGAACGCATCGCCTCCGGGCGCCGCCGCGGCAATGTGCCGCTGGTGCCAGAGGGCATAGAAGAGAAGCGTCCACGCGGCGAGGCCGTGGCTCCTTGCTCCCGAGACGAAGAGGGTCTCGACCGCTCCCGGACGGCAGATTTCCGCGATTCCCGGCTGGGCGGCGACGAGCGGACCGATGCGCGCGCCCTCCGCCGCGATCCACTCGCCGACCGGAACCGTGAAGCCCTGTTTGGGCGCCTCGGCCTCGGCCGCAGGAACCGCCCGGGCGAGCCACTTCCTGAGCAGGTACTTGCCGGTCCGCCCTCGGACCTTGAGCGCATCAGGCAATCGAAAAGCGAAGTTCGCAACCGCCGGATCGAGGAACGGGGTCCGCCCCTCGACGCCATGCGCCATCAAGCAGCGGTCGAGCTTCGTCAGAAGATCGTTGGGCAACCAGTCGGCGCAGTCCGCGGCCTGGGCGGCCTGCAGCCGGGTGCGCCCCAGCGTCGCGGCCGTTGCTTCCCCCGCGGCGATGCCGTCGCGCCATCCGGCTCCTTCCTCGCGCAGGATGCCGAGACCCTGAAGCGTTCCGCGCCGGCGCATCGGCCGGCCGCCGAGCAGCCGCGGGCGCATCGCGGACCGGTACCGGCCGTAGCCGCCGAACAGCTCGTCGCCGCCTTCGCCGGAGAGGATCACCTTGTGGGTCTTCGCGGCCTCCCGCGCGAGCTTCCAGGTCGGCAGGATCGCATAGTCGGCGGCCGGATCGTCCATGGCACCCGCGATCGCCGGCAGGAGCGACCAGAAGTCCTCCGCCCCGAACTCTACCTCGATATGTTCGGCGCCGAGCGCCGTCGCGACGCGGCGCGCCGTGGCGCGCTCGTCGGCCGCGCCGGTTCCCGGAAACGCCGCCGTGTAGGCGCGCACCGGCCGGTCGTTGAGCCGCGCCATTAGTGCGAGCACGGCGGACGAATCGATTCCCCCCGAGAGGAACATTGCGAACGGCACGTCGGAGCGCTGGTGCACGTCGACGCTGTCGGCGAGCGCCGCATCCAACGCGTCCAACGCGGCGTCTTCCCGGATCGCGCGCGGTCCGCCGTCGGGAAGTGCCGCGCGCCGCCGGCGTTCGACGATGCAGCCGCGTTCGACCGCGATGGTCTCTCCCGGCAGCACGCGCTCGATCCCCTCGAACGGCGTCTCGCGGCCCGTGGAGAACTGGAAGTTCAGGAGCTCGCGGATGGGCTGGGCGCGAAGCCTGCGATGTCCGAACCCGGCAGCGAGGAGCGCTTCCGGCTCGGACGCGAAAGCGAAACCCGCAGGGCTCTCAGCGTAGTAGAGCGGCTTGATTCCGAAGGGGTCGCGTGCGAGCACGAGTCGACCGGCGGGCGCGTCGTAAACGGCAATGGCGTACATCCCGCGCAGCCATTCCGCGAAATCGAGGCCGTAGCGGCGGTAGCAGTAGAGCGCAGGCTCGCAGTCGGACCGGGTGCGAAAATCGACATCCGGCATCTCGGCGCGCAGTTCGATGTAGTTGTAGATCTCGCCGTTGGCGACGAGGACGGCACCGCCCGGTTCGAACAGCGGCTGGTCGCCGGTCTCGAGATCGATGATCGCGAGCCGCGTATGGACGAGCCCGGTATCGCCGCCGGTCCACACGCCGTCGCCGTCAGGCCCGCGGTGGAGCAGAGCTCGGCGCATCGTATCGAGCGCAGCGGCGCCGGGCGCGCTGCCGTCCGAAGTCATGAGGCCCGCGATGCCGCACATCAGCCTGCGAGCTCCGCGAAGAGGGAAAGGTAGCGCGCGACGACGGCAACTTCGGTGAACTCGGCTTGGAAGCGCCCGCGCCCGGCCTCGGCGAGACGGTTCCCGAGAGCAGGATCGTCGGCAACTCGCCGGATCGCCGCAGCGAGCGCGTCGGCGTCCTCGAGCGGGACGAGGAGCCCGTCCGCACCATCCCGGATCAGCCATGCAGGCCCCGCGGCGCGCGACGCAACGACGGGCAGGCCCCTCGCCCAGGCCTCGATCACCACGTTGCCGAGCGGTTCGATCCGCGATGGGCACGCGAGGATATCGGCGGTCTCCATCAGCGCCGCGACATCGGACCTCCAGCCGAGGAGATGGAGCCTGTCCGTCACCCCGAGACGCGCGGCGAGATCGCGGAGCGCGCCCTCCTCCACTCCGTCGCCCGCGAGCGCCACGTGGGCCCCTGGGAGCGATGCCATGGCGCGGACGAGAACGTCGAACGCCTTGTTGGGATGGAGCCGCCCGGCGGCGAGGACGAGCGTCGCGTCGTCGGGAACGCCGAGATCCGCGCGCGGGACTTCGGGCGCGGGATCGGCGGAAACGAAGTTCGGCACGTAGCGCGCCCGCGCCTCCGGCCAGCCGTTCCCGACGAGGTAGCGGACGATGTCCGGCGTATTGCCGACTAGCGCGTCGCAGCCGCGATAGTATTTGAGATCGTAGTAGCCCCCAAGCCGGGCGACATGGACGGGCTTGCGCGCGGATCGCGAGACGGCCCGCGCGCTCATCGACGCACCGCGGCTCATCCACGAGAGCACGATATCGGGCCCGAAATCGTCGATGGCTGCGGAAATGCCGGGCACGGTGCGCCGGTCGAGGAGCCCGCCGAACGGCAGCTCCACCGTGGCGACACCCGCCTGGCGGAGCCGGCCTCCCCGCCCGTCGTTGGGGCGCATGGCGACGAGCTGCTCGACGCCGGCGCGCCCGAAGGCGACGGCGAGGCGAACGAAGAACTCCTCGGCGCCGCCGACGTCTCCGCCCGCGATGGTCTGGAGGAGCCTCATGCCGGGATCAGCCGCTCGAATTCGGCCGCCGCCTCCTGCCAGCCGAAGCCTCGTTGGCGCGCGACCGCGGCCTCGTGCTGGGAACGCCACAGCGCGTCGTCGGTCAGCAGCGAAATCGTCTTCCGCGCGAAGTCCGCATCGTCCGCGGCGACGAAGCCGGTCACGCCGTCGATCACGCGCTCCGGCACGCAGCCGACCGGCTGGACGACGGCGGGGACACCCGTCGCCTGCGCCTCTCCGACGGCGAGGCAGAAGGTCTCCCCCGGGTCTCCGCGATAGGGCAGCACGCGGAAGCTTGCGAGTTCGGCGGCGAGTTCCTGCTTCGGCAGGGGCTCGCGGAGGACGACGCCGCTACCCGCGAGTTCCTCGGCGCGGGCGAGGACGCGGTTCATTTGTTCCGCCCGCGCCGCGCCGTGACTGCCGTAGGTGCGCGGGCTCGAAAAGACGTGAAGCTCCGCCCCCGGAACCGCCGGGCGGATCGACGCGGCCCACAGTTCGAGCAGCCAGTCGAGCGACCGCAGCGGGCTCGAAGTGAAGACCGCCCGCGGCGCGGGCGGCGCTGCTGCCGGCGTCACCGTTCTGAAGGCCTCCGAGATACCATAGGGAATGGTCCGCCTGCTGCCGTCGGGCGCCCAGCGCGGATAGGTCGCGGCGTGATGGTCGCCCGAGAACACGATCGTCGGGCGGAAACGCCAGAGTTTCGAGAGATAGCGCCACTTGAGGAGATAGTCCGCCGGGTTGTGGATCCAGAAGACCCGCGCCCGCGCCTTCGGCACGCGCGGGAGCAACTTGTCGCCGCGGTTCGCGACATAGAGGTCGGCGGCATCGGGCATCGGCTCGGAAATGGGCCGCCAGCGGACGCCGTTGCGCTCCATCGACGCGCCGCAGTTATTGCAGATCGTGACGTCGTGGCCGCGCGCGGCAAAGGCTTCGGCGAGCGAGATGAAGGCGGTTTCGGCACCGCCGAGCGGCCCGGAAGACAGCGAGTCCCCATCGAACGCGATGCCGTCGTCCGCCATCACGATCGACGCCATCATTCGTCCTCCAGCGTCGCCTTCAGGTAGGACACGATCGGATAGAGCCCGGCGAAGATCGCAATCAGGAGGCCGTAGGCGCCCTCGCGGTAGCCCTTCCGCGAGACATAGCACTTCCAGAAGCGGGAGAAGATGCGGCGCACGTTGCGGGCATAGGTGCCGCCGTTGCCGTTCTCGCGGATGTCGCGCGCACGTGCCGTGGTGTAGGCGTCGAGGCGGCGTATCATGTCGGAAATGTTCCGGTCGACGTAATGGTCGATCCGGTTCGAAAGCGGCGGGCCCTCGCGACCGGTGAAAGTGAGGGCCGGATGGACGCGCTGACGCCCCCAGCGCTTGGCGCCCTTGCGGAAGAGGCCGGGATACTGCGACTTGCCGTAGGACGCGCCCCAGCCGTACCGCACCAGCCGCGTGCCGATATAGTTGTCGACCGGGATGCCGTGCCAGTCGCAGGCGGACGTCGCGACGACGGCGCGGATCTCGTTCGCGAGCGCCTCCGGCACGCGCTCGTCGGCGTCGATCTCGAAGATCCAGTCGCCGCGGCAGGCGTCGATGCCGGCGTTCCGCCGGTCGCCCTCGACCGCCCAGTCGCCTTCGATCAGCCGGTCCGTGAAACCCGCCGCGATTTCCCTGGACCGGTCCGTGCACTTGTCGAGCAGGACGACGATCTCGTCCGCGAAGCCGAGCCGCGCGAGGCAGTCGGCAAGCTGCTTTTCCTCGTTGCGGACGGAAATAACGGCGGAAAGGACGCATTTTTCTGCGGTCATGTGCCGAGTTATAGCCGCAAGGCTGGATAAATCCACGGCAAAGCTCTAATTCGACAGGGACATGAAACCCGACCGATACATCGCCTTGCCCGGCCGCGCCGTAATCTCGATTTCGGGCGCGGACGCGAAACCGTTCCTCCAGGGGCTGGTCACGAACGACATCGACCTCGTGGCTCCCGACCGCGCGATTTACGCCGCGCTGCTGACGCCCCAGGGAAAGTTCCTGCACGATTTCTTCATCGCCGAGCTCGACGGCAGTCTGCTGCTCGACTGCGCCGCCGCGCGGATCGCGGACCTTCTCAAGCGTCTCAAGATGTACAGGTTGCGCGCCAAGGCCGAAATCGCTGACGAATCGGCCAACTGGCGGGTGTGGGCGCTGCTGCCGGGCGGCGGCACGCCGGGCGACGCGGGAGCGCGGCGCGGCGGGATCGTGTTCACAGATCCGCGCCATGCTGCGCTCGGCCACCGCGCCATCATGCCCGCGGATACGAAGATGGACGAATCGGGGCTCGAGGAAGGCACGTTCGAGGACTACGAGGCGCTTCGCATCGGCCTCGGGATTCCGGCGTCCGACGTCGATCTTCTCGCCGAAAAATCGCTGCTCCTCGAATACGGGTTCGACGAGCTGCACGGCGTTTCGTTCGAAAAAGGCTGCTATGTCGGCCAGGAGGTCACGGCGCGGATGAAGCACCGCGACCTCGTGAAGAAGCGCCTGTTCCCGGTCGCGCTGGAAGGCCCGGTCGCGCCGGGCACGCCGGTGATGGCGGGAACGGTCGAGGCTGGCGAGATCCGCTCGGTGCTCGACGGGCGTGCGACCGCCCTCCTCCGGCTCGATCTCGCGGACCGCGACGATCTCGCCGCGGCCGGCGTTCCCGTCCGCCCGAACCGGCCCGACTGGGCCTCGTTCTAGGCCGTGCCGCGTTCTAGGCCGTCGACGAACCCGAGGTCTTGAGCGCCGCCTGTGCCGCCGCGAGCCGTGCGATCGGAACGCGATAGGGCGAGCAGGACACGTAGTCGAGACCGACTTCGGCGCAGAAGCGGATCGACGCCGGATCGCCGCCGTGCTCGCCGCAGATGCCGAGCTTGATGCCGGGCCGCGTCGCCCGGCCGCGTTCGGCGGCGATCTTCACCAGCTCGCCGACGCCGTCGACGTCGAGGGAGACGAAGGGGTCGATCTCGAAGATGCCGCGGCGCGCGTATTCCTTGAGGAGCCCCGCCGTATCGTCGCGCGACAGGCCGAACGTCGTCTGGGTGAGGTCGTTGGTGCCGAATGAGAAGAACTCGGCCTCCTCCGCGATCTGGCCCGCCCGGAGTGCAGCGCGCGGCAGCTCGATCATCGTGCCGACGAGGTAGGGAACCTCCGAACCGGTCTCCTTGAAAACTTCCTTCGCGATAGCTTCGATGCGCTCGCGGAGGATGTGGAACTCCTTGAGATCGGCGACGAGCGGGATCATCACCTCGGGCTCGACCGGCGCGGCGGCGCCGCGCGAGACCTCGACGGCCGCCTCGAAAATCGCGCGCGCCTGCATCTCGGTGATCTCGGGATACGAGATGCCGAGGCGGCAGCCGCGATGGCCGAGCATCGGGTTCACCTCGGCGAGCTCCGCGGCGCGAATACGAAGGGATTCGACGTCGACGCCCGCCGCTTCGGCGACTTCCTTCATCTCGTCCTCGGTGTGCGGCAGGAACTCGTGGAGCGGCGGATCGAGGAGACGGATCGTCACCGGCTTGCCCGCCATGATGCGGAACAGCTCGATGAAGTCCTTGCGCTGCATCGGAAGAATCTTCGCGAGCGCGGCGCGGCGGCCCTTCTCGTCGCGCGCGAGGATCATCTCGCGCACCGCGACGATGCGCTCGGCGTCGAAGAACATGTGCTCGGTGCGGCAGAGGCCGATGCCTTCCGCCCCGAAATCGACGGCGGTGCGCGCGTCGAGCGGCGTCTCGGCATTGGTGCGGACTTTCATCGTCCGGATCTCGTCGGCCCAGGCCATCAGCGTGCCGAAGTCGCCGGAGAGTTCGGGCTGCAGCGTCGGTACCTCGCCGATCATCACTTCGCCGGTGGAGCCGTCGATGGTGACGATGTCGCCCGCCTTCACCGTGCGGCCGAGCGCGCTCAGCGTCTGGTTGGCGTAGTCGATGCGGAGCTCGCCCGCACCCGCGACGCAGGGCCGGCCCATACCGCGCGCGACGACGGCGGCGTGGCTCGTCATGCCGCCGCGGCTGGTGAGAATGCCCTGCGCGGCATGCATGCCGTGAATGTCCTCGGGGCTCGTCTCGATGCGGACGAGGATGACCTTCTCGCCCTTCGCCGCATCGGCTTCGGCGACGTCGGCGGAGAACACGACCTTGCCCGACGCGGCGCCGGGCGAGGCCGGCAGGCCGCGCGTCAGCGCATCGCGCTTCGCCTTCGGATCGAGCGTCGGATGGAGGAGCTGGTCGAGCGATTCCGGCTCGACGCGGGCGACCGCCTCCTCCTTCGTGATCAGCCCCTCGGCGACGAGGTCGCAGGCGATCTTGAGCGCGGCTTTTGCGGTTCTTTTTCCCGAGCGCGTCTGCAGCATCCAGAGCTTGTTCTGCTGCACCGTGAACTCGATGTCCTGCATGTCGCGGTAGTGCGTCTCGAGCTTGCGGCGCACGTCGTCGAGCTGGCCGAACACCGCGGGCATCATCTCTTCCATCGCGGGAAGGTCAGAGCCGTGGCTCTTCTTGCCCTCGATCGTCAGATGCTGCGGCGTGCGGATGCCGGCGACGACATCCTCGCCCTGCGCATTGACGAGATACTCGCCGTAGAAAATGTTCGCGCCCGTCGACGGGTCGCGGGTGAAGGCGACGCCGGTGGCGCAGTCCTGGCCCATGTTGCCGAAGACCATCGCCTGCACGTTGACCGCGGTGCCCCAGCTTTCCGGGATGTTGTGGAGGCGTCGGTAGGTGTTGGCGCGGTCGTTCTTCCAGCTGCCGAACACGGCGGTGATCGCGCCCCAGAGCTGGTCGCGCGGGTCCTGCGGGAAGGGCTTGCCGGTCTCGTCCTCGACCCGCTCCTTGAAGCCGGTGACGACGATGCGCCAGTCCTCGGCCGTGAGGTCGGTATCGAGCGCAAAGCCCTTCATCATCTTCTGGTTGTCGATCAGCTCCTCGAAGTTGTCGTGATCGACGCCGAGCACGACGTCGCCGAACATCTGGATGAAGCGGCGATAGGAATCCCACGCGAAGCGGGCGTCGCCGCTCTTCTTCGCGAGGCCTTCGACGGTGACGTCGTTGAGCCCGAGATTGAGGACGGTATCCATCATGCCCGGCATCGAGACCCGCGCACCGGAGCGCACGGAGACGAGGAGCGGGTTCGTGGGATCGCCGAACTTCGCGCCGACGGTCTTCTCGATGAACGCCAGCGCCTCGTCGACCTGGCCGGCGAGATCGGACGGGTACTTCTCGCCGTTTGCGTAGTAGGCGGTGCAGACCTCGGTGGTGATGGTGAAGCCGGGCGGGACCGGAAGGCCGAGCGAGGACATCTCGGCGAGGTTCGCGCCCTTGCCGCCGAGAAGGTTCTTCATGGTCGCCGCGCCTTCGGAGCTGCCGCCGCCGAACCGATAGACCCACTTCGTTCCGCTCATACTCTGACCTTCTCTAGCTTTCGATCAGGGAAAAATCTGCGATTTTTCCGAGAGTAGACCGGAACTGCGCCAGAAGCTGCAGCCGGTTTGCGCGCACGCCCGCGTCGTCGGCGTTCACGGTGACCTTGTCGAAGAAACGGTCGACGGGCTCGCGGAGCGGTGCCATCGCCTTCATCGCGGCGACATAGTCTTCCGCCTCAATGGCGCCGTTGAACCGCTCGCCGCAGGCGCCGAGCCCGGCCGCCAGCGCACGCTCCTCGTCCTGGTCGTGAAGAGACGCATCGGGCTCTCCGGCATAGGCCTTGCCGTCCTTCTTCTCCTCGATCGCGACGATGTTCGACGCCCGCCGGTAGGCGGCGAGCAGGTTCGCGCCGTCGTCGGTCGCGAGGAACCCGGAGAGCGCGTCGACGCGCGCAAGCAGGCGGACGAGATCGTCCTCGCCGCCGAGCGCGAAAACCGCCGCGACATGATCGTGGCGTACTCCCCGTTCTCGGAGATGCACCTTGAGCCGGTCTGCGAAGAACTCGAGCAGTTCCTTCTCGAGGATCTTCGGCTTGTGGCCACCGTCGAGCTTCTTCTCGAAATCCGGCACCGTCTCGTTGTAGCCCCAGTAGGCCTTGAGCAGGACTTCGCGCAGCGGGAGCCGGAGGCCGTTCTCCAGGACGATGCGGATGATGCCGAGCGCGGCGCGCCGGAGCGCGTAGGGATCGCGCGAGCCGGTCGGCTTCTCGCCGACCGCGAAGAAGCCGACGAGCGTATCGAGCTTGTCGGCGAGCGCGACCGAGACCGAGACCGGCGCCGTCGGGCACATGTCGTTGGGGCCTGCCGGCGAATAGTGCTGGGCCACGGCATCGGCGACATCGGCATCCATGCCTTCGCCGAGGAGGTAGTAGCGGCCCATGACGCCCTGAAGCTCGGGGAACTCGGAGACCATTCCCGTGCTCAAGTCCGCCTTGGCGAGACGGGCGGCGCGCATCGCCTTGTCGGCAGGGCAATCCGGGATGAATTCGGCGAGGTCGCCGGCAAGCGCGGTGAGGCGCTCGACCTTCTGCGCCATCGAGCCGAGCTTCGCGTGGAACACGCTGTCGGCAAGCGCCTGGATGCGGCTTTCGAGCGGCTGCTTGCGATCCTGGTCCCAGAAGAACTTGGCGTCGGAGAGACGCGCCCGGAGTACGCGCTCGTTGCCCGCGACGACCGCCTTGCCGCCGTCCTTCGCCTCGGTGTTGGCGACGACGACGAAGCGCGGCGCGAGGCTGCCGTCGGCGTTGAGGAGCGAGAAGTATTTCTGGTGCGCGCGCATCGAGGTGATCAGCACCTCGTCCGGCACGTCCATGAACGCATCGTCGATGCGCCCCGACAGCACCACCGGCCATTCGACGAGGCCGGCGACCTCTTCGAGCAGCCCCGGATCGTCTCGCAGAACGAGGCCTGCGTCCTTCGCGATCTTCTCGGCGCCGTCCTTGACGATCGCCTTCCGCTCCTCGCGGTCGAGCACGACCTTCGCGGTGCGGAGCTTCGCCGCGTAGTCGTCGAAGCCCGTCACCTCGAACGACTCGGGTGCGAGGAAGCGGTGGCCGGACGTGACCGCGCCGCACGGCACGGCGTTCCGCGTCTCGATTTCCAGCGTCTTGCCGCCGAACAGGCAGAGGATACGCTCGAGCGAACGCACCCAGCGCATCGCGCCGTCGCCCCAGCGCATGGATTTCTGCCACGGCAGGTCCGCGATCACACCGCCGAGCATCGCCGGCAGCACGTCGGCGGTGGCCTCGCCGGTCTTCTCGACGACTGCGAACAGGAACGTGCCCTTGTCGGTCGCGCGCTCCTCGCACTGCGCCCGGGTCACGCCGTTCGCCTTGAGGAAGCCCTCGACCGCCCTCTCGGGCGCGTCGGCGCGGGGCCCGCGCTTCTCCTCGCGGAGGTCGGGCTGCTTCTCGGGCAGGTCGGTAACGACGAGAGCGAGGCGCCGCGGCGTGACGAACGCGTGCGCCGGGCCGTGCTCCAGACCCGCCGCCTTGAGCCGGTCGAGCACAAGGGATTTCAGGTCTTCGGTCGCGCGCGCCTGCATGCGCGCGGGAATTTCCTCGGAGAAAAGTTCGAGAAGGAGTTCGGGCATGACTACTCCGCCGCCTCCGCCCCGGCGCGGACGCCGAGCCAGGCTTCGCAGCATCCCTTGGCGAGGGCGCGCACGCGCCCGATGTAGGACGCACGTTCGGTGACGCTGATGACGCCGCGCGCGTCGAGGAGGTTGAACACGTGGCTCGCCTTGATGCACTGGTCGTAGGCGGGCAGCGCGAGGCCGCCCTTCGCCAGCAGCTCCTGGCATTCCTGCTCGGCGAAGGCGAAGCGCTGGAACAGCAGCTCGGTATTGGCGTGCTCGAAATTGTAAGCTGAGTATTCCTGCTCGGCGCGGAGGAAGACGTCGCCGTACTTCACGCCCGCGCCGTTAAAATCGAGGTCGTAGACGTTCTCGACGCCCTGGATGTACATGGCGAGACGCTCAAGCCCGTAGGTCAGCTCGACGGCGACGGGATCGCATTCGATGCCGCCGACCTGCTGGAAGTAGGTGAACTGCGTCACCTCCATGCCGTCGCACCACACTTCCCAGCCGAGACCGGCGGCGCCCAAGGTGGGGCTCTCCCAGTCGTCCTCGACGAAGCGGATGTCGTGATAGTCGGGGTCGATCCCGAGTTCGCTTAGGCTGTCGAGATAGAGCTGCTGGCTGTTCGCGGGCGAAGGCTTGAGGATCGCCTGGTACTGGTAATAGTGCTGCAGCCGGTTCGGGTTCTCGCCGTAGCGCCCGTCGGTCGGGCGACGCGACGGCTGGACGTAGGCCGCCTTCCACGGATCGGGGCCGAGCGCGCGCAGCGTCGTCGCGGGATGGAACGTGCCCGCGCCGACCTCCATGTCGTAGGGCTGCAGGATGACGCAGCCCTGCCG
>JAYOEF010000069.1:0-14624 GCA_038106605.1 Alphaproteobacteria bacterium
AGACCTTCGCCGACATAGGGGAAGACGCGGTTGCGTTCCGTCCGGTCGTAGAGGGCGGGGGCCATGGCCGCATAACCGGAGGCGGCGAAGCGGTCGCAGACATCGCCGATGTGCGGCGTGAGGCCGTAGATCGCGTGCAGGATGACGATGCCGCCCTGGGCATTGCCGCGCGGAAGGCTGCGCCAGGCATCCAGCCGGTGCCCGTCTTTCGCCGTGACCGAAGTGCGCTCCGCCATGCTGCCGTCCTCCGCTCTGCCTTTGTAGCAGACTAGAGGACGGGTCCAGCCTGTGGAAGCGGATGCGGCCTCAGCCGCGACCGGCGGCCGTATTCTCGATCAACTCGCGGAACAGCGCGACGAACGGCTCGATCGCGATCGGTTTCTGGAAGCAGACGGTGGCATTGCTTGCCTCGGCGACGCGGGGACCGAACCGGCCGGCAGCCTGCGTCAGCAGGATGACGGGGACCTCGGGCTTTTCACCGGCGCGCCGGAGATGGTCGAGGAAGGAGAAGCCCCATTCCGCATCTAGATCCTGGTTGTAGACGATGACATCGGGGGTGCGGCCCTCGAGCAGCGTCTCGGCCGCTTCCGCGGTCGATCCGATCATGGGCTCATACCCCAGTTCCGTAACGAGACGATGCAACACGGCCAGGCTGAACCGGTCGTTGTCGATCATCAAAACGCGCTTCTTGCTCATGACAATTTTCCCAAAGCCTGCCCTGAACGCCGGGCAAGGCAATTGACGCCGGGCCATTACAAGCAAGAAGCGTGCCAGCCTTAGCGAATCCCCCTTTCGCTACCGATGTGGCGATCTAACTTCATGTAAAATATGAGAAAATTAATTTACAAATTTGCGAAACGGCGTGCGGCGTTTCGGCCGGAAAGGGCTATCGAACGTAAACTGTTGCACTGCGCAAACACCGGCAGGTTGCGGATCGTTACAAAACGAAACAGGTTTCCCGGCGGCCCGTCGCGTCCCCGCCGATCCGGCGATCAGCCTTCCCAGGCGGCCTTCTTGCGGTAGATGGTGGGCGCGGAGATCCCGAGGAGATGCGCCGCCTTACGGATATTGCCGTCGCACAGCGAGATCACGCTCTCGATGGCATCGCGTTCGACGTCGGCGAGCGGCCGGATCTGCCCTCCGGCGCCCGTCTGCACCGGTTCGGGGGCCATGCCGGAGACTGGGGACGCCGAGGGGGCCGCCGAGTGGGAGGACGGGCGCGGCGCCGGCGGTGCGGAAATGCCGGAGCGTGTGCCGACCGGGGCCGGCAGCATCGCCGCGGTGACGGTCTCGCCCGAATTGAGGACGACGACCTGGCGGATCACGTTCTGGAGCTCGCGGACGTTACCCGGCCACTCGTAGGACAGGAGCGCGTCCTCGGCGTCGGGCGCGAAGCCGCGGAACGGCTTTCCCTCCTCGGCCGCGTAATCCGTAAGGAACCCGCGGGCCAGCGTGACGATGTCCTCGTCGCGGTCGCGGAGCGGCGGCAGCTCGACCGGGATGACGTGCAGACGGTAGTACAGGTCTTCGCGGAAATTTCCCTTTTCCACCTCTTCAGCCGGGTCCCGGTTGGTGGCGCAGACGAAGCGAATATCGACCTTCTGGAGCGCCGAACCGCCGACCTTCTGGAACGATTCCGTCTGGATGAAGCGGAGGAGCTTCGCCTGGAGGTTGATGTCCATCTCGCAGATTTCGTCGAGGAAGAGCGTACCGCCGTCGGCGAGCGATGCCGCGCCGTCACGGTCGCTGACGGCGCTTGTGAACGCGCCGCGCACATGGCCGAAGATCTCGCTTTCCATCAGGTCCTTCGGGATCGCGGCGCAGTTGAGCGCGACGAAGGGCTTGCTGCGACGCCTGCTCTGGCGGTGGATGGCCTCGGCCGTCACTTCCTTGCCGGTGCCGCTCTCTCCCTTGATGAAGATGGAGGCCTTGCTGTTGGCCGCGCTTTCAATAATGCGGTAGACCGCCTGCATGGGCAGCGAGGAGCCGACGATGCCCTGGAATCCGGCGCGGTCGGTTTCGTTCCGGATGGTATCGACGAGATCCTCTAGCTTCTGGCGTTCGACGGCGTTCTTGAGCGTGACGATGAGGCGCTCGGCGGCGAACGGTTTGACGATAAAGTCGAACGCGCCGGCCTTCATCGCGCCGACGGCGGCATTGATCGAGCCGTGCGCGGTGATGATGATCACCGGGCAGGGGATCTGCTGTTCGCGGACGAAGGCGAGAACGTCCATCCCCGACATGTCCGGCAGCTGGAGGTCGAGCAGCACGGCGCCAGGCAGGTGATCGCGGAGATGGGCGATCGCGGCCTTGCCCCGGTCGACGTGGGTGATGTCGTAGGGTTCGTTGCGGAGATACTGGATATACGTCTTCGCGAGGACCGGCGTGTCCTCGACGAGGAGCACGGGTGTCTTGTGGCGTCGCGGTTCGGTCTTGTCGGACATGGGCAGGCGGAAAATCCCCGGGTTTTCGCTCGCGCCGAAATGTGCTGCCGCCTACCCCCGGCAAACGCGTCGTGCGCTCGAACAGCCGTTACCATACTGCACGCGGATGCGCGATGTGAACCGGCTGCATTTTGAGACGGCCCGGCGGGCGGGGCGCTTCGTTCGCCGGCGCGACGGCGTATTCGATCAGGGCGCAAGCCGCTGAATTTATTAAAATACCGAATTTAACACGCGGGTGCGCGGTCCGGCTGGCACGGAAATTGCTTCTTTCCCCCGGATTGTCCATCCGCAACAACGGGATGTTTCGTTAAGAGACAGCCGGACCGACTGGTAAATGACGCTTTACCTTAACGTTCGTTCGCCTTGCGACCGATCTGCCGCGCGGTTATGGATTCCGCATGGTTGAGACCGCGTCGTCACAGGGTTCGTTACAGAGTACCGGCGCTCCGCCGCCGCCGGCCGGGGGCGAGGGGGCCGCGCAGCCGTCCGAGGAGTTCGTGCAGCTGGCCCAGCTCGCACAGCTCCGCACCGACGGACCGGTCGCGATTCCCGGCGGGCTCGCACCGCCCGGAGCGCAGCGTGGCGCCGCCATCGGCCGGATCGAGGCGACCAACGGCGAGGTCATCGTCAGCCGCGTCGACCAGACGAACCAGGTTCTCAAGCCCGGCGATCCCGTCTTTCAGGGCGATATCATCGCGACGCGGAGCGGCGGCGTGCAGGTGGCCTTCTCCGACGGAACGGTCGGCCATCTCGGCACCGACGCGCGCATGCTCGTCCAGGAGTTCGCGACCGGGATCGGCTCGCCCGCGCCGGTCGTCTTCGTCATCAGCGGCCCGTTCAGCTTCGCGGGCCCGCCCGGCGGTTCGATTGCGGCGAACGCGCTCACGGTGCGCACGCCCGTAGCATCCGTCCGGCTTGAAGGCGGACGTCTCGTCGGCAAGGCCGCGCCGGAAGCGGTCGAGAACCGGTTTACGCTGGTGCGCAATTTCGACGGAACGCTTGGGCGCGCGGTGATCGCGACCGCGAGCGCGACCTACGTGCTCCAGAGCGAGCTGGCCTCCGCGCAGGTCGTCAGCCTGTTCCGCGAGCCGACGCCGATGGCGCAGCAGACGTTCGCGCAGGTCGAAGCGAACCTTGGCGGCTCGGTGTTCGACTGGATCGCTTCGCCCGCCGCGGGGCAGCAGGGAGATGGCGCGCAGGCGCCCGCCGATCAGGCGTTAAGCGCGGCCCCGATCCCGCAGTTCATATCGCTCGGCACGGGCGCCACCCCGAACGGGACGGAGAGCCTCGGCGTGCCTGTCACGCCCAGCTTCGTCACGGCGTCGCGGTCGCTTTTACCCGTCGAAGGCACGACCGGCACGCGGCCGCCCGAGATAACCCCCCGCGCCGCCGGGGTTCCCGTGGATGCCGGCGACCCCAATACGAAGACCATTACCGCGCCGGTCGGCGGCCAGACGGTCGAAGTGCTTGGCGGCACGACCCCGAACACGGTCGATACCCTGGTGGTCAACGTCGCCAACACGACAAGCGCGAACATCGTCAGCATCACGCAGGTCGGCGGCAAGGTCGTGATCGACCTCGGCGGCGGAAACAAGCTGAACGCCGACGATTTCGAAGAGCTGCAGCTCAATCTCGGCAGCGGCAACGACAACATCACGATCGGCGACCTGACGGCGACGGACATCCTGAACTCCACCGTGCGCCTGAACCTCGGCGCCGGCAACGACACGGCGGACGCGACTAACGCGGGCAAGCGCCACGTGATGCGGGGCGAGAGCGGCAACGACACGCTCACCGGCAGCAGCCAGGGCGACGAGCTCGACGGCGGCACCGGGGCGGACACGATGAAGGGCCTCGGCGGCGACGATACCTACATCGTCGACGATGCGGGCGATTCCGTGACCGAGAATCCCGGCGAGGGCGCCGACGAGGTGAAGAGCTCGATCTCGTTCACGCTTCCCGCCAACGTCGAGAACCTGACGCTCACCGGGTCAGCGAACATCAATGCGACCGGCAACGGCCTGAACAACACGCTCGTCGGCAATTCGGGGAACAACACGCTCGACGGCGGAACCGGCGCGGATTCTATGTCGGGCGGGGGCGGCAACGATACCTACGTCGTCGACAACGCGAGCGACACGGTGACGGAGAGCGCGGGCGGCGGCACGGACACGGTGCAGTCGTCGGTGACCTTCACGCTGTCGGCCAACGTCGAGAACCTGACGCTCACCGGCTCGTCGAACATCGACGGCACCGGCAATTCTGGTGCCAACACGCTGACCGGCAATTCGGGGAACAACACGCTCGACGGCGGGGCGGGTGCGGATTCGATGTCGGGCGGCGCGGGCAACGACACCTATGTCGTCGACAATGCGGGCGACGCGGTGACCGAGAACGTGGGTGAAGGCACGGACACGGTGCAGTTGTCGGTGACCTTCACGCTCGGCCCCAACATCGAGAATCTCACGCTCACCGGATCCGGGGACATCAACGGTACCGGAAACGCGCTGGACAATACGATTACCGGCAACTCGGGCGTCAACGTGCTGACGGGCGGGGCGGGCAACGATACCTACGTCGTCCAGAACGCGGGCGATACGGTGGTCGAGCTCGTCTCCGAAGGCACCGACACGGTGCAGAGCTCGGTGACGTTCACGATCTCGGACGACGACGTCGAGAACCTGACGCTGACCGGGACGTCGAACATCGACGGTACCGGCAACGCGAGCGTCAACACCATCAGCGGCAATACGGGCAACAACCGGCTCGACGGCGGCGCCGGCGCGGACAGCCTCATTGGCGGCGCGGGCAACGATACCTACGTCGTCGACAACGCGAGCGACACGATCACCGAGAACGCCGCCGAGGGAACGGACACGGTCGAGAGCTCGGTCACCTTCACGCTCGGCGCCAACATCGAGAACCTGACGCTGACCGGCACGGCGAACATCAGTGGGACCGGCAACGGCGCCGCCAACACACTGACGGGCAATTCGGGGAACAACACGCTCGATGGCGGCGCAGGTGCGGATACGATGTCCGGCGGCGCGGGCGACGACACCTATGTCGTCGACAACGCAAGCGACGCGATCGCCGAGAACGCGTCCGAGGGCACGGACACGGTGCAGTCGTCCGTGACCTTCACGCTCGGCGCCAACATCGAGAATCTGACGCTCACCGGATCGTCGAACATCAACGGGACCGGCAACGCCGACAACAACACGCTGACCGGCAACTCGGGAAACAACACGCTCGACGGCGGCGCCGGCGCGGATGCGATGTCCGGCGGCGCGGGCAACGATACCTACGTCGTCGACAACGCGAACGACACCGTTTCGGAAAATCCGGGCGAAGGCACCGATACCGTCCAGAGCTCCGTGACCTACACGATTACCGATGCCGACGTCGAAAACCTCACGCTGACGGGCTCGGCCAACATCGACGGCACGGGCAACGCCAGCGCGAATACGCTAACCGGCAACAGCGGCGTCAACACCCTGACCGGCGGTGCAGGCGACGACATCTACGTGGTCCAGAACGCCGGGGATGCGGTGGTCGAGAACGCCGCGGAAGGAACCGACACGATCCAGTCGTCCGTTACCTATACCCTGTCGGCGAACGTCGAGCACCTGACGCTGACCGGTTCGTCGAACATCGACGGCACCGGCAACGGCGCCGCCAACACGCTGACCGGCAATTCGGGGACCAACGCGCTGACCGGCGGTGCGGGCAACGACACCTATGTCGTGCAGAACGCCGGAGATACGGTGGTCGAGCTTGCTTCGGAAGGCGCGGACACGGTGCAGAGCTCCGTTACCTTCACGCTCGGCGCCAATGTCGAGCACCTCACGCTGACCGGCTCGTCGAACATCGACGGCACCGGCAATGCGCTCGACAACACGATCACCGGCAACTCCGGGACCAATGTGCTGACCGGCGGTGTGGGCAACGACACCTATGTCGTCCAGAACACGGGCGACACCATCGTCGAGCTTGTCTCCGAGGGCACCGACACGGTGCAGTCCTCGGTGACGTTCACGATCTCGGACGACGACGTCGAGAACCTCACATTGACGGGCTCGTCCAATATCGACGGTACGGGCAACGCCAGCGCCAATGTCATCACCGGCAATTCCGGCAACAACGTGCTCGCCGGTCTCGGCGGCGGCGATACGATCGACGGCGGCGGCGGCACGGATACCGTGACCTATGCTGTGTCGTCCGCGGCGGTGACGGTGAACCTCGCCACCAACACCAATTCGGGCGGCGACGCGCAGGGCGACAGCCTGTCCAACATCGACAACATCACCGGCTCCGCCCACAACTACACGCTTACCGGTAACAGCGGAAACAACGTGATCGACGGCGGCGTGGGTACCGATGCGATGGCGGGTGGCGCGGGCAACGACACCTATGTCGTCGACAACGTCGGCGACACGGTGACAGAGAGTGCGTCGGAGGGCACCGATACGGTTCAGTCGTCGGTGACCTTCACGCTCGGTGCAAATATCGAACATCTGACGCTGACGGGCTCGTCCAGCATCGACGGCACCGGCAATTCCGAGAACAACACGATCACCGGCAATTCGGGGACCAACGCGCTCGCCGGCGGCCTCGGCAACGACACCTACGTCGTCCAGAATGCCGGCGACACCGTGACCGAGAATCTGGGCGAAGGCACGGACACGGTGCAGTCGTCGGTGACCTTCACGCTCGGCGCGAATATCGAACACCTGACGCTCACCGGCTCGTCGAACATCGACGGCACCGGCAACGCGCTCGACAACACGATCACCGGCAACTCCGGGACCAACGTGCTGACCGGCGGCGCGGGCAACGACACCTATATCGTCCAGAACACGGGCGACACGGTGGTCGAGCTCGCCTCCGAGGGCACAGACACGGTGCAGAGCTCGGTGACGTTCACGATCTCGGATGATGACGTCGAGAACCTGACATTGACGGGTTCTTCGAACATCGACGGTACGGGCAACGCCAG
The DNA here is from genome assembly GCA_038106605.1 of Alphaproteobacteria bacterium. GTDB lineage: Bacteria > Pseudomonadota > Alphaproteobacteria > MPNO01 > UBA830 > JAYOEF01. The sequence goes on from JAYOEF010000069.1 coordinate 7,444, forward strand.
CGCCAACACGCTCACCGGCAACTCCGGCAACAACGTGCTCAATGGCGGCGCCGGCGCGGACACGCTCGTCGGCGGCGCGGGCAACGATACCTACGTCGTCGACAACACGGGCGACACGATCACCGAGAACGCCGCTGAGGGCACGGACACGGTCCAGTCGTCGGTCACCTTCACCCTCGGCAGCAATCTCGAAAATCTCACGCTCACCGGGTCGGGAACGATCAACGGCACCGGCAATTCGGGCGCCAACACGATCGCCGGCAATTCCGCGGTCAACAAGATCGACGGCGGTGCGGGCAACGACACGCTGACCGGCAACGGCGGCGGCGACATCTTCGTGTTCGGCAGCGGGTACGGCAACGATACGGTCAGCGACTTCACCGTCGGCTCCGACCGGCTGGACCTGTCGGCGCTGACTCACGGCACGTTTACCGACGTTATGGCGGCGACCGCGGATTCGGGATCCGATGCGGTGATCACGATCGGCGGCGGGACGATTACCCTGACCGGCATCAGCAAGGCTTCGCTGACGTCGAGCGAGTTCATCCTGACGGCGAACACCGCAACCGAGGGCAGCGATACGCTAGCCGGCAGTGCCGCAGCCGACACGATCGACGGGCTCGGCGGCGACGATACGATCTCGGGCGGTTCCAGCAACGATACCCTGATCGGTGGCGCCGGCAACGACAGTCTGGATGGCGAGCAGAGCAACGACACGCTCTATGGCGGTGCCGGAGCGGATCAGCTGACCGGCGGGCTCGGTACAGACGACCTCTACTACGCGGCGACCAGCGAAGGCGGCGACACAGTCATCGGCTTCTCGACCGGCCAGGACGAATTCGTTTTCCTCCAGTCCGCGTTCGGGAACCTCACGGCGGGGACGCTCTCGGCGTCGAATTTCTCGTCCATCGCGGGCAGCTACGACAATTCCAACGGGACGAGCGCGGCTGCGACCGGCGGCACGGCCGGTTTCGTTTTCGATACCGTGAACCGCATCCTGACCTACGATGCCGACGGCAACGGCGGCGCGAGCGGTTTCACCATCGCGACGCTGGACAGCGGCTCCGTCGCCGCCGGCGACATCCAGATCACCGCGACCTCGCCCGTGTGAGGACGATGCGATGAGCGAAGCCCTTTCGCGCTGGCAGACCCTGAAGGTCAAGCTTCGCTACGTCGCACTCGCCGTCGTCGTGCTCGCGTTCGCGGCGAGCGCCGGCCTCACGCTGATCAAGATCCGCACCGAATACGAAGCCGCGATCAGCGAATACAAGACGACCGTCTGGTACGTCTCGCAGATCGAGTTCGAGTTCTCGAAGTTCCTCAACGCCCTCGACCAGTTCGGCACCGGCGACCGCTCGGTCACGAAGGAAGATCTGATGCGCCGTTTCCAGGCGCTCGACGCCGGGTTCCCGACCCTGGTCAACGGCATCAGGACCTCCGGCGAGGGAAACTCGGAATATCTCGACGACGGTATCCGGCGGCTGTCGGCGATCCTCGCGGCGGTGGCGGGGCCGGTACGCGCACTGCAGGCAGGCGATCTCCGCAGCTATCTGACCATCCGGGGACAGGTGGAACAGGGACTGCGCCCTCTCCGTGCCATGATCACCGAGACCGAGCGGCGCGAGCGCGCGAACTTCCGGGACCGCGGGCGCCGGATCGATCCGTTCTACGCCGAGATCACGCTCTACGCGGTCGGCGCGGCGGTCGCCGGTGCGATCCTGATCGTGCTTCTGATCCGCCAGGTGCGCCAGGCGATCAAACTGCGGGAGATCGCGGAAGTTTCCCAGCGGGAGGCGGAGGAGGCCAACGTGGCGAAGTCCCGCTTCCTCGCGATGATGAGCCACGAGATCCGGACGCCGATGAACGGCGTCCTCGGAACCGCGAGTCTGCTGATGGACACCGGGCTCGACCGCGAGCAGCGCGAATATGTCGATACCGTGCGTAACTCGGGCCAGGCGCTTCTCGGCATCCTCAACGACATCCTCGACTATTCGAAGATCGAGGCGGGCAAGCTGCCTCTCGAGCGCGAGAACGTGCCGGTCCGGAACGTCGTCTCCGAAGTGGTCGCGCTGTTGCGCGCAGGCGCCGCACGGAAGGGCGTGACGATCCGCGCGGATATCGACGAGGACGTTCCGGACGCGATCCTCGCGGACCCTGTCCGTCTCCGTCAGATCCTGTTCAATCTCGGCGGCAACGCGGTGAAGTTCACGGAGGAGGGGAGCGTCGTCCTCCGGATCCGGACCATCGTCCGTCAGGGCGGCCGCGCCCAGCTCCGCTTCGAGGTCCAGGACACCGGGATCGGCATCTCCGACGAGAACCAGCGGACGCTGTTCCAGGAGTTCAGCCAGGCGGACAGCTCGATCGCCCGCCGCTTCGGCGGTACCGGGCTCGGCCTCGCCATCTCCCGGCGCCTGGTCGAGGCGATGGGCGGCGAGATCGGCTGCCGCAGCCTGCTCGGCGCGGGAAGCACATTCTGGTTCGAGATATCCTTCGACCTCGGGGACGCGACGGCGGCCGGCGAGGCGGCAGGCGGCGGCGCTGCCAATGAAAACCTGTCCCGCTTCCCGGGGGCACGGCTGCTTCTCGTCGAGGACGATCGGATCAACGAGCTCGTGGCGACCAAGATGCTGGAACGGGCGGGCTTCCGCATCGGTGTCGCGCGCGACGGCGCGACGGCGGCGGAACGGGCGCTCGCGGGCGGGTTCGATCTCGTTCTGATGGACGTGCAGCTTCCCGACACGGACGGTTACGAGACGACGCGCGGAATCCGGAAGGATGAAACGGCCCGGTCGCTGACACGCCTGCCGATCCTCGCGATGACCGCAAACCCGCTCGACGACAACCGGGAGGCCTGTCTCGCCGCGGGAATGGACGGGTTCATCGAGAAGCCCGTCAACCGCTCGCTGATGATCCGGCAGATCGACGAGGCGCTGCGCCGCGCCGGCCACGCGGAGGCCGAGGTGCCTGCCGGCACGGCGGACGGGATGGAAATCGCCGCGGCGGTTCCCCCCGCGACGCCCGACGACGAGGATATTCTCGACCGTCTCGTCTTCGTCCAGTTCTCCAACGACGTCGGGCCCGACTACCGCGATGTCCTGATCGAGGAATTCGCGACGGAAACCGTAGGCAAGGTCGATGCGATCGGCGTCGCGATCGCCGTCGGCAATTTCGAGGAAGCCCAGCGCCTGTCGCACAGCCTCAAGAGCGGTGCCGGCACCTTCGGCGCGATCGCGCTTCAGAAGTGCGCGGAAAGGGTAGAGGCGGCGAGCGCGGCCGCCGACGCGGACAGGCTGGGCCGGCTCCAGGCGGAGCTTTCTGCGCTGGCGCGGCGCTCCGTCGACCTCGTGCGCGCGGAAGCGTCGTCCGCGGCCTGATCCTATTTCGTGCCGATGGAGAGCGTTTCGGGCGTCAGGCGTCCCGTCTGGAGGAGGACGCGGTAGGCCGCGAGCAGGTGTTCGTGCGTCGCGGACGCCAGCCTGAGCCGGGCGCCCGACAGCTCGCTTTCGGAATCGAGAACGTTGATCGCCGATTCCTTGCCCGCATTGCGCAGCTTCTTGCGCGCCTCGAAGACCTCCGAGGCGATGTTGACCGCGTTGCTGAGAAGCTCCTTCTGCTCGGCGCTCGTCCGGTACTGCTCCCAGGCGCGCCGCACCTTGTCGCGCACGCCGCGGTCGATGGCGATCCGGCTGTCCAGCGCCGCGCCGTATGCGATCGCCGCCTTGGATGAGCGTGCGGGCGTAAGGAAGCCGTCGAAGATGTCCCAGACCGCGCGGAGAACGACCTTGCCCTCGCGGCGGACGCCCGCAACGCCGTCGACGTCGTTCTCCCAGCTTCCCTCGCCGACGAGATCGATGCGCGGCCAGTAGCTCGCCTCCGCCACCGTCCGCTGTTCCGAAGCGATATCCACCTGCATCAGGCTCACCTTCAGAGCCGGGTTTTCCTCGCTCGCGATCGAGACGGCGCCGTCGAGCGTTTCGGGCAGGGCGGCGACCGGGATCGCCGGGAGTTTCATGCGGGCGGGCGATGCCGGCCGGTCGAAGGTCTGCGTGTAGGTCGACATGGCCTGACGGAGATCGCCGGCGACGGTGACGGCGCGTTCGCGCGCAAGCTGAAGCCGCGCCTTCGCCTGGAGCACGTCAACGGCGAGGCCGGAGCCGCGGTCGGCGCTCGCCGAAGCCGAGGCGCGCGGCCGCGAGCTCCGGGAGAAGTTCGGGTCGCAGGTGCGTGCCGAGCTCGGCGACGTGGAGGTGGAGATCAGGCGCATCGACGAGCTTCTCGCCGAAGCGACGGCGCAGTCGGGCCGGACCCTGATCCGCAGTCCGACCGACGGCATCGTCAAGAATCTCCGCATCAACACGATCGGCGGCGTGGTGCGGCCGGGCGAGCCCATCCTTGACATCGTTCCAGAATGCGACCGGCTCGTGGTCGAGGCGCGCCTCGATCCCGCCGACCGCGGCTATGTCCGCGTCGGCCAGCCCGCGCTCGTCAAGCTCACGACTTACGACTACGTCCGCTACGGCGGGCTAGAAGGCGAGGTCGTGCGCATCGCGCCCGACAGCGACGTGACGCAGGCGGGCCGTCCCTATTTCCGCGTGGTTGTGGAAACACGGAAGACCTGGCTCGGCGACACGAAGGATTCGCTCCCGATCTCGGTCGGCATGCAGGCGACGGTCGATATCCGCACCGGACGCCGGACCGTCCTCGACTATTTGTTACGGCCGGTTCTCAAATTGAAATCCGAAGCGTTCCGCGAACGCTGAGGCCGGACCGCGACCGCAAACCGGCCGCCCTCCTAACTCTCTGTTTTAAAAGATAAATTCAAAAAGTTTCCGGGCCGTCCGAGTTTGGCACGGCTCTTGCATATTCCTCCTGCGACCGCATCGGAGAAACAAGTTCCGCGGTCGTGGTTGGAGGTTGGTTTCAAAATGAGACACGAAACGAAACTGGCGACGGTCGAGAACATCGTCACCGCTCTTTGTTTCGGGGTAGGCGCCCTCCTCGTCGTGCTTGCGATTTACACGCTCATGGCGGTGAAGACGGTACATGCCGAAATTCCGATGGGCTTCAGCATCGCGTTTTCGTCCTCCGGGCCGGGCGGTTCGAGCGACCGCGTGGGCGAACCCGGCACGTTCGCGACGATGAAGTTCGAAGAAGCATCGGCGCCCCGGTAGGCAGGGTAGAGGCCGGGTCGGTTCCGCAAGGGGCGCATCCGGCGGGTAGGAGTAGTTCGGTTCGGGTAGTGCGTAGTTGCGTAGCGAGTTCGTAAGGGAAGTGGTTCGTTCGATGAGTTCATCCCGCACATAGCGTCGTAGCCCTCAAGACGACGACTGCTCTCCCGGGCCCGGGGTACGGCCGGGATCGGGAGAGGTGCGGGAAAAAGGATCGCCGCGGTTCGGCGGATAGGCTCTCCGGTTCAGTCAAGTACGGGGATCCGGGTCGCGGTGTTGGGTAGCACGCGTAGTACGCAAATCGGGGAAACCCGATGGGTAGCAGTTCGGGGTCCGGCAGCGTTCTGGCCGGGTGGGTATACCCCGCAAGCGAGGTGGCGGTGTCGAATGGTCACGTCGCCGCGAAGCCAGGAGTAGTAGAGAGTAGTAGTTGGCTTCAATCGTTCGACGCGTCCGCCATCGGGGGGGGGCCGGCTTGCCGGCCTCCTCCTTTTTCGTTCAGCCGAGTTCCGGTCCCGCGAGGGCGAAGACGCGGTTCGGATCGTCGAACGCCTCGCTCCGGCCGCGGATCATGCGGATGTAGGGACGCTGGAAGACGAAGCCTCCCGCCGTCAGCCATTCCTGCACGGCGGGATGCGCATCGAGCGCGTCGATCAGGAGGTTGCGCGGTCCATCTCCACCATGGGCCGCCGCGGCAATCAGTGCCTTCGCAGTGTCCTCGCCGTCTGCATGGACCGGTCCGACCTGCGTCCATGTCCGCCCCTCGCGTGCGAGGACGAAGCCGCGGATCCTGCCCTCCGACAGGGCGACGGCCGCCCGGGCGGGCTGGCGCGCTGCGAGATGGCGGAGAAGCGCGCTCCGGTCGGCGCCGAAGACCGGCGCGTCGTATGCGGCGAGGGCGGCCATGTCGCCTTCCGCCACTTCCCTAATTTCAACGCCCTTGGGCGCGTCGGCTTCGAGAGCCGGCGCCTCCGCGATCAGCCGCTGGATGCCGTAAATGTCGACGAAGCCGAGTTGGCGGTAGACTTCGCGCCCGGCCGGCGTCGCATCGAGACCGGGCATGATGCCCCTTGCCTCCAGCACTGCAATTACCCGGTTCATCAGGTCGGTCGCGATCCCGTTGCGCCGCCAGTCCGGCGCTACGAGGACCATGCAGACCCATCCGAAGGCGCCGTAGGGCAAGGCCATTGCCGAGGCGACGAGCTTCCCCGCGGGATCGGTCATGCCGACGCCCGAGCCGTTCGCGAGCATGTAGGTCCAGTCGGCCTCGACCTGGTTCCAGCCGATCTCGGTCGACAGCAGAAAGCCGCGGCCCGCATCGGCGGGCGTCAGGTCGTGCGGCGTCAGCGACGACGGATCAGAAGGCACCGTCCCTACTTTCGTAGGCGGTGGGCTTGTTGAGGCTTTCGCCGCCGCGGCCGATCCAGTCGGCGAGCCACCCGATCATCGTCTCCGCGGAGACCTGGACGGGCCCGAGAAGCTTTTCCGACAGGGAAATGTCGACGAGCCAGCCGGTCTTCGCCTCCTGTCCGGCGAAGACGGGCGGTTTCCCGAAACGGCGGGAGAACGCTTCGGCGACGTCGCGGACGCGGAGCGCGGGCCCGCTGATGTTGATCGGGCTCGCCGGCGTCGTGCAGTGGGCGAGGCAGCGGAGGATGCGGCTGTTGGCCTCACCCTGCCAGATCACGTTGGCGTGGCCGGCCGTCAGGTCGATGGGCGTTCCGGCATGGACCTTGGTGCCGATGTCCCAGAGCACGCCGTAGCGCATGTCGATGGCGTAGTTGAGGCGGATGGAGCGGCCGGGGGTGCCGAGCTTCCCCGAGAAATACTCGAACATGCGTTCACGGCCGAGGCAGGACTGGGCGTATTCTCCCATCGCGTGGGCGGGCGTGTCCTCGTTCGCACCCGGCCCGTCGACGTCGACCATCGGGTAGATGTTGCCCGTGGAGAACGAGACGATGCGGCTGTCGGCGAAGCGTTCGGCGACGATCGACGGCATGTGGACGTTCATCG
>JAYOEF010000069.1:14724-16778 GCA_038106605.1 Alphaproteobacteria bacterium
CCCATCTTGCCGCCGGCGCCGAGCACCATGATGTCGCCGTCGAGCGCCGCGAGATCCGCGGTAAGCGCCGCATCCGGCGCGGTCATGTAGTCTTCGAGTGCCTCGACGTCGGCGAAGCGGTCCGGAAGTGCGGTCATTCTGTCGTCATCCCCGATTGACCCGTTGCGCCGGGTCTGATTTTGTCGGGCCACTCTATGGGCTTGCGTCGGCGAGCGTCAACCGAGGGAAGGGAAGAAATGGGGTTGCATCGTTCGGATTTGCTGAGGTCCGTAACTGATATCCTGCGACGCGGAACGGTGGTTCCTGCGCATCCGCTCGCGCTCGATGCCGCGCGGCAATTCGATCCGCGGCGTCAGCGGGCGATGACCCGCTATTATCTCGACGCCGGATCGGGCGGGCTTGCGGTCGGCGTACACGCGACCCAGTTCGAGATCCGCGATGTCGGCCTCTACGAGCCGGTTCTCCAGTCGGCGGCGGAGACTGCGGCGGACTGGGCGAAACGGCCGGTGCTGATGATCGCCGGGCTCGCCGGGCGCACGGATCAGGCGGTGCGCGAGGCGCAGATCGCCGTCGGCCTCGGCTATCACGCCGGGCTTCTCAGCCTCGGGGCGATGAAGGGGGCGAGCGAGGACGAGCTGATATCGCACTGCCGACGGATCGCGGACGAGATCCCGCTCGTCGGCTTCTACCTTCAGCCGGCCGTCGGCGGGATCCTGCTGTCCCCGTCGTTCTGGAAACGCTTCGCCGAGATCGACAATGTCGTCGCGGTCAAGGCCGCACCCTTCAACCGCTACCGTACGCTCGATGTTGTACGCGGGGTCGTCGAGGCGGGCGCGGAGGACCGGGTCGCGATCTATACCGGCAACGACGATCACATCGTGCTCGACCTGCTGGAGCCGTTCCGGACTCTCAGGAACGGCGCCGAGGTCGAGGTCCGCATTCGGGGCGGTCTTCTCGGCCACTGGAGCGTCTGGACGAAGAGCGCCGTGGAATTGTTGGAGCGCATCCACCGCGCCGTCGATTCCGGGACCGTCGATGCGGCCCTCCTTGCCGAGAATTCGCGGGTTACCGACTGCAACCGGGCGATTTTCGACGTCGCCAACGATTTCGCCGGATGCATACCGGGCTGCCACGAGATCCTCCGCCGCCAGGGGCTTCTGGAAGGGACGTGGTGCCTCAACCCCGCCGAGGTGCTGAGCCCCGGCCAGGCGGAGGAGCTCGACCGCATCCACGCGGGCTACCCCGATCTTAACGACGACGCGTTCGTCCGGGCAAATCTGGATCGGTGGCTCCGTTAAACGGGTTTGAAACCCGATGCGGGCAGTGGCACCAATAGGGAAACCAGAACAGGGCAGGGACGCCATGACGGGGAAGATCGACGCCAAGACACTCAAATCGATGCTCAAGGACGGCAAGGAGCTCGCGCTGCTCGACGTACGCGAGGCCGGGCAGTTCGGCATCGACCACATGCTTCACGCGGTACCGTGCCCCTACAGCATCCTCGAGACGCGCGTGCCGCTGATCGCGCCGCGCAAATCCGCGCGCATGGTCCTGATCGATGCGGGCGACGGGGTGGGCGAGACGGCGGCGAAGCGCCTCGCCGGCATGGGATACACCGACGTCTCGGTTCTCGCCGGCGGCAACGCGTCGTGGGCCGCGGCGGGCTACGAGGTCTTCCAGGGCGTCAACGTGCCGTCGAAGGCGTTCGGCGAGATGGTCGAGCACGATCTAGACACGCCGCGCATCACCGCCGCTGAGCTCAACGCCATGAAGGAACGCGGCGACGACATCGTGATCGTCGACGGCCGTACGCCCGCTGAGCACAACCGCATGTCGATCCCGGGGGGCATCAGCCTGCCCAACGCCGAGATGGTCTACCGCATCCACGATCTCGCGCCGAAGCCGGAGACGACGATCGTCGTCAACTGCGCCGGGCGTACCCGCTCGATCATCGGTGCGCAGGGCCTGATCAACGCGGGCCTGCCCAACAAGATCGTCGCCCTCAAGGCGGGGACGATGGGCTGGACGCTTGCGGGCTTCAAGCTCGATAACGG
>JAYOEF010000070.1:0-16670 GCA_038106605.1 Alphaproteobacteria bacterium
TCTGCCCGTGGCACGGCTGGGAATTCGACCTCGCCAACGGCGACATGGCGGCCGACCGCAAGTTCCGCCTCAAGAAGTACGACGTCGTCGAAAAGACCGACGGTATCTATGTCGTCGTCTGAAGACACGTCCGCCTCGCCCTTCCACGGGAAGGCCGTCGAGAAGATCGCCCAGGAGATCGGCGACCCGCTCGCGAACGTCGAGGAGGAGACGCGGGCGCTGAAGGCGCTCGCGCAGCAGATACTGGATATCCCGGAGGGGCAATCGCCGACGCCCGAGATGATCCAGCAGGGACTGACCGCGCTGACGAAGATCTACACCGTACGCCATCAGGCGGGCGAGCGTCTGAGCCCCTTCACAAACGGAAGGGCGATGCCGGTCACTTCCGTGATGATCATGACGACCGCGATGCTGAAGGCGGTCAATATCGAGCTGTTCGAGCTGGGCATGTGGCAGGCCTGGTCCGGCGGTTGATTCAGGAGCACCGAGATGGAAATCCCATTAGACCATATCCAGAAGATGACGGTAGAGGAGTTCGATACGTCGAAGCTCCTCATCAACGCCGCGCGTCAGCGCGACCAGCGTAAGTACGACGACACGCTGATCATCGACGTCGACTGTCATCACTACGAAAACGAGTCGATGAAGGACATCGTCGAGTACATCGAGGATCCCGTCCTTCGCCGCACCGGGCAGGTTTACAGCGGCGCCGGCACCGGCGCGAACAACCCGTTCCTGATGGGAACGCCGGGTTCGCAGGACGTCGCGGGCCGCGTGACGCGCTACCCGCTGCGCAAGCTCGAGCAGACTCCGAAGGACGGCACGCACCGCGACATCCATCTCTCGCTGAAGTGGATGGACGCGATGGGCGTCGACTACGCGATGCTGTTCCCGACGCCGATGCTGCTTCTCGGCCTGCATCCGGTGCCGGAGTACGAAGTCGCGATGGCGCGCGCCTACAACCGCTGGCTTACCGAGAAGATCCTGGCGCACGAGAACCGTCTCAAGACGATGCTCTACCTGCCGTTCAACGATCCGGAAGCCACATACAAGGTGGTGAAGGACTTCGGAGACAAGCCCGGCGTCTGCGGTTTCATGGTGGTCTCGACCCGCTACAAGCCGGTCTACGACAACGCCTACATGAAGACCTACCGGCTGATCGAGGAGATGGGCAAGCCGCTGGCCTTCCATGCCTCCTACAGCTGGAACGACCAGCTCCTCGGCAATACTAACCGTTTCCTCGTCACCCACGCGCTTGGCTTCACCGTGTTCAACGCCGTGCACCTCAGCAACTGGGTCATCAACGGACTCCCGGAACGCTTCCCCAAGCTCAAGGTGATGTGGATCGAGTCGGGCCTCGCCTGGATCCCGTGGATCATGCAGCGCCTCGACAACGACTACCGCATGCGGTCGTCGGAAGCGCCGCTCCTCAAGCGCCTGCCGAGCGAGTACATGCAGGACATGTTCTACTCCTCGCAGCCGATGGAGATGCCGCACGACCTCTCGATCCTCGAGATGACGTTCAAGATGATCAAGGCGGAAACGCAGCTCTGCTGGTGCTCGGACTACCCGCACTGGGACATGGACCTGCCGAGCGTGATCTGGGACCTGCCGTTCCTCAGCGAGAAGGCGAAGAAGAACATCCTCGGCGAGAACGCGCGGAAGCTCTACGGAATGGACGTGAGCGACCGCTTCCCGAACTATAAGCCGCCGGCGTAAGCCGGCGGTCCGCCGGGGGAGGTCATGAACACCGACCCGAAGCAGCTGATCGGAGCCGAGCGGGAGGGGACCCTGACCGAGGGGCTCGTCGCGCTCATCCGCGAGAAGCCCGTCGCGCAGGACGATCTCGACGCGATGGCGCTGTTTACGCTCGACGGTATCGCCAACATGCTGGCGGGCCGCCGCACCGTGCCAGGCGAGAAGCTGCTCGCATTCCTCAAGGGCAGGGAGGCGGACGCCGGCCGCAGCGCCTTCGTCATGGGCGGGCTCACGCATATCCTCGAGGTCGACGACCTGCACAAGGCGTCCGTCGTCCATCCGGCCTGCGTCACGATCCCCGCGGCGCTAGCGCTCGCGCCGGAGACGAAGCCGTCCGGCAGCGAATTTCTGAAGTCGGTTCTCTATGGCTTCGAGGCCTGTACCCGGGTCGGCATGTCTGTCGGCCAGGCGCATTACAGGATCTGGCACAACACGGCGACCTGCGGCACGTTCGGCGGCGCCATGACGGCGGCGACGCTGCTCGGTCTTACCGATGCCGAGACCGTCCACGCGCTCGGCAATGCCGGGACGCAGTCGGCCGGTCTCTGGGAGTTCCTCAACACCGGCGCGATGAGCAAGCATCTTCATGCCGGGCGCGGCGCGGAGGCGGGGATCGTCGCGGCCGAGCTCGCGAAGCTCGGTTTCACCGGGCCACCCGCGATCCTCGAAGGCCCGCAGGGGCTCTACGCGGGCGCCTGCTCGGATCCCGATCCCGACGCCGTGCTGCGCGATCCGGACGCACCATGGGAGGTTCATCTCACCTCGATCAAGCCGTGGCCGTCCTGCCGTCACACCCATCCGGTGATCGACGCGGCGCTCGAACTGTCGGGGAAGATTCAAGCCGAAGACGTCGAGAGCGTCGATGTCGCGATCTACCAGGCCTCGATCGACGTCTGCGACCGCCCCGATCCGCGAAGCGAGTATGAGGCGAAGTTCTCGCTCCAGCACTGCGTGGCGATCGGCCTGCTGGACGGCCGCTGCACGTTCTCCTCGTTCGATGCCGAAGCAAGGAAGCGCGCGAAGGCGATGCGGGCGCGCATTTCGGTTCGCCCGGGCGAGGCCTATTCGTCGGCCTATCCCCGCGACTGGGGCGGCGAGGTGACGGTGAACCTCAGGGGCGGCGGGTCGGTCACGGCGGCCCGCACGGCCTGCAAGGGCGATCCGGAACTGCCGCTGTCGGATGACGAGATGACGGCGAAGGCGCGCGATCTCCTCACTTTTGCCGCCGTAAACGACGTCGAGCGCGTGGTCGACGGCGTCCTCGGCATGGCCCATGGCGGCGCGATCCCGGAAATTTCGCTCTGACCGCATTGCGCGGCGAGTGCCCGGCACGCCGATAGACGGGTGAATCGCCGGACTCTTCGGGCTATTCTGGGATGGTTCCGGCTGGGCCGGAGGCGTTCGACTGGGTAGTCATCCGGCCGCATTTTCGGCCGTCGTGGGGGAGGAATTTCATGAATTTCGGATCGGACAGGGCAGTATTGCTGGCCAAGGCGAACCGGCTGCGGGAGCTCATCGACAGCCCGGAAACGCTGGTTCTGCCGAATGTCTGGGATGTTGCCGGCGCGCGCATCGTCGCCGAGGCGGGATTTCCGGTGATCGCGACGTCGAGCGCGGGCATCGCCTGGTCGCTCGGTTACGCGGACGGCGAGCAGATCACGCGGGACGAGATGCTGTTCATGGTCCGCCGCATCGCCGCCGCGGTCGACCTTCCGGTGACGGCGGACATGGAGGCCGGTTACGGCGAGGCGCCGGACGCGGTCGCCGCCACGGTACGCGCAACGCTGGAGGCCGGCGCGGTCGGCGCGAACATCGAGGACAGCTCGGCGCAGGGGGTCGGCCATCCGCTGCTCGACTTCGAGCTGTCGGTCGAGCGCATCGCCGCAGGCAAGGCGGCGGCGGACGAGGCCGGAATTCCCTTCGTCATCAACGCGCGCACCGATGGCTTCTACCCCGGCCTCAGCGAGGAGGCGTTCGAGGAGACGGTTAAGCGGGCGAATGCCTATCTCGCGGCGGGCGCGGGATGCGTGTTCGTGCCGTTCGTACGCGACGCCGCCATGATCGCCCGCCTCGTGAAGGCGATCGACGGGCCGGTGAACATTCTCGCGGCCGCACCTTCGCCGCCGATCCCCGTGATGCAGAAGATGGGCGTCGCGCGGGTCAGCATCGGCTGGCTGTTTTCGTTGATGACCTACACCCATGTCCGCGCCGCCTGCCGCGAGTTGCGCGACGGCGGAACCTAAGGCTGGACGAAGGACGTCATCCTCCATCCGGAGATGAACGCGCTGCTGGCCTAGGGAGGGAGGAGACGGCTGTCTCTCCCTGCGCCGCCGTTCAGTCCTCGATGAGCCCGCGCTGGCGGAGGTCCGCCATCGCTTCGTCGGAAAATTCCGCCTTGGGCTGGTCGCCGCCGATCACCACCATCAGGAGCTGCTTCTTGTCCGGCTCGTCGAAGGTGATGTTCTCGAAGCGGCGGATGACGCCCGCGGGGAACGAGATGACATCGTAAGGCCCGACATCGACATGCTCGACCTCGCCGCCGACTTCCCAGGAACAGCGCCAGCGGCCCGTCATCGGGATGAAGGTCTCGTTGGTGTCGTGGTTGTGCATGGCCGGGCCCTTGCCGGGATAGGCCTCGGCGTAGCCGAGGTTGAACCCCTCGGCGATGCGGATCGCCGAATTCGCCGCGGCGTCGTCGCCGACCGGCGAGGTGGTCGCCTCGTCGTCGCCGCCGGGATCCTGGAAGCCGATCACGCTGTAGAGCGTGCGTCCGTGATCGGGGTGATAGCTGTCGGGGAAGCCTCCATCCGAGCCCTTCAGATCCTTGAAGAGCGCGACGCGCTTCATCATGTCGTCCCGTGTGACTTCGATCGTCGGCAGTTTCATCGTCCTCTCCCGCTCAGCTCGTTCGTCCGGCGCACTGGCCATTGCATTATTCCTGAAGCGGATAGTAGGGCACCGCGATTGGCGGGCCATCCTTGTCTGGAGTTACAGGTTATTCGATAATCGAATAACGAATTCGGGGAGGATGCGATGGCCGACTACGGCCTCCGGGAGCTCCGCTGTCTCGACGCGCTTCTGCGCGAGCGCCACGTCAGCCGGGCGGCGTTCCGTCTCGGCATGAGCCAGCCGGCGATGAGCATGGCGCTTGCCCGGCTGCGCGACATCTTCGGCGATCCTCTGCTCGTGCGCCGCGGTAACGCCCTGGCGCCGACGCCCTACGCCGAGGAGTTGCACGGGCGCGTGCAGTCCATGATCCGCGAGCTCGAGGACCTGCCGGACGCCCGCAAAGCGTTCGACCCGGCGCGCTCGGAGCGGAGCTTCACGCTCATCCTCACCGATTACATCGACACCGTTCTCATGCCGGGGCTGGTCGCGCGGCTGGAGGAGAGCGGCGCGCGGGTCTCGATCCGCGTCGTCGGGCCCGATCCGCTCCGCTTCGGCGATCTCTTCGGCGAGGGCGAGGTGGATCTCACGGTCTCGTATTTCCCCAACGCGCCGCGCAGCCTGGTTTCGCGCAAGGCATTTGAGGACCGCATGGTCTGCCTCGTCCGGCGCGGACACCCGGCGTTCGCGGCCCCGCTTTCGGTCGAGGCGTTCTGCGCCCTCGGGCACGTCGCGATCGAGCCGTCGGGCGCGTCCATGTACCGGGTGCTTCTCGACGACGCGCTTGCCGGGCTCGGGCTCACGCGGCGCATCGCGGTCTCGAAGCCGGGCTTTCAGGGCGTGCCGTATCTTCTGGAGGCGAGCGATCTCGTCGCCACGATGCCGGCGCGCCTCGCGACGCTGTTCGCCGCGCGTTTCGGGCTCGAATGCTTCGAGCCGCCGGTCGCGCTGCCGCCGCTCGACATCCGCATGATGTGGCATCGGCGCACGCAGAACTCGGCGCCGCACCGGTGGCTCCGCGACCAGGTTCTCGCGGTGCTTAAGAACCAGGACGGCGCGCCGGGGATGGCGGCGCCGGCGGGCCGGGGTAAACTGGGGGCAGATTACGAAGGGGGGACGGAATGAAAATCGGCGTCTTCGACCATCTCGACCGGCGCGCGGAGCCGCTCGCGCAGTTCTATGACGAGCGCCTCGCCTTCGTCCGCGCGCTCGATGCGGCGGGCTTCTACAGCTATCACATCGCGGAACACCATGCGACGCCGCTCGGAATGGCGCCGTCGCCCAACGTGTGGCTCGCCGCGGTGGCGCGTGCGACGAAGAATCTTCGCTTCGGCCCGCTCGTCTATCTGCTGCCGCTCTACCATCCCGTCCGGCTGATCGAGGAGATCGCCATGATCGACTGCCTGTCGCACGGCAGGCTCGACATGGGCGTGGGGCGCGGCATCTCGCCGTTCGAGGTCGGCAGCTACGGCATCGATCCCAAGGACACGCGCCCGATGTTCGAGGAAGGGCTCGACGTGCTCCTCGCCGGGTTGACGCAGGACCGCCTGACGCACAAGGGCGAATGGTACGAGATCGACGACATCCCGATCGAGCTGCACCCCGTCCAGAAGCCGTTTCCGCCGCTGTGGTACGGTGCCGGGAACGAGCAGGGCGCGGTCACCGCCGCGCGCTACGGCATGCATTTCGTGACCCTCGGCGCCAACGAACGCTGCAGGAACCTCTGCGCGCGCTACCGCGACATGCTGGTCGAGCACAGGAGCGATCCGATGCGCGTCCACGGTGTCGACGACCCGCTGATCGGCGTCGGCCGCCACGTCTTCATCGCCGACACCGACGCGGAGGCCGAGAAGCTCGCGGCGCAGGCCTACGTCCACTGGTACGGCGCCGTCTCCAAGCTTTGGCGCGACCATGGCAAGGCGCCTGTGACCGGCATGATGATCGACAACTACGCCCAGGCGCGGCGCGAGGGCCAGTGCGTCGTCGGCACGGCGGCGACCGTGCGCGCAGAGCTCGAGGCGCAGATCGCCGACGTCGGCTACAACTATCTCGTCTGCCAGATGGTCTGGGGAGATTTCGGGCACGCGCGCGAGATGGCCTCCCTCGACGCCTTCGTGAAGTACGTGATGCCGGCGATTTCGGCGATCTGACGGGAGGGGCGGCGGTGCGAACGGGAAAAGATTTCGTTAACGGCCCGCCGGTATAACCCGGAGACCGGCGTCGCCTCAGGGCGCCGCTTGAAACATCTGCCCCGGTACAATGCTCGAAACCATCGGAACCGCCGAGGAGATCAGGCCGCAGATCGCTGGACGGCCGCTGCGTCAGGCGCTCGATTACTGGCAGTCGTTGCCCGCGAAGAACGGGCTGCCGTCGCGTGCGTCCATCGATCCCATGGCGATTCCGAAACTGCTGCCGACGACCTTCATCGTGCGGGTGCTGCCGGACGGCGGCTTCGTCTACCAGCTCGCCGGGACGATGATCGAGGAGAAATACCAGCTCGGCACGCTCCGCGACAAAACGCCGGAAGAGGTCATGGGCCCGGCGGCGTCCAAGGTGATCGAGCCCTACACACGGGTTCGCGACACGGGCCTGCTGTTCTATCGCGAAGCGAGCATGGAATGGGTCCATCACTCGCGGAAATTCAGCCGGTACCGCGTGCTCCTCATGCCGCTCGGCGATGACGGCGCTTCGGTCGACATGATCTTCGGCGTGCAGGAATTCCTGGCGGGCTGATACGCCGAATTTTAGACAAAAGTCATGCAAACGCATGATTTAAATGCGCTTCCCAACGCAACCGAATCTTCAGCTTTTCGGCGTTAGCATCCCCAATTCGCAGTAACCGCCGGTATCTCCATGCTCGTTCGGGACATTCTCGCGATGAAGCGTTCCAGGATCGTCACCGTCGTCCACGAGACGACGATGCGCGACGCCGTGCGCCGCATGGCCGAAGAGAAGATCGGCTCGATCCTCGTCGTCGACGGGGAAGGGGTTCTGCACGGCATCTTCTCCGAGCGCGACCTCGTGCGCATCATCGCGAACAACGGCGCGGAGGCGCGCGGCTACCTTGTCGGCGACATCGCTTCCAGGAACCTGATCACCTGCACCGAGGGCAGCACGCTCGAGGAGCTGCTGACCCTGATGAGCAACCACACGATCCGCCACGTGCCGGTCGTGAACGACGGCAGGCTCGTCGGTATGGTCAGCGCGCGCGACCTGATGGACGCGCAGAAGGCGAACCTGATGGAGATGCTCGCGGGGCAGCGGGAGATCGCCGACCTGATGGCGGCGGCCCGCGACCGTGCCGAGGAAGCGAACCGGATGAAGACCGAGTTCCTCCGCTGCATGAGCCACGAGCTGCGCACGCCGCTCAACGTCATCATCGGATTCAGCGACATCCTCAAGGCGCAGAAAGCGAAGCGGCCGGGCGAGACCGACTTCGCGTCCTATGCCGGCGAGATCAATACCGCCGGCTGCCACCTGCTGGCGCTCATCGACGACATCCTGTCGCTCACCCAGATCGAGAGCGGCAAGCGCAAGCTCAAGGACGCCGCGATCGACCCGGTCGCGCTGGTCGACTCGTGCGTCCGCCGCTTCGCCGACGCGGCGAACGACAAGTCCGTCGCCCTGGAAACCCGCTATCCCGCCGACGGCGTCTCGCTCACCTGCGATGCGGCGATGGGCGACCGCATGCTCGACAATCTCGTCTCGAACGCCATCAAGTTCACGGAGGCGGGTGGCCGCGTGGCCGTCGCCGTGGCGTTTGACCGCATGGGCCAGCTCGCGGTCTCGGTCGCGGATACCGGGATCGGCATTCCCGCCGACCGCATCGAGAGCGTGCTGACGCCGTTCAACCAGGTCGACGGCTCGCTCGACCGCAAGTTCGAGGGCACCGGTCTCGGGCTCGCGCTCGTGAAGATGATGGTCGAGATGCACGGCGGCACGCTGACGCTCGAAAGCGCGGAGGGCGTCGGCACCACCGTGATCCTCCGTTTCCCGTCGGACCGCGTGCGTACCGACGGGGCCCCCGAGGCGCTCGCCGGCTGATCCGGTCGCGGGTTCATGCCGCGCTCAGGCCGCGCTCAGCCCAAGGCTCAGTAAGGCTCGTACTCGCGGAGCGCCGGGATCACCTTCTCGCCGAACAGCCGGATCGAGCGCATCAGGTCCGCTTCCGGCAGGTCCGAGAAGTTGAATTCCCCCATGAACGTGTTGAACAGGCCGGTCTCGGACGCCTTGTGCAGCTTTTCCGCGACGGTTTCGGGACTGCCGACGAACACGAGGTCGTTCTCCAGGATGTAGTCCGGGTCGAAGATCTTGGTGATCATCGCCGAAGCCGGATTTTCGCCGCGCGCCTCGAACTGGCGGCGGAACGCGTCGATGCGATCCTCGAACGGCTTGCCGGGCAGGGGGAGAATACCCTCGTAGGCCCGGCTCGCGCGGAGAAGCGCGGTGTCGATGGCCTTCCGGTCGGTCTCGTCGACATAGATCGTCGTCGCATAGGCGATGTTGGGTTTCCGCTCCCAGCCCGCTTTCGCCCAGTCCTCCAGATATTTCCGATAGCGCGGCGCCGCCGCTTCCCGCGGATAGACGAGAAAGTTACCGGTGTTGATGCCGCGGGCGGCGAGCATCTCGAGCGTCTCCGGGTCGCGGCTCATCATCCATAGCGGCGGGTGCGGCTTCTGCACCGGCATGACCGAGAGGAGCGCGCTTGCCGTGTTGAAGTTCTCGCCGGCATAGGAGAACGGCTGCGTCTCGCCGTAGGCGGCATCGAGATAGGCCGGGTATTCGAGCGTCGGCGACTTGCGGAACCCGTAGTCGAGGCCGAACGGCTCGAAGTAGGAGCCCATGATGCCGGGCACGAGCCCGACCTCCATGCGTCCGCCGAGCATCTGGTCGATGATGGCGATTTCCTCGGCGAGGCGGAGCGGGTGGTAGAGCGGCACGATGTAGCCCATCGGACCCACCCGCATCTTTTTCGTCCGCGCGCCGGCGCCCACGGTGTAGAGGCTCGGCGCCGACATCCAGCTCTCGTAGGGCGTGAAATGGTGCTCGACGCAGAAGCCGTAGTCGAAGCCGAGCGCGTCGCACAGTTCGAGCTCGCGCCAGAGCTGCTCGTAGCGCGCGTGCGGCGTCATGCCGGGCTTGCCCCACACATGGGCGAAATGGGCGAATTTCACGGTGGCCTCCCCCTGGGTTTCGATTTGGCGCGGATGTTACGGGGTAGGGCCCGGAGGGGAAAGGGGCCGATGGTCGCGGAACGGAGGGAGCATTCAGCTCCCCGCGGGTTCAGCGGTCGGTGTCGGCCGTGCCAGCGATGTCGCCGGTGATGTCGCCGCTGCCGTCGTCGGTGCCATCGTCGGGAACCGCGTTGCGCTGGTCGGATTTATCCTGTTTGGCGCGCTGGCGATCCGCCTTCTTCTGCGCGCGGGCCAGTTCGCGCTGCCGGCGCTCGAAATCGAAATTCGGTTTCCTGGGCATGGTCGCTCCCGCCTGTGCGATCTCTGTCGAATTAATTCCTGTAATAAAGAAGGCCCGCCATATGGCGGGCCTTCGCTGTCCGCTCCCGGGGTTAGCGGGCGATCGAGAGGTTCTCGGCCGACTCCTTGCCGTTGCGTCCGGCCTGGAGGTCGTAGCTGACCTGCTGGCCTTCCTGCAGGCCGGCGAGACCGGCGCGCTCGACGGCGCTGATATGGACGAAAGCGTCCTTGCCGCCGTTGTCCGGCTGGATGAAGCCGAAGCCCTTCTGGGCGTTGAACCACTTAACGGTACCTGTCGACATAAGTTTTCCTTTCACGACAATTGGGTGGGCGCCGCACCATGCGGCGGCCCGGTTTCACGTTCGCAATGTCGGAGAAGAAACTCGGCCAGCTGCCGTAGCAGATATCGGGGTAACGACGACGACTTCATAAACGTACCGGCAACATGGAGTGGCGGGCGAGGGATTACAAGGGAATTCAGGCGTGGGGGTGGCGGAAACGTGCTGCGCCGGCTAGATGACAGTCTGCGGCCGATCGAGGTTTGCCAGCTTGCGGCGTTCGGTAACATCGACATCACGCCGGAGGATGCCGGCAACATCAATATCCAGAACAACGGCACCGGGAGGGTGTCAAGTGCACTGGCACGGCCGCCGACCTCGGACTCGTCTTTCACGGCCGTCCTCCCCTTGGGTTCTTTGCCCGGACCTTACGGGGCGCGACGGCCGACGGGAAGGCGTATATCGACCTGGCGGATGCTGTAGCTGGCGATCCGCATCCAGACCGCCTGCTCCTGTCGGTCTGCTTTACACCATAACGGAGGCGAAACGGAAAAATCCCGGTAACCGACTGTTTTAAAATAATAAATTATTTTGGCATGAATATTGCTTCCTGAAAGCCAGTGTATGCGTGGGGATTCAACTCGATAATGGTCCGGGAACGTTCCGGGCTGCTGGGGATGGCTAAATGAAACATTTCGAAATATTTCGACGCTCGTCGCTGCGACTGGCGGCCGTGGGTGCGGTTCTGGCGCTCGGCATCGCATCCGCCGATGCCGGCGTGCTCGTGGTCGGGCTCAACGACACCGGCGGGCCGGACCAGAGCAAGGTCCAGTCCTACGACACGAACGGCAATTTCCTCGGCACCGTTGCCGGTCCCGCGGACGGCATCATCGACCCGGTCGGCTTCGCCACCGACAGCGCGCACAACCTCTATGTCGCGAGCCAGAACACGCTCGAGATGTGCCGCGTGACGACGGGCGGGGCGGTTTCGGTGTTCCAGACCGGCCTCAGCGCCATGTTCCGGGTGACGAGCGGCGAGAACGACAGCGTCTACTTCACCCAGACGGCGAGCGGCTCGACCGTCAACCGGCTGAACGCGAACGGCACCGTCGATGTCGTCGTTTCCGGGCTTGCCGGGCCGCAGGATATGACCGTCGATTCTTCGGGCACGGTCCACTACGTCGCGAATGAAAGCGGCGATTGGAAGGTCTTCAAGTTCGAGTCCGGCGTCTCGACGGAGCTTGCCAATTTCGGCAGCACGGCTGTTCAGGCGATCACGCTCGACGGCGGCGGAAACGTGCTCGCGCTGCTCAACGACAGCCTGCAGTCGATTGCGGCCGGCGGCGCGGTCAGCCAGCTCGCGGCCTTCGGCGGCATTGACATGACGCTCGACGACGCGGGCAATATCTACGTGCTCAACAACGGCGCCGGGACGCTCCGGAAATTCACCGGCACGGGCACGGATCTCGGCGTCATCGCCACGGGCATCGACGATC
Organism: Alphaproteobacteria bacterium; assembly: GCA_038106605.1. Taxonomy (GTDB): domain Bacteria; phylum Pseudomonadota; class Alphaproteobacteria; order MPNO01; family UBA830; genus JAYOEF01. The sequence continues at coordinate 11,893 of JAYOEF010000070.1, forward strand.
CGACGCGGCTCGACTGGTGGGACAATTCCCCGGTGGAGGTGACGGCAGTGCCGGAGCCGGGCGCGATCGCGGTGTTCGGTCTCGGCCTTGCGGGCCTCGCCTTCGCGCGGCGGCGTAAATCGGCCTGACCCGATCCGCGCTGACAAACACGCGAACGGCGGTCCTTCGGGGCCGCCGTTTTCGTTCGGGAGGTTCGGCCTAGGGGCCGGCGGCTCAGGCGGGTCGGCGCTGCCTTTCCCGCGGATCGTTGATCGCGCCGCGCGGCGTGCGCCCCTGGAGAATGTCGAGGATGTTCGCGGCCGCTTCCGCTTCGATGCGCATCCGCACCTCGTGCACCGCGGAACCTATATGGGGTGTCAGGACGGTCGGCGCGTCCGGTGCCCTCAGCCGGGGCTCGATCGTTCGCGGCCGGTCCGTGCGGGCCCAGTCCTCGCACTCGAAGACGTCCGCGGCGTAGGCCGCCAGATCGCCCCGCTGCAGTGCGTCGGCCACGGCGGCCTCGTCGACGAGCGAGCCGCGTGCCGGGTTCACGAGGATCGCGCCCGGCTTCATCTTCGCGAGCGCCGCGGCGTCTACGATGTGGAGGGTCTCCGGCGTCAGCGGCAGCGCGAGAATGACGAAGTCCGACGCCGTCAGGATACGGTTGAGCGAAGCGCGTTCGACGAGGTTGGAAAAGCGCTCGGGAAAGGGGCGAGGGTCCGTATCGAAGGCGGAGATACGGCATCCGAAGCCGGCGAGCCGTTCGGCGATCGCCTGTCCGACCTTTCCGAAGCCCGCGATCCCCACCGATGCGCCGGCGAGCCCCATGCCGTAGAGCGTCGGGCGCCAGCCCGCGAAGCCGTTTGCCCGGATTTCCCGGTCCCCTTCACGGATGTTGCGGGCGGCGGAGATCGTGAGACCGACGGCGAGCTCCGCCGTCGGGATCGTCAGCAGGTCGTCGCAGATCGTGACCCAGACACCGCGTTCGGTCGCCGCGGCGACGTCGATGTTGTCGAAGCCCTTGAGCGCCGCCCCGATCACGCGGAGCCGCGGACACTGCGCGAGGAAGGCGTCGTCGATGCGGTCGGTCATGAACGCCATCACGGCGTCCGCGTCCCGGCAGCGGTCGAGGAGAAGGTCGTCGGGCCAGGGTTCGGGACGGTCGTTGGCGACGAGTTCGGCGACGCCGTCGAACATGGCCCGCGTTTCCGAAAACGTCGCATTGGTGAGGACCACGCGCGGCAGGCGGGGGCCGGGACGCTCATCCGACATGAGGGAACTCCTTTGGTTTACTTGAGGCTGCGCCGCAGGTAAGCGCCGATGGCGTCCACGACGACGACGCAGGCGAGGATCGAGATCAGGATGGCCGAGACCTGGTCGTAGGCGAGGAGACGAAGTGCGGCCATCAGTTCGAATCCGATGCCACCGGCGCCGACGATGCCGAGAACCGCGGACGCGCGGAAATGATATTCCCAGCGGTAGATGGTGACGTCGGTGAGCTGCGGCAGGACCTGGGGCAGCACCGCATGCACGATCACCTGCATCCGCGTCGCGCCGGCGGCACGGGCCGCCTCGAGCGGCTTCGGATCGACATGCTCGATCGCCTCGGCATAGAACTTCCCGACCATGCCGACGGAATGGAGCGCGAGCGCGAGGACGCCGGGCAGCGCGCCGAAGCCCACGGCGGCGACGAACAGGACGCCGAGGATGATCTCCGGCACGGAGCGGAGGAAAGCGAGAAGCGTACGGACGGCTGAGTAGATCGCCGGGTGCGGGCTGGTGTTGGGCGCCGCGAGCAGCGCGAGGGGCAGCGAGAGAACCACGGCGAGCGCGGTGCCGGCGATCGACATCGCCAGCGTGTCGGCGAGCGGCATCAGCCAGCTCTGCCACCGGCCGAAGTCCGGGGGCACCATTTCGATGGCGAGCTGGCGGATGGCGGGGCCGCTCTCGGCGAAGCGCTGCGGGTCGAAGAACCCGGTGACGGCGAGGGCGGCGAGGCAGGCGAGAACGATCAGCCCGACGAGCCCGGTCCCGCGGAGTTTGGACTGGCGCTCGTCGGAAAGGATCGCGTCGAAGGAAACCGACGGCATCTGGACGTCGTTACATCTTCGCGAGGTTGAGCTTCAGCGTCGTCGCCATGTCGCGCAGCACGTCGTAGTCCTTGTCGGACGCCGGCGCGAGGGCCTCGACGCGGAACAGCTTGAGGATCGTCGGGTCCTTGAGGTTCAGGAACGCCGAGCGGATCTTCTCCTTCAGCTCCGGCTTCAGGTAGCCCTGCATCGTCATCGGATAGTTCGGGATGGCGACCGTGAGAGCGAGCTTGGTGAGCTTCGCCTCGTCGATCTTCTTCTCGGCGACCAGCTTCCGGTAGATCGCTTCCGACAGCGCGCCTGCGGGAACCTGGCCGGCCGCGACGGCGCGCGCCACCGCGTCGTGCTTGCCGAGATGGACGACCTTGTGGTCGACGTCGCCGATCAGCCCGGCCTTCGCGAGGTGGGTGCGGGGCGCGAGATGGCTGGAGGTCGAGGCCTGGTCGCCGTAGGCGAACGGCTTGCCGCGGATGTCCTCGATCTTCTTCACCGGGCCCGCCGCGCTGGCGATCAGGATCGAGTGGTAGTTCGGCTTGCCCTTCTCGACGCCGACGGCGAAGGGCTCGATCTCGGTCGCCTTCGACTTGGCGAGAACGTAGGAGAACGGGCCGAAATAGGCGATCTCGATGCGGCCGAAGCGCATCGCCTCGATCATCGAGGAGTAGTCCGTCGTCACGATGATCTCGATCTGCTTCTTGAGCGTGCTTTCGAGATAGGCCTTCAGCGGCTTGGCGTTCTGGATGATGGTGGCGGCGTTCTCGTCCGGCAGCAGGGCGACGCGGAGCTTTTCGGGGTCGCTCTTGTCGGCGAGGGCGGCGCCGGAGGCGAGGCCGAGGCCGGCCGCGACGGCGGCCCCGAGGAAGATACGGCGTTTCATGGCGTTGGAGTCCTTTCGTGCTCTGGGGTTCATTCGGCTTTCATTCGGCCGCTTCGAGCGCGTCGAGCGGCGCGGTTCGGTAGATGCGGGCGAGGGCGTTGGCGCCGAGATCGTGGCCGCCGCCCTCGAACACGACTTTTTCATCCGACAGCGCGACGATGCGGTCGGCGAACTGGCGGGCGAGATCGACCTGGTGCAGGCTGACGATCGCGGTGATGCCGTCTTCGCGGCAGATGCGGTGGAGATCGGACAGCACCCGGACCGACGTCTCGGGGTCGAGGCTAGCGACCGGCTCGTCGGCGAGGACGATCTCGGGCTCCTGCGCCATCGCGCGGGCGACGCCGACGCGCTGCTGCTGGCCGCCCGAGAGCCGGTCCGCCCGGTCGAGCGCCCGGTCGGCGAGCCCGACGCGGTCGAGGGCGTCGAGCGCCTTCAGCCGGTCGGCGCGCGGCAGGCCGAAGAACGAGCGCATCGCCGGATGCCGGGACAGGCGGCCCATCAGCACGTTCTCGAGGACCGAGAGCCGGCCGATCAGGTGATGCTGCTGGAAGACCATGCCGGTGCGGCGCCGGTGATCGCGGAGGGTCCGTGCGCTTTCGAAGATCGAGCCGCGGTCGTCGACGGCGACGTCGCCGGCGGTGGGACGCACCAGCCCGTTGAGGCAGCGCAGCAGGGTGGACTTGCCGGCGCCGGAGGTGCCGAGGAGGACGACGAACGCGCCGCGCTCGAACCGGAGGCTCGTATCGGCGAGGGCCTTGACGCCGTTGGGGTAGGTGACTTTGACCTGACTGGCGGTCAGCATCCGAAACCGTTTTCGCGAACGCGGGCGGCGGACTTCGCCGCGCCGTTACATGTCGCGATCTAAGCCGCCGTACGTGACTCCGGCGTGACGGATGCGTGATGTTTCGGTGAATAGAGGCCGGAGGAGAGCGGTGCCGCTAATCCGCCGCATTATTCAGCGGCCTGCCGTGCCGCCGGTCCGCCGCCATGCTCGTCCTCGATCATGGCATCGAGGATGCGGATCGCCTGGAGCGCCGCGCCGTCGTGGCGGATGTCGTTCCGGGGCGGGGTGGTGCCGCTGTCCATGTTGGCCTGCTGCAGCCCGATGATCCAGAGATCCTCGGAGAACGCCTCGTGGGTGAGGTCGACCAGCATGTCGTCGATCCACGGCTCGTCGGTGCGGAAGTCGCGCGCCTGCGCCCAGAAATAGTGGCTCGTGTTCTCGGTCTCTGGCGTGATGGCGTTGATGTTGCGGTAGCCGAAGCCCTGCGAGCGGTTGCCGTCGACGGCGCCGGTGTTGGCCTTCGCCGCGCCGACGTCGAGCGCCACGAAGGCGGGCGGCGTCCAGGTGACGTTCTGCCAGCGGTCGACATGCTGGCCGGGTGCGAAGTTGCCGATCTGGCGGAACATGTTGGAGACCGGCGAATCCAGTATCCAGCGGGTCAGCGTGACGTGCCGCTCGCCCCGGTCGTGGGTCATCTGCACCTCGGCGACCGCGCCGGTGCCCAGCGTCGTCGCATGCACGTAGGAGAGGTGTGAGAGGTCGAGGAGGTTCTCGACGAGGAGCTTGTAGTTCGCCTTGAGGTGCATCCGCTCGCCCTTGGCGCGCCAGCCCGGCGCGTCCATCCAGTGGAAGTCCTCGATCTCGTCGGGGTTCGCGAGCGCGGGATCGCCCATCCAGATCCAGATCCACTGGTGGCGCTCGACCACGGGGAAGGAGCGGACGGCGCCGCCGGGCGGGATCGCCGACTGGCCCGGCACGCGGACGCAGGCGCCGGTCTCGTCGTATTCGAGCCCGTGATAGGGGCACTGGACCGCGTCGCCGACGAGCT
>JAYOEF010000071.1:0-16616 GCA_038106605.1 Alphaproteobacteria bacterium
CGCTGGTAGTAGATCACGTCCATGCCCATCGCGCGGGCGCGCGTCGCGACCTCGCGCCCGACCTCGCCCAGCCCGAGCGCGCCGAGCGTCGCGCCCTGGAGGCTCTTGAGGCCGTGGATCCGCGCCCAGTTGGCGCCGGCGACGTGGTTGGGATGGAACTTGGCGGGCTTGTAGCCGAGCGCGCGGAGCGACTCGAAGTCGAGCGCGCCCTCGGTCTCGACGAGCTTGCGGCCGACCGCGAGCATCAGCAGGATCGCGTGCTCGGCCACCGTGCCGTTGACGCGCCGGCGCAGCGACCGGGTCGGAATCCCCGCCTTGCGGCAGGCTTCGAGATCGACGTTGCGCGCATCGATGCCGAACTTCTGGACGAAGCGGAGCTTCTTGCCGAGGGCGAGGTCGTCGGCACCGACGCGGAAGCTCTCGGTCACCAGCGCGTCCGCCTCGGGCAGTAGCGCGCGCATCGCCGCCTCGTCGGGGACCATGTGGATCTTGGACGGATAGATGGCCGCGGCGCGCTTCCGCTGCGCCTCGAACCAGCCGTCGACGTCGGGCACGTCGAAGCCGAGATAGTCGTGGAACGCCGCCACCCGCTCAGGAGAAACGCCGGGATCGAGGATCACCTCGAGGAACCGCAGGATCTTGTCGTCCTGAACGACGATGGTGGCCATGGACGCCCCTTCCGAAAACGCTAAAGTCCGAGCCGGGATTTACCAGCAACGGAGACGGAAAGCCATGGCACGCGTACCCCTGATCGACCCGGACGACCGCCCCGACCTCGCGGCCCTCGTCGAGCGCATCCGGAGCGGACGCGGCAAGGTCATCAACGTCTACCGCACGCTGCTGCACAGCCCGCCGCTGGCCGAGAGCTGGTTCGAGCACATCAACCGCGTGCGCTGGGGAACGGAGATTTCGGGGCGCCTGCGCGAGATCGTGATCATCCGCCTCGGCCACCTCGTCCAGTCGGCCTACGTGCTGCGTCAGCACGTCCCGCGGCTCGCGGCAGGCGAAGGCATGACGCAGGAGGAATGCGACGCCCTCGCCGCATGGCAGGGCTCGGCGCTGTTCTCGGATGCGGAGCAGGCCGTCCTCGCCTATGTCGACGCCATGGTCGAGAAGATCAAGGTGCCCGAAGCGATCTTCGCACCGCTCCGGTCGCATTTCTCCAACCGCCAGATCGTCGAACTGACCCTGATGGTCGGCGCCTACATCTCGCACTCCCGCGTGCTTGACGCGCTCGAGGTCGACCTCGAGACCGAGTGAGCCTCAGCGCGGCACGGACGGAAAGTCGATCTCCGCATCCGCCGGCGGGTGCGCGTCGAAGGCGATGAGGACGGCCGCCGTCATCGCGTACATGCCCATCAGGTTGACGAGGTCGACCAGCGTGCGGCGGTCGAACAGCGCAGCAACCCGGGCATAGGTTCCGGAACTTACCGAATGTTCGCCGAACAGCTCGCGCCCGAACGCGACGACCGCGGCATCCGCCTCGTCGAGCCCGTCCGTCGGCAGGCGGAGGCGGACGATATCGACGATTTCGGGGGAAAGGCCGCAGGCGAGCCCCTCCTCCTCGTGCGCCACCCATTCGAAGAGGCAGTCGTGCTCGCGCGCGGTGACGAGGATGGCGAGTTCGCGCGTGCGCGGGTCGATCCCGGCCTCGTTCCGAAGGTGGAGATTGACCGGTCGGAGCCCGCGCGACACTACGGGGCTGTGGAGGCGGATCCCGCCCGGCCCCTGGAGCCCGGCGAGCGAGCCGCCCTTCGGATCGGCGAGTGAGTCGTAGGTGCGCTTCCCCGCATCGTCGAGCACGTCGCGGTCGGGCAGCGGCAGCCGGCAGCGCGAGGCGGGGTCGATGTCGGGCGGAAGCCGGTCGTCGGCCATGGTTTTTCTCCCTTTCGGCTCTTCTTGTGGGAAGAAGCCTAGCCTATCGCCGGTCGCGCCGCAGGCAGGAAAGGAGATCGGCGGCGAGGCCCTGCATCAGGTCCTCGTAGAGCGCGGGACCGGGTACGAGCGCCGCGCCGAGCGGATCGAGCGTCGCCCGTCGTGCGGCCGTGCCGCGGACCACGGTGTCGACCAGTGACGGCGGGAACTGCGGTTCCGAGAAGACGCAGACGACCCCCGCGCTCCGTATCCGGTCGCGGATCTCGGCGAGGCGCCGCGCGCCGGGCGCGCGCTCGGGGCTGACGGCGATCGATCCGGCGGCCGAGAGACCGAACTCGCGCTCGAAATACTGCCAGGCGTCGTGGAAGACGACGAATGGGCGCGAGCGCACCGGCAGCAGGGTCTCCGCGATACCGTGCGACAGCGCGGCGAGCCGCGTCCGTGCCGCCGCGGCATTGGCGCGATAGAGCGTTGCGTTCTCCGGGTCGAGGCCGGCGAGTGCCGCCGCCACGGCATCGACCGTCTTCGCAGCGTTTCCGGTATCGAGCCAGAGATGGGGATCGGTATTGCCGTGACCGTGCCCGTGCCCGTGACCGTGACCGTGGTCGTCTCCGTGGCCGCGGGCCTCTCCGTTGCCCGGTCCGCGACCCGCGGCGCCCTCCGACCACACCCCGCCGTCGCGCCGCGCCAGGAGAGTCATGCCTTCCACCTCGGCAAGTTCGATCACCCGGGCATGGCCCGCGAGAGTAGCGAGCGGCTTCCTGAGGAACGTCTCAAGCCCCTCGCCGACCCAGACGATCAGGTCCGCCTCGGCGAGCGCCCGCGAGTCCGACGGCGCCATCGAATAGCTGTGCGGCGACGCGCCGCCCCGGAGAAGGAGGTAAGGCGCCGCGGCGCCCGCCGTCACCATGGAGACGAGGGAATGCACCGGCGCCACCGTCGCGACGACGCGCGGCGTCCGCGCCGCGGCGGGCGCAGACGCCGAAACCCATGCCGCAACGACGGCCGCCGCGGCGGCAAGGCCGATGCGTGCGAAAAAAGCGCTCACGAAACGTCCCGGAGAATGTTATATTATTTCATATTTGATATGACACGGTGCGCCGTTCCGGTCAATGGATGGCGCAGCAACCTCCGTCGAAAGCGACAGCAGACTCGGTAGCGGACTCGCGAAAACAGGATGACCCAGCCCCCTTCAGGCGCGGCCTTTCCACCGCGCGGCCACAATCACCGGAAGTGCATCGCGGAGGCGCTCACGACCGCCGAGCGCATGTGCGCGGAGAACGGTCTTCGCTTCACGCAGATCCGCCGCCGCGTGCTCGAGATCGTCTGGAGCCGCCATGCACCGGTCGGCGCCTACGAGATCCTCGACGCGCTCCGCGACGAACACCGCTCCGCGGCACCGCCGACCGTCTACCGCGCGCTCGAATTCCTGGTGGAGCATGGCCTCGTCCACAAGATCGAATCCCTCAACGCCTTCGTCGGCTGCGGCCATCCGGAGGACGGCGCCCATGTCGGACAGTTCCTGATCTGCGCCCGCTGCCGGCAGGTCGGAGAGCTCGACGACCCCGACATCGCGGCGCTCATCGAGAGGAAGGCGGCCGGCGTCGGTTTCGACGTCTCGCGCCAGACCATCGAGGTCCAGGGCCTCTGCCGCCACTGCGCGGGAGCCGCCCGTGCCTGACGGTCTGCCCCCGGCCGCTACCGGCGAAGCGGCGGCGCTCGTTTCCGCGCGCGGCATCACGGTGCGCATGGGGCGGCGCACCGTCCTCGAGAACGTCGACATCTCTGTCCGCCGGAGCGAAATCGTCACCCTGATCGGCCCCAACGGGTCCGGGAAGACGACCCTCGTCCGCACGCTGCTCGGGCTCCAGAAACCCGACACCGGCACCGTCGCGCCTGCCCCGGGCATCCGCATCGGCTACGCGCCGCAGCAGGTTTCGGTGGACCGCACGCTGCCGCTCGACGTCCGCCGCTTCCTCGAGATGTCGGGCAGCAGGGACCCCGAGCGGCTCGCCGGTGCGCTCCGCGAGGTCGGTGCGGAGGACGTGATGCGGCGCGAGATCCGGCTGCTGTCCGGCGGAGAATTGAAGCGCGTTCTGCTTGCCCGTGCCCTTCTCCGCGATCCCGAGCTTCTCGTCCTCGACGAACCGACGGCGAACGTCGACGTCCACGGCCAGATAGAGTTCTACGAGCTGATCCGGCGCATCCGGGACGAGCGCGGCTGCGGCATCCTTCTGGTCTCGCACGACCTTCATCTGGTGATGTCGGCGACCGACCGCGTGTTCTGCCTGAACGGCCATATCTGCTGTTCCGGCCGGCCCGAGGACGTGTCGACCGACCCCGCTTATCTCGAACTGTTCGGCGACGGCGCAGCGACGGTCGCGGTCTACACCCACGCCCACGACCATCACCATGCCTGATTTCGTGCTCTACGCCCTGGTGGCAGGTGTCGGAGTGGCCATCGTCATGGGCGCGACCGGCGTCTTCGTCGTCTGGCGCCGCATGGCCTATTTCGGCGACACGCTGGCGCATTCGGCTCTGCTCGGCGTCGCGCTCGGCTTCCTCCTCGGCATCGACGTCAATATCGGCATCGTCTGCGTCTGCCTCGCGATCGCCATCGGCATGGTGTTCCTGCGAAGCCAGCGCCATCTCGCGGAAGACACGCTCCTCGGCATCCTGGCGCACTCCTCGCTCGCGCTCGGCCTCGTGACGGTATCTTTCCTGTCGGCGCTCCGCGTCGACCTCATGAGCTACCTGTTCGGCGACATTCTCGCGGTCTCCGCCTACGACATCGGGTGGGTCTATGCCGGCGGAACGCTGGCGCTCGTCGCACTCGGATGGATGTGGCACGACCTCGTCGCCATCACCGTGCACGAGGACATCGCCCGCATCGAAGGCGTGAAGGTGATGCGCGTGCAGATCGCGTTCATGACGCTGTTCGCGCTGGTCATCGCCATGGCAATGAAGATCGTCGGCATCCTGCTGGTGACGGCGCTCCTCATCATTCCCGCCGCCGCCGCGCGGCGCTTCGCGCGCACGCCCGAGCAGATGGCGGTATTCGCCGCCGCCGCGGGCGCGCTCGCGGTCGTTCTCGGCTTGCAGGGCTCGCTCCTCTGGGACATCCCGTCGGGCCCGGCGATCGTCGTCGCCGCGGCGCTGATCTACGCCGCATCGATCTCCTTCCCGGCACTGCATCGCGGCTGACGCGGCTCTTCCGCCCCGCCGCGACTTGCCAGCGCGGCCGTTTCGCCGAAAAATACGCCTAGCGAAGCGGGCAAATGTCCGCCGCGTTCTACCATGACGCGAAAAGGGGGAGCGACGTGAAGGAACTCAGGATCGGTCTCGTTCTCTACGGCGGCGTTGCGCTCGCCGTCTATATCAACGGCGTCGTGACGGAGATCTGGCACGTATTGCGCGCCTCGCGGGCGCTGGCGGACGAAAAGGAGAAAACGGGGGCAGCCTCGATGTCGAACCGCCGGACTACCTCGGCAGCACCGCCCGGCTCTACTTCGGGCTTCTGAAGGACCTGGCGAAGCAGGGAAAGGAGATCCGCGTCGTCGTCGACACCGTCGCCGGAACCTCCGCGGGCGGCGTCAACGGCGTTGCGCTGTACAAGGCGATCGTCGAGGGCGGCGACGCGAGCCTGCTCAACGGGGTATGGCTCAAGGACGCGGACATATCGAACCTGAAGGGCGAGCCGGACAAACCGGAGTTCTGGCTCCGCAGCACGCTGTGGACGCTGCGCCGGATCCCGGTAATCGGACGCATTACGAAGGCGGCGACGCTCGGCGGGGCGCTCGAATGGGAGTGGGTCCGGAACACCGTCATTACCCTGGTGCGCGGCAAGGACCCGCGCCGCACGCCCCTGAAGGGCGACTTTTTCACGCGGATCATCGGCAAGTGCCTGTGGCAGATGGGCAAACCGCGGCCCGGCGCCTTCCGGCTGCTGCCGTCGAGCGGCTCGTTCGATCTCTTCCTGACGCGGACCGACCTGCACGGCTGGCCGCGGCACCTGCCCCTGAGCCCCACGTACCACGAAAATCCGCTGAAGGAACGGACGCAGGCCCACGTGATGCGTTTCGAAATGCTGCCCAAGGATGCGGGGGGCGAGAGCTATCCCGACGGCGCGCGCGACATCGAGCTTACCTACGCGGCGCGCACGACCGCGAGCTTCCCGGTCGCCTTCGCGCCGATGACCTTTCCCTACCTGCGGGACGAGCTCACGCAGTTCACGGCCGCCGAGTTCGCCGATCTGAGCGAAGGCGAGCTCAACCAGTTGAACGCGCATTACGCCCGCGGCGTACCGCCGGACGACGAGACCTTCGCGAGACGGCACCTGGGCGAGCACGTCCTCGCCGACCTCCCCGCGAAGCGGGCGCGCATGGTCGACGGCGGCTTCCTCGACAACCGGCCGTTCGGGCACGTCACCGAGGCGATCGAGAGGAAGCCCGCGGACCGGCAGGTCGTCCGCGTCGTCGCCTATATCGAGCCGGACCCGGAGGTGTTCGACCCCGACACCAAGAAGGACACCTACGAGCCCAAGCCCGAAGAGCCGGGTTTCGGGGAGCTTCTGGGGCAGATGTTCAAGCTGTTCCGCTACGAGCCGATCCTCGGCGATCTGCGCGCCGTCGATGCCCGGAACGCCAAGGTGCGGGACATGAACGACTACCTCGCCTCGATCCGGCCGGGGCTCGACGGCGTCGTCCAACAGATCCTCGCCGCACATTTCGACGGCCGGACGGAGAGCCTGCGGCAACGTCTCGACGAATGCCGGATCGCCGCGAATACGAACCTCCAGAACAATGCAATGTCGGGTTACGAGGGCTATGTCGGGCTGAAGCTCAAACGCGCCGCCGACCTGATCGCGGACCTTTTATGCCGCGACCTCGACCTGCCCTACGATTCGCAGCAGGCCTACAATCTGCGCACCGCCACCCGCGCATGGCTCGGGAGCGAGGGGTACACCCGCTTCCCCGCGGCCGGCGATGCGGGCCGGGCCTGGCTCGACTTCCTTAAGGCCTTCGATGTTCCCTATCGTCTCCGGCGGCTGAGGGCGCTGGTCTCGTTCGTGAACGACAGATACGCGGAGTCCGACCGGAACACGCTGGACGCCTGCAAGGCCGAGCTCGCGAAGATCGCGTTCAGGTTCGAAAACGCCGTCACCTCGGTCGTCGGGAAACTTGCCGCCGACACCGACCGGGACCGGCTGAGAGCTCTCCTGAAGGACTCCGCCGAACCCGCACGAATATCCGGTTTCCTGACCGGGGCTTTCGGGCGGCTTCGCACGGAATTCGATGCCGCTGAGGCCTTCGAAAAGGAGACGCTCGCAATTGCCTTCGCGAAACTGGCGGTTTCGGACGGTCTCGTCCGTGCCGCAGCGGAGGAACTCGTCGCCTTCGCGTTCTACGATGTCGTGCTGTACGCGCAGATGGATGCGGCGGGGATCGGCGACCGGTGCACCGTCCAGACGCTCCGGATTTCCCCCTACGACGCGGAGCTGATCGAGCGGCGCACGGAGCCCCTGCCCTCCGCCAGGTACTCGGCCTTCAACGGTTTTCTCAAACGGCATCTCCGCGAGATCGACATTCTCTACGGCAGGGTCAACGGCGCCGAGCGAATGGTTTCCATGATCGTCCACGCCGCGGGCCTGAATCCGAAAGAGGGCGATGGAGACAAGATGCGGCGGAAATACGCCAAGGCGGCGATGGAGGCGATCCTCGCCGAGGTCGAGAAAACGCATCGGGACCTGAACGCGGACTGGACGCCGGCGCTAACGCCGGAGGACGAGACCGAGTTCAGCCGGGAGTTCGCGCCGGTCCGGACCGCCGTCGCGAAGATCGCGACGGCGTAACGAAACCGAACGTCAGAGACCGAGACGGAACAGCCTGTTCGAGTTCTCGCGGCCGATCTTGTAGCGGTCGGCCTCGCTGATCGTGCAGTCGTCGAACCAGATCGCCGCGTGGTCGACGTTCTCGAACGGCCAGTCGGTCGAGAACAGCACGCGGTCGGCGCCGATCTCGAGCATCGCATCGATCAGCGTCTGGGTGCGGAAGTTGCCCGACGTGGTGACGTAGAAGTTCTCCTGGAAATATTCCGCGAGCTTCTTCTTCGCCGGGTAGGCGGGCTTCGCATTCGTCCACTTGTTGCGGTTGTCGACGCGCCAGATGTTGTAGGGCAGGCCTTCGCCCATGTGGCCGAGCACGATCTGCAGGTTCGGGTGGACGTCGAACAGGCCGGACGCCATGAGCCGGAGCGCGTGCACCGCGGTTTCCTGCGCGAATGCCCAGGTCGGACCGAGCAGCCACGGATGGCCCTCGTAGATCTGCGCCATGCTCGGCAGCGGATTCCGGGGATGCAGGTAGAACGGCACGTCGAGCTTCGCCACCACGTCCCAGAACGGGCGGTATTGCGGCAGGTCGTAATAGACCGCGGTCTCGGGCTCGTCGATCTGCGAGAAGCCGTTCACGAGCGCGCCGACGAAGCCGAGCTCCTTGACGCAGCGCTCCATCTCGCGGCAGGCCATATCGACATCCTGCAGCGGCAGCGCGGCGAAACCGCGGAAACGGCCGGGCTTGCGCTGGCACCATTCGGCCAGCATGTCGTTCGACTTGCGCGCCACGTCGTAGGCGCGCTTGCGGTCGTAGATCGCCTGTACGGCCGGAGCGTTGAGCGACAGGATCATGATCTCGATCCCGTGCCGGTCCATCTCCTCGATGCGGCGGACCTCGATGTCGAGCAGCCGGCCCTTGAGTTCCTCCCAGGTGCTTTCCGGAAGGAAGCCGTAGGAATCCATCAGCGTGTCTTCGATGGCATAGTGCTCTTCGAGCGCGATCTTGCCCTGCATGAAACTCTCCCTGTTTTCCTGCGCCAGGGTGTCCCGCCCCGGCGGTGCATCGTCGTCCGTCTAGTAGCATCCCGGGGCGGACGGGGATAGGGGGTCGCGCCCCCAGGGTGCGCACGGTCTTTTCCAAGGAACGCATTGAAATGTCCTCCCTTCCCCTCCACCCTTCGGGAAGCGGCTGCGGGCAGGGAGAGGGCGCGGGAACCATGGACCAGGACGAACTGATCGAACGCCTCGCCGCGGGCGAGACCTTCGGCGGGCGTGCGCCGGAGCGCATCGACACGCATATTTCAGTCGTGTTCCTGACAGAGGACCGCGCTTACAAGCTCAAGCGCGCGCTGACCGTGCCCTATCTCGATTACGGGACGCTGGAGAAAAGGCGGACGTTCTGCGAAGCCGAGATCGAGATCAACCGGCGGACCGCGCCCCAGATCTACCTCCGCGCCGTACCGGTAACGCTCGAAGCGGACGGCACGTTGGCGCGCGGCGGCGGGGGCATCCCGGTCGAATGGCTCGTCGAGATGGCGCGCTTCGACACCGGTCTCACGCTCGACCGCGTGGCACGCGCGGGGAAACTCGAAGCGCATACGGTGCGGGATCTTGCCGACGCGATCGCCGCCTTCCATGAGAAGGCCGAGCGGATCGAAACGACGGACGGCGCCGGCGTCGTCGAGCCCACCATCGGCGGCAATGCGCGCGAGATGCGCAACTGGCTGGGCGCACCCTTCGCGGCCGCGGACATCGAGCGGCTCGTCGATCTCCAGCGGTCGCGGCTCGACGCGAACCGCGCCCTTCTCGATGCCCACGCCGCGGCGGGCATGGTGCGCCGCTGCCACGGCGATCTGCATCTCCGCAACATCTGCCTTATCGACGGACGCCCGGTGATCTTCGATGCCATCGAATTCAACGAGAGATTCATCCGCATCGACGTGCTCTACGATCTCTCGTTCCTGCTGATGGATTTCGCCTTCAACGGACACCCGGAGTTCGCGAACCTCGCCTTCAACCGCTACCTTCAGCGCACCGGAGACATCGGCGGCATCGGACTGGTGCCGCTGTTCCAGTCGCTGCGCGCCGGGATCCGCGCCCACGTAACGGCCAAGGCAGCGGGCGAGCGCGCCGAGGGCAAGCGCCAGGAGGAGATGCGGCGCGAGGCCGCCACCTATCTCGAACTCGCCGCCGAACTTCTCCGCCCAGCGACGCCGCGGCTGATCGCCATCGGCGGATTTTCGGGTACCGGCAAGTCGACGCTCGCGCGCCGGATCGCACCCGGCCTCTGCGCGTCTCCCGGCGCGGTCACGGTCTCGAGCGATCCGATCCGGAAGCGGCTGCACGGCGTCGCGCCCGAGGAAAAGCTGCCGGAAACCGCCTACGGGCCCGAGGCCGACGCGAAGGTGTTCGACGAGATGTTCCGCGAGGCGGAAACCGCGCTCGCCGCAGGTTTTCCCGCGATCCTCGACATGACGTTCCGCGACAGCGCGCTCAGGAAACGCGCGGAGGCCTTGGCTGACCAGGCTGGCGTGCCGTTCGCGGGGTTCTGGCTCGAAGCCGACCGGGCGACGCTCGCCGCAAGGGTCGCCGCGCGCACCAACGATCCGTCGGACGCGACAACCGGCGTGCTCGACCGGCAGCTCGCCTCCGGTGCGGGCGACATCGGCTGGCGGCGGATCGACGCCGCCGCCTCGATCGAGGAGAGCCACGACCGGGTCGCCGCCGCGGTCGCGAACATTGCGGACTGAACAAAAGACGAAGGGCCGCCCCATGGGACGGCCCTTCCATTGTCAGATACGGTCGCTTGCAGACCGCGAATCCATCGCGTCAGGCGAGGCAGGCCTCTCCGGCGACGATCCAGATTCGATCGGACAAGGTCCGCACCTTGAGACAATGAGACACTGGATCACCTCCTTTCATTGTTGACGACAATGAAGGAAGTATGGCGGCGCGACTGAATTGCCACAACCGCGATTTCGCACCTGAAAAATCGGTCCAAAAGAGAGGCGATGCCTCAACCGGCGTTGGCGATCAGGTCCTTGCCGCAGGCCATGGCATTGGTCTCCCACTGGATCGAATAGTGGGCCGCCGCGGCAACGAGGTTGCGGTACTGGCGCTGCATGGCGTTCGCGGTGAAGATCGCCCGGCCGCCGCCATTGTTGAAAAGAAGGGTTCCCGCCTCGAGCGCGACCCGCGCCGCCCAGGAAGCGTTGCGCTTCGCCTGCAGGATGTAGCTGTCCGACAGCGTCTCGCCCTCGCCCACCCGGCGCATCGCGTCGCGGATCGTCGAGAGGTAGAGCGCCTCGGCGGATGCGATCCTGGCGGACGCCTCGCCGGCGACGATATGGCTCGCCGGGTGGCCGCCCATCGCACCGTCGCGCGAGACGCGGCTCGCGGTGTATTTCAGCCATTCGGCGAGGAGGCCCTGCGCCATGCCGACCGAGAGCGCAGCGAACACCGTCGGCGTAAGGCCGCCCCGCGGCAACCGGTATACCGGCGCGTCGTCGAGCTTCGCGCCGACCGCACGGCCTGCGCGCGCCGACGGGCCGTCGAGCATGCGGTGCGCGGGAACGAACACCTCCGCGACCTCGAAGGTCTTGGAGCCGGTGCCCTCGAGCCCGGCGGTGAACCAGTCGTCGACGATGCGGATGTCGGCGCGCGGCAGCAGGAAGAAGTGCGGACCGTCGCGCTTCTCTCCCTCGACGACGAAACCGCCGCAGATCACCCAGTCGGCATGGTCGACGCCGCTCGAGAACGCGAACGTGCCGGAGAACATGTAACCGCCGTCGCACAGCTTCGCGGTGCCCTTGGGATCGAGCGAGGCGGACATCGCGGTATCGGGATCGGCACCCCAGACGTCCTGCTGCGCCCGGTCGTCCCAAGTGCCGAGGATCACGGCATGGTCCGCCATGATCGCCTGGATCCACGCCTGCGCGCCGTCGGCGGCGGCGAGCGTCTGGGCAACCTCGCAGAGCGCATCCCAGCCCATGGCCGCGCCCCCGAACCGGCGCGGCTGGGTCATGCGGATGAGCCCCGCCTTCTTGAATTCGGCAACGGTCTCGCGCGGCACGTGGCGCTCCGCCTCCGCCTTTTCCGCGCGTTCGTGGAGGACGGGTTGCATCGCGCGCGCCCGCGCGACGAGCTCGGCGGGCGTGACCTGAGCCGTCTTCGCGGCGACGGCGGCGTTCGCAACAGCCATGGAGTACCCCTGTCCTCGATGTTTCCTGCCCGGGAATTTCCCCGGTTCCGGCCGATCTTACAACAGCGTATGCGCGCGCAGCGCGGCTTTGCCGCACCGATTGGTTAACGCCTCAGGCCGTGGGGCCAAGCCGGGCGACGCCGTCGGCGGCGCGCACGCCCTGCCCTTCGGCGAGGACGAAAAGCGGATTGATCTCGGCATCGAGCAGCCGGTCGCCGAGCGCCCCGCACATCCCCGCGAAGGCGAGAACGGACTCGATCAGTGCGGGGACGTCGTGCGCCGGGCGGCCGCGGTGGCCGTTCAGGATCGCAGAAACCTTGAGCCGGCCGAGCATCGCCTCGACGTCGGTGCGCGCGAGCGGCAGGAGACGGATCGCCGTGTCGCCATAGAGCTCGGCGAGCGTGCCGCCGCCGCCGAGCAGGATCGCCGGGCCGAGCTGCGGATCGCGGGCGAAGCCGAGGATCATCTCGGCCGCGCCGGTCACATGCTCCTGAACGAGGAAACCGTCCGCCGGAACGCCCGCCTGGGCCGCCGCCCGGGTGATGCTCCTGCAGGCATCGGCCACCCCGGTTCTCGGAACGTCCACAAGAACGCCGCCGATCTCGGTCTTGTGGACGACCGCGCGCGACAGGAGCTTCACGACGACGCGTTCGCCGAGGCCGGCGGCAATCGCCTCCGCTTCCTCCGGCGTCCGCGCGATCGCCTCGCGGACGGAGGGGATGCCGAAGGAAGCGAACAGCGCCTTCGCCTCGGCCTCGTCGAGCGGGCCGGTCGGGAGCCCCTCGCGTACAGCGGGTAAAGGGAGCGACACGGGCACGGAGGAGGGCGGAGGCGCGGCGAGTGCCGCGAGCGCTGCAGCACACGCCTCCGGCACCTCGAAGGCCGGCACGCCCGCGACATTGAGACGGCGTACGACCTCGGGCGCGGTCGGGCTGGTGTAGACGAAGATCGGCTTATCCGCCGTTTTGGACGCACGGATGACCGGATCGGCGACCAGGGCAGGGCGGCCGACCGCCGACGACCCGGCGATCGAGATTACCGCATCGAAGTCCGGGCTGGCGGCGAGCGCTTCGACGGCGCCTTCGATCACGGCGGGATCGAGGCCGGCGAGCGTGATGTCGACGGGATTGCGGTCGGGCACGTAGCCCGCGTCGTCGAGAAGCGCGGCGAGGCGCGCGACCGTCTCCGGACAGGGCGCCGGCGTGTCGAAGCCCGCCACGCCGCAGACATCGGCGACGAGCCCGGCAGCGCCGCCCGTGGTGGTCAGGATCGCGAGCCGGCGGCCGCCGAGCGGGGGCGAAGTTGCGAGCGCGGCAGCGATGTCGACGAGATCGGCGAAACGCTCGGCGCGCACGACGCCCGTCTGTTCGAACAGGGCGTCGTAGAACCGGTCCTCGCCTGCCAATGCGCCGGTATGCGAAGCGGCCGAACGCGCTCCCGCCTCGGAGCGGCCGACCTTGTAGGCGACGAGCCGTTTGCCGTTCGCCCGCGCCTTC
The DNA here is from genome assembly GCA_038106605.1 of Alphaproteobacteria bacterium. Taxonomy (GTDB): domain Bacteria; phylum Pseudomonadota; class Alphaproteobacteria; order MPNO01; family UBA830; genus JAYOEF01. The sequence continues at coordinate 13,403 of JAYOEF010000071.1, forward strand.
GCGGCGGCCGACCGGAAAAGCCCGGGATCGCGAAGCGTTTCCAGATAGAGCGCGATCACCGATGTTGCCGGATCGCCGGCGAGCCAGTCGACGAGATCGCCGACCTCGATGTCGGCCTCGTTTCCGGTGGCGACGAGATGCGAGAGGCCGATACCGCGGAAGGAGGCCCGGGACAGAAGCGATCCGAGGATGCCGCCCGACTGCGAGACGACGCCGACAGCGCCCTTGAACATATCCGGCGCGTCGAGCGCATTCGACGCCGACAGCGTGATCCCGTCCGTAACATTGACGAGGCCGATGGTGTTGGGCCCGAGGATGCGCATGGTTCCGGCCGCGGCAAGGAGTTCCGCCTGGCGCTCCGGGCCGTCGCCGCCGACCTCCGCGAAGCCGCCCGAGAACACGATGGCGGCGCCCGTTCCGAGAGCCGCAAGCTCGCGGACGGCAGGGATCGCATGCCGCGCGCCGACAAGGACGATGGCGGCGTCCGGCGTTCCCGGCAGGGCCTCGATCGCCGGATAGCAGGACAGCCCGCCGATCTCCGCGGCCCGCGGATTCACGGGCCAGACCTCGCCGGAGAAACCGTGTTCGCGCAGGAACCGCAGGGGCCGGCCGCCGATCTTCGCGGGATCGGTCGAGGCGCCGACGACCGCGACGCTCCGCGGCCGGAACAGGCGGTCGAGGGAGGAACGCTCTGTCATGGTCCGTTCGCCGGAAGGGCGCCCCCTACTTGCCGCGATCGAGGAAAGCGCTCACCGCGTCGCGGTGGCTGTCCGTGGTGTAGCAGATCGCCTGCGCCTGGCTGCCGAGGGCGAAGACTTCCCCCATGGTCGTTTCGAAGCTCTGGTCCATGATCGACTTCGCGAGCGCCACCGCATCCGGCGAACCGCGGGTCATGGACTTCGCCATGGCGATCGCGTCTTCCAGCAGCCGGTCGGGCTCCGAGACCTGCTCGATCATATTGAGCGCGCGGGCCTCCTCGGCGCCCAGCATCCTGCCGGAAAAGATCAGCTCCTTGGCGCGGGCGAGGCCAACCCGGCGCGGCAGGAAATACATGCCGCCCCCGTCGGGGATCAGCCCGCGAAGAACGTAGCTCATGACGAACGTCGCTTCGGTCGAGCCGATGACGAAGTCGCAGCAGAGCGCGAGGTCGCAGCCGAGCCCGGCCGCCGGCCCGTTCACCGCCGCGATGGTGGGAACGTTCAGCGTATGGATCGTGGTCAGCAGGTGATGGGTCCGGCGCTGGCGCTTCCAGCCGTTCATGGCGACCCGGCCGGTCGGCGCCTTGAGGCGCTCCTGCATCGCCGCGATGTCGCCGCCGGCACAGAAGCCCTTGCCGCGCCCGGTGATGACGAGGGCGCGCACGGCGGGGTCGCGCTCCACCCAGTCGAGCGCCCTGTTGAAGTCGGCCCGCATCGCGTCGTTGATGGCATTGCGCTTGTCCGGCCGGTTCAGGGCGATGATCGCGACTCCGTCCCTGAAGTCGGTCTCGACCAGCTCCGTTTCCGGCCGTTCTGCCGTTGCCTGCCCCGGCGTCGCCGCATTCCCGGCCATTCGCTCCTCCCGTCCGTTTCGCTTTTCAATGGCAGGAGGACTATCGGGGGAAGCGGCCGGGATGGGAAGCGCAATCCCCTGCCCGGCGCCCCTCCGTCCGGCTATGATCGTTCGCGTTGAATTAACCGATCCGTGGCCTAATTCTCTCAGTAAGACCATCGGTCGGTCTGGAGCAGTCGCCTTGGCAGAACCCCCCCGTCACGTCGCCGAATACAACGAGAACGGCTATGCGGTGATCCGCGGCGTCTTCGCGCCGGACGAGGTCGCGGAGATGGCCCGATCGTTCGACGAGATCTATGCCCGTGCGATCGCCGGCGGGCGCAGCTGGCGCGACCGCAACACGTTCTTCAGCGTGGCGGACGATGCCGCGCTCGGCCGCATCGTGCGCTACGTCCAGTGGCCCTCGTGGTTCGACGCGGCGCTGGAGCGCTTCCGGCGCGACCCGCGCATGCTCGCGATCCTCGAGCCGCTGATCGGGAGCGACCTCAAGCAGATCATCAACCAGATGCACTGGAAGCCGCCGGGCGCGGCCATGGCGGAATTCGGCTTCCATCAGGATTCGCGCTCGCGCCGCCCACGCGACGCTTACCGGGAACTCGCCGCCTCTTATATCCAGACCGGCATCGCGATCGATCCGCACTCGATGGCGAACGGCGCGATGCTGCTCTGCCCGGGAAGCCACAAACTCGGCGAAATGCCGTTCGACGCCTCGCGCAGCTCCAAGGACGTGGCGATGAACAAGGCGGACCTCGTCCGCTTCGGCGCCGACCCGGACCGCACGGTCGTGCTCGAACTCGAACCCGGCGACGTCGCGATCTGGCACGTGCACACGCTGCACGGGTCCGGGCCCAACCGCACCGATATCGACCGGCGGCTCTACATCAACGGGTATGTCGTCGCGGAGAACTGCGATCGCGGCGAATGGGCCTTCCGCGGCGGAGAGCCCTGCCCGCTGACCGGCGAGCCCGTGCTCGTCCATTACGAGGATCTCTTCACCCGGCCGGGGCCGATGTACGTCGACTGAAGACCTGCTTCGGCCGGACGATTTACGGGATCAGCTTTCGGGCGTCACCGGCTTCATCAGCCGGATCAGCAGCGTCTGCAGATGACGCTGATCCTCGGGGCCGAGCTTGGCGAGGAGTATCTCCAGTTCATGGATCGGATCCTTCTCGAGAATCGCGCGACCCATCGGCGTGAGATCAAGGAGGCTGGAGCGCGCATCCTTGGGGTTCGAGGTCCGCTGCAGGTAGCCTCGGCGGATGAGGTGTTGCACCGTCCGCGACGCCGTCCCCTTCGTGCAGCCGACCTGGTCGGCAAACGCCGTCAGCGTCGAAGCCGACGGATTGGTCTTATGGAAATATCGGAGGGCAACCCACTGAGACGGCTTCAGCCCGTCGGCATAGTTCGCAAGATATATCTTATGCGCCAGGTAGGAGAGAACCTCCGCAGTCGCCCGCGTGCTCGATGTCGTATCATGTTTCATATGTTCAGACCGTTCGCGTTCTTCTTCTTTCGGACCGCTTGTTAATCGAATGGGCCGACCGCCAGGATCTCGTACGCGTCCCGGATCGATGGGAAATTCGGCCAAATAGACGCGTTACATGCAATCGTGATCGGCCCCCACCGGGTGGTCCGGTTGGAATGTTAGTTCATGTTTGGCCTT
>JAYOEF010000072.1:0-16426 GCA_038106605.1 Alphaproteobacteria bacterium
TCGCCCACATGGAGCCGGTGCGCGGCGAGCGCCTCGTCCGGGCGCGAATGTTCGAGGCCGGAGCCACGGCCCGACAGGCTCGGGTTCGCCATGAAATAGGCATGCGCCGAGAACGCGTCCGGCGTCAGCGCCTTCCGGCGGTAGCTGCCGTCGGGCTGCATGATCCAGGACTGCGCCTCGTCGGCGAGGTTGGCGACCATGATCTGCTCCAGCACTTGGCGCTTCACGGTCTCGTTCTCGATCGGCACGAGGGTTTCCACCCGGCGGTGCAGATTGCGCGGCATCCAGTCGGCCGACGAGATGAAGACCTTGGCGCTCGGGGAGGGCAGCTCGGTGCCGCCGCCGAAGCAGACGATGCGGCTGTGCTCGAGGAAGCGGCCGACGATGCTCTTGACGCGGATGTTTTCGGAGAGGCCCGGCACGCCGGGGCGCAGGCAGCAGATGCCGCGGACGATCAGGTCGATCTCGACGCCCTCGCGGCTCGCGGCATAGAGCTTGTCGATGATCTCCGGGTCGACGATGGCGTTCATCTTCGCCCAGATTTGGCCCGGGCGGCCGGCGGCGACGTGGGCGATCTCCTCGTCGATCAGGCGGATCAGCGTGGATTTGAGCGTCAGCGGCGAGACCGCGAGCTTCCGGATGCGCGTCGGCTTGGCGTAGCCGGTCATGTAGTTGAACAGGCGCGCCGCGTCCTTGCCGAGATCCTCGTCGGCCGTGAACAGGCTGAGGTCGGTGTAGATGCGCGCCGTGATCGGGTGGTAGTTGCCGGTCCCGAAATGCGTGTAGGTCTGGAGCCCGTCGCGCTCGCGCCGGATGACCAGCGATATCTTCGCGTGGGTCTTGAGGTCGACAAAGCCGTAGACCACCTGCACGCCCGCGCGTTCGAGGTCGCGCGCCCAGCGGATGTTCGCCTCCTCGTCGAAGCGCGCCTTGAGCTCGACCAGCGCGGTGACGGCCTTGCCGTTTTCGGCCGCCTCGATCAGTGCGGCGACGATCGGGGAATCGTTCGAGGTGCGGTAGAGGGTCTGCTTGATCGCCACCACGTCCGGATCGCGCGCCGCCTGGCGGATGAACTGCACGACGACGTCGAAGCTCTCGTACGGGTGATGGACGATGAAGTCCTTCGCGCGGATCGCGTCGAAGCACTTGCCCTCGTAGTCGCGCACGCGTTCCGGGAAGCGCGGGTCGTAGGGGATGAAGACGAGGTCCTTACGTTCGTCGACGATCATCGCCTTGATGTCGGCGAGGCCGAGGACGCCGTCGACCGAGAACATCTCGCCGTCCTTCACGCGGAACTGCGAGGACAGGAACTTGCGGAGATCCTCCGGCGTATCGTGGTCGACCTCGAGGCGGATGACGTTGCCGCGCCGGCGCTGGCGCAGCGCGGTGATGAACGTGCGCACCAGGTCCTCGCCTTCTTCGTCGATTTCCATTTCGGAATCGCGGATGACGCGGAACAGGCCGATCTCGACGACATCGAAGCCCGGGAACAGATCGTCGAGATAGGTCATGACGATCTGTTCGGTCGCGATGAAGCGCGGCTCGGAGTCTCGGACCCTGATGAAACGGCGGAGGTTGGACGGCAGCTGGACGAGGCCGAACATCTCCTTCTCGTCCTCCGCGCGGACCAGCCGGACCGTGACGACGATGCCGAAGTTCGGGATGAACGGGAACGGATGGGCCGGATCGACCGCGAGCGGCGTCAGGACCGGGAACAGCTCGTCGAAATACCAGTCGTCGAGCCATTCGCGGTCGCGCTCGTTGAGGTCCTCGGGCCGCACCAGATCGATGCCCTCGCGGGCGAGGAGCGGGCGGAGGAGGGCCCAGCACGCCTGCTGCTTGTCTATGAGCTCGGCGGCGACGCGCTGGATCGCGGCGATCTGCTCCGCGGGGGTCAGGCCCTCGGGCGTTTCGGCGGTGACGCCCGCCGCCACCTGGCCGTAGAGGCCGGCGACGCGGACGGTATAGAACTCGTCGAGGTTGCTCGCGCTGATCGACAGGAAGCGCAGCCGTTCCAGCAGCGGATGGCGCGGGTTGTCGGCCTCCTCGAGGACGCGCTCGTTGAACGCGAGCCACGAGAGCTCGCGGTTCAGAAACCGTTCCGGCAAGGCGGAAAGGTCGACCGTCGCCGTATCCGGCAGGGGCGAAACCGAGGCCATTATCCTGTTCCCTTCGGGGCGTCCTTCCCCCCGAATCGCACATCATTGTGACGGAAATATTGCAGCGAGGTTACCGCCGCGATTTCCCCAACCTCTAACTATATGGGATGACAGCGAAAATACGCAATCAGGCGGTCGCGCGGAACCAGCCGAGTCCCTCTTCGGTGGTTGCGGCGGGGAAGTATTCCGCCGCCGTCCAGCCGCCGTAGCCCGCCGCGTCGATCGCCGCGAACGCCGCCCCGAAGTCGATCGCGCCCGTCCCGGGCTCGTGCCGCCCCGGCGCGTCGGCGAACTGGATGTGGCCGACCTTCGCGCGGTGGGCCTCGAAAGTTGCGACGATCGGATCCTGCATCATCGCGACATGGTAGAGGTCGAACTGGACGAAGATGTCGTTCCGTCCGGTCCTCTCTATCAACGCTACGGCATCCGCGACCCGCGGCAGCAGGAAGCCCGGCCGGTCGGCGGTATTGATCGGCTCCACGACGGTGCGGACGCCGATGGCGGAATACCTGTCCGCGGCGTGGCGGAGATTGCCGGCGAGGGTTTCCAGGCAGGCGTCACGGGCGTGGGCCGGTCCGGGCGCCCCGCTGAGCACGTTGACGTTGATGGCGCCGAGCGCTTCGGCATAGGCGGCGGCCGTCTCTACCGCCTTCCGGAACTCCGCTTCGCGCCCCGGAACGGCGGCAAGGCCTTCGCCACCCGTCATCAGGTCGCCCGCCGGAACGTTGATCACCGAGACCGCCAGGCCGAGATCGCGGATCGCTCCGGCAAGCTTGTCGCGGTCGAGATCGTAGGGAAACTGCATCTCGATGCAGCGGAAGCCCGCGTCCGCGGCGGCCCGCGGCCGGTCGAGCGGCGCGTGCTCGCGGAACATGGTCGAGAGATTGGCGGAAAACCGGGGCAGGACAGGGCTCCTCGGGAGGCCGGGAATTCCCCCTGTTTACGCTGTCGAACGGCTTGCGGCCAGCGGTGTCGGGACGGTGCTCCGGAAGCTTGACGAACGCCCCTCCAGCGCCTATCAACTGCCCGCCCGGTGGCGGAGTAGCTCAGCTGGTTAGAGCATGGGAATCATAATCCCGGGGTCGGGGGTTCGAGTCCCTCCTCCGCTACCAACTTTCCCCTGATTTTCGGTCTTTCAGTCCCACCCGCGCGGCTCGGGCCCAATCGGCCGGTTCGGGGTGCGACGGGTTGCCCGCATCGCGCGCAGGCATTATATCCGGGGCACATTCCGACCCTTGCCGGACGGCAGTTTGGCAAGGGTCCGTCTTTCAGGGGCCCCGATTTCGTTCCGGGCCGGGAGAATACGACAATGGCAGCGAAGAAGAAGAAGGCGGCGAAAGCGGCCTTCGAGGTGTTCAACGTCGTCTACGAGGACGACAGCCTGAGTTCTAACCGCCGGGTTTCGTCGGACCTCCTCGACGACAGTTACGGCGACGATCCGATGGATCTCGCCAAGCTGGCGATCGAGAAGCAGGACGACGAGATCGCGAGCCGCTCCGGCATGCGCCGCCCGCGCATCAAGTCGATCGTCCGCGCTTAGACGCGGACAGAAAACGACGTCCGCGCTTAGAGGCGGACAGAAAACGACGTCCGCGCTTAGACGCGGACAGAAAACGACGTCCGCGCTTAGAGGCGGACAGAAAACGACGTCCGCGCTTAGACGCGGACAGAAATCCCGGGCCGCGCCTAGACGCGCCCTGAAATGAAGAAGCGCGCCTGACCCTTCAGAGGGACGAACCCGCGCGGCGGGTGATATAAGGCCTTATGGCCCGTCGTTTCGACCGGATATCCCTGCCGATGCGGCTTGCGTTCGCCGCAAGCCTCGCGTTCGCGTGGCCGTCGTCGGCGACCGCGGCGGACAAGGCCCCCATCGACATCGGCGCGATCTACAATCTGACGGGATCCCAGGCCGGGCTCGACGCACCCTCCGCGCGGGGTGCGGCGCTTGCGGTGGACGAGGCGAACCGCGCGGGCGGCGTGCTCGGAAGGCCCGTCCGGCTCATCGTGCGCGACGGCGGAAGCCGGCCCGGCCTGATCGCCGAGCGCACGCGGGAGATGCTGACGGAGTTCCCCCGTATCGCCGCCCTGATGGGGCTTTCGGACACCGACATGGTCATCGCGGCGGCGCCCATCGCGGCGCGTGCCGGCCGCGCCTTCCTCACCTCGGGCGCGACGTCGCCCAAGCTTCCGGCGACGGTTCCCGACCATCTCTTCCTCGCCTGCTTCGGCGACAACGTGCAGGCCGCCGCTGCTGCCGAGTGGCTGCGCCGGGACCGCGGTGCCCGCACCGTCTCCATCCTCTACAATCCGGCGATGTCGTATTCCGACATCCTCCGCCGCTATTTCGAGACGAGCTTCCGCGCGCTCGGCGGAATCGTGGTGAGCACCGAGCCCTACCGCCCCGCCGATCTCGCCCGTTCCGTCCGCAACCTGATCGCCGCCGACGCCATCTTCTTCGCCGCCGGGCCCGACGAGGCGGCGGAGGGCGTCAGGCTCCTGCGCGCGGCAGGACACGCGGAGCCCGTCATCGGCGGCGACGGGCTCGACGTTGCGGCGTTCCGGGAGCCGGATGCCGGTCTCCGGAATACCTACTTCACGACCCATGCCTACATTTCGCCCGACAACGCCGAGCCGCGCGTGCAGGCGTTCCTGAAGGCCTATGCCGCGTTCGATCCGGGGCGTACGCCCGATGCCTTCACCGCGCTCGGCTAGGATGCCGCGCGCCTGATCCTGTCGGCGATCTCCTCTGCCGGAACCGACGATCCCGAGCGGGTGCGCGCCGCACTCGGCGCGGTGACGAAGTTCGCCGGCGTCACAGGCGATCTCGGCTACCCGGCGGGCGGCGGGGTGCCGGCGAAGGCGGTCAGCATCCTCGGCGTCGAGGAGGGAAGGCTGCGGCTGGTCGGCCAGTTCGTTCCGGGCGGCATCCCGGCCCCCTGAGCCGCGCATCGGGCGGCCGCTCTTCTGCAAGCTGCTGCAGCGCAACATGTACACAGTGCGCCCGGCACCGTGTTACGATGGCGCTTCGCCGGTTTTCCCGCCACGTCCGAGGTACGCCCAGGCTTGAGCATCCACGTCGCGCTCCACCATCGCACCAGCTACGTCTACGACCGCAAGGTCGAGATGGGGCCACAGGTCATCCGTCTGCGTCCCGCGCCCCATGCGCGCACGCCGATCCTGAGCTATGCGCTCCGGATCGAGCCGGAAGGGCATTTCCTCAACTGGCAGCAGGACCCACACGGCAACTACCAGGCGCGCGCCGTGTTTCCCGATCCGGTGGAACGCTTCGTCGTCGAGGTCGATCTCGTCGCCGACATGTCGGTGCAGAACCCGTTCGACTTCTTCCTCGAGCCCGATGCCGAGGAATTCCCATTCCGCTACGAAGACGGGCTCCGGCGCGAGCTGGAACCTTATCTCGACGCCGAGACCGCGGGACCGCTCCTCAAAGCCTGGCTCGACAGCGTGCCGCGCAAGCCGGAGCAGACCGTCAACTTCCTCGTCGCGCTCAACCAGCGCCTCCAGGGCGAGATCGAGTATCTCGTCCGCATGGAGCCGGGCGTCCAGACCTGCGAGGAGACGCTCGGGCGCGCCAAGGGATCGTGCCGCGACACCAGCTGGCTCCTCGTCCAGATCCTCCGTCACCTGGGTCTCGCGGCGCGCTTCGTCTCGGGCTACCTGATCCAGCTCAAGCCCGACGCGAAGTCGCTCGACGGCCCGTCGGGCGCCGAGGTCGACTTCACCGACCTCCACGCCTGGGCGGAGGTCTATCTTCCTGGCGCCGGGTGGGTCGGGCTCGATCCGACGTCCGGGCTTCTGGCGGGAGAGGGCCATATTCCGCTCGCCGCGACGCCCCGGCCGCAGAGCGCGGCGCCGATCAGCGGCATGGTCGGCTTCGCCGAGGTCGAGTTCTCGTTCGACATGGCGATCACGCGCATCCACGAGACGCCGCGCGTCACCAAGCCCTACACCGAAGAGAACTGGGGCGACATCGACGCGCTCGGCGAGAAGATCGACGCGGCGCTCGGGCGCGGCGATGTGCGCCTCACGTTGGGCGGCGAGCCGACGTTCGTTTCGGTAGACCATCCCGACAATGCCGAATGGAACACGGCGGCCGTCGGGCCCACGAAGCGCATCCTCGCCGACGACCTGATCCGCCGCCTCCAGGCCAAATACGCGCCGGACGGCCTCCTGCATTACGGCCAGGGCAAGTGGTATCCGGGCGAACAGCTGCCGCGCTGGGCCTTCGCGCTCTACTGGCGCCGCGACGGCAAGCCGATATGGCGCCATCCGGACCTCATCGCCGAGGAGGATGAGGACGAGCATCCGACCATCGGCGACGCGGGCGAATTCTCGCGCGGGATCGCCGAACGCCTCGGCATCAACCCGGAGGCGGCGACGGCGGCCTACGAGGATCCATGGCACTTCCTCGCCAAGGAAAACAAGCTGCCGCCCAACGTCGATCCGACGGACTCGAAGCTCGAGGATCCGATGGAGCGCGCCCGGCTCGCGCGTGTATTCGAGCACGGGCTGACCAACCCGACCGGGTTCGTCCTTCCGGTCCAGCGCTGGAACGCCCGCGATGGCAGCCGGCGTTGGGTGAGCGAGCCGTGGACGGTCAGGAGCGCGCAGCTCCACCTGATCCCGGGCGACTCGCCCATCGGGTACCGGCTTCCGCTTGACTCGCTCTCCTACATCCCGCCGATCGACTATCCCTACGTCGTCGCGACCGATCCGTTCGACGAGCGGGGCGAGCTGCCCGACCCGGACGCGCTGCGCCAGCGCTATATCCAGGGCAGCGAGCACCCGGCGTCCGACCGCCAGACGGTCGTCGGCCAATCGCTTCGCGGCCTGCATGTGCGCGCGGCGATGACGGTCGAGCCCCGCGGCGGGCGGCTCTGCGTCTTCATGCCGCCGACGGAATCGCTCGACGACTATCTCGAGCTCCTCGCAGCGGTCGAGGACACCGCCGAGACCACCCGTCACGAGATCCATGTCGAGGGCTATCCGCCGCCGCACGATCCGCGCCTTAACGTCATCAAGGTGACGCCCGACCCCGGCGTGATCGAGGTGAACATCCAGCCCGCGCACAGCTGGCGCGAGATGGTCGACATCACGACGACGCTCTACGAGGACGCGCATCTCTGCCGCCTCGGCACCGAGAAGTTCATGCTCGACGGCCGGCATACGGGAACCGGCGGCGGCAACCACGTTGTCGCCGGCGGCGCGACCCCCGCAGACAGCCCGTTCCTCCGCCGTCCGGACCTTCTGCGCAGCCTGATCACCTATTGGCAGCACCATCCGGGGCTCAGCTATCTGTTCTCCGGCATGTTCATCGGCCCGACCAGCCAGGCGCCCCGCGTCGACGAGGCGCGCCACGACGGGCTCTACGAGCTGGAGATCGCATTCAGGGAGATTCCGGACCGCGGCACCGACTGCCCGCCATGGCTGATCGACCGCATTCTCCGCAACCTGCTGATCGACGTCTCCGGCAACACCCACCGGACCGAGATCTGCATCGACAAGCTCTATTCCCCTGATGGTCCAACCGGCCGCCTCGGTCTCGTCGAGTTCCGCGCCTTCGAGATGCCGCCGCACGCGCGCATGAGCCTGACGCAACAGCTTCTCCTGCGCGGGCTGATCGCGCGCTTCTGGGACACGCCCTACACCGGCAAGCTCGTCCGTTGGGGCACCTCGCTCCACGACCGCTTCATGCTGCCTCAGGCGGTGTGGGCCGACATCGAGGACGTCGTCGCCGACATGCGGAACGCCGGCTATGCGTTCGAGGCGGATTGGTTCGCACCGCACTTCGAGTTCCGCTTCCCGCGCTATGGAAGCGTGCGCTACGGCGACGTCGAGATCGAGCTGCGTCAGGCGCTCGAACCGTGGCACGTGATGGGCGAGGAGGGGGCGATCGGCGGCACCGTCCGCTTCGTCGATTCCTCCGTCGAGCGCCTCCAGGTGCGGGCAACCGGCCTGACGGACGGGCGTTACGTATTGGGGTGCAACGGCCGGCGCGTCCCGCTCACCAATACCGGCACCCGCGGGGAATACGTTGCGGGCGTCCGCTTCCGCGCGTGGCAGCCCGCCTCCGCCCTGCATCCGACCGTCGGCATCGACGCGCCGCTCGTGTTCGATCTCTACGACACCTGGACGGGGCGGGCGGTCGCCGGATGCACCTATCACGTCGCGCATCCGGGCGGGCGCAACTTCGAGCATTTCCCCGTCAATTCCTACGAGGCCGAGAGCCGGCGGCTCGCGCGCTTCTTCGCCATCGGCCATACGCCGGGCGGCGGCGGCATCCCGGAAACCCATGAAAATCCGGAATTTCCGATGACCCTCGATCTCCGGAGAGCGCGGTGAAGCGGGGCGGCGCCCGTCTGGCGAGTCCCGAGGGCGTCGCGTATGCTCGCGGCCGGGATTTCGGGGCGTAGCAGGTGAGCGGTATCGATCCGATGCAGCAGCCCGGTTCGGATTCCGGCGATATCCGTTCGGGGATCGCCGGCGACTACCGGCCGGTCGAGGGCACTTTCGACGAGATGATGGAGCCGTCCGGGGCGATCCGGGCGCACTGGCGGGGCTTTCTCGACGGTCTCGACGGGATGCCGCTGTCGGAGGTCGACGATTCGTGGGAGACGGCGCGCCGCCTGATCCGCGAGAACGGCATCACCTACAACGTCTACAGCGACAGCGGCGCGGGCGCACATCCGTGGCGCATGGATCCGGTGCCGCTGGTGATCTCGGCGGCCGAGTGGCGTTCGCTCGAAGCCGGCCTGATCCAGCGCGCGCATCTCCTCAACGCCGTCGTCGAGGATCTTTACGGTCCGCAGAACCTGCTGCGCGACGGGCGCATTCCGCCGCCGCTGGTTTTCGAGAACCCGAACTTCCTGCGCCCTGTGCACGGCATCGACCCGCCCGGCGGCACGCACCTCCATTTCATCGCCGTCGATCTCGCACGCGCCGCCGACAATCGCTGGTGGGTGCTCGGCGACCGGGCCCAGGCGCCGTCGGGTGCGGGCTATGCGCTCGAGAACCGTGTCGTCATCCGTCGTACGATTCCGACGATCTTCCGCAACGAGCCGGTCGAGCGTCTCGCCCTTTTCTTCCAGGCGCTCAGCGACAATCTCGTCGCCCAGACCGGCCGCGACGATCCCCTGATGGTGCTGCTTACGCCCGGTCCGCTCAACGAGACCTATTTCGAGCACGCCTATCTCGCACGCTATCTCGGCATTCCTCTCGTCGAGGGCGCGGATCTGACGGTGCGCGACAACAGGGTTTACCTGAAGACCCTGAACGGGCTGAAGCAGGTCGACCTGATCTTGCGCCGCGTCGACGGCGACTATTGCGATCCGCTGGAGCTACGTACCGAGTCCCTTCTCGGCGTCGCCGGGCTCGTCGCGGCGATCCGCGAAGGCAACGTCGTCGTCGCCAATTCGCTCGGCAGCGGCATTGTCGAGTGCGAGGCGCTGATGAGTTTCCTGCCGGGGCTCGCGCGCTATTTCTTCAACGAAGACCTGCTGCTGCCGTCCGTCGCCACCTGGTGGTGCGGGCAGGAGCGCGAGCGCGACTACGTGCTCGCGAACCTCGATGGCCTGGTCGTGCGGCCGACATTCGCCAACCGGTCGATCCTGGCGCGAAAGAGCAGCAACGTTCTGCCGGCCGAGTGCACCGAAGCCGAGCGGACGGCGCTGGTCGAACGCATCGAGAAGCGCGGGCGCGCTTTCATCGGCCAGGAGATCCTGCCGCTCTCGACAACGCCGTCGTGGAAGGACGGCCGCCTGCAGCCGACGCCTCTCGTTCTCCGCGCCTACATCTGCGCCGATGGCAACGGCTACCGCGTGATGCCGGGCGGCCTGACCCGCATTTCCGACTATGCCCACACGCACGCCGTCTCGATGCAGCAGGGCGACGCGAGCAAGGATACCTGGGTCCTGTCCGACGCGCCGGTGAACACGTTCAGCAGGTTGACGACGCCCGACCATGCGCTGGTGCTGCGGCGTAGCGGCAGCGACCTGCCGAGCCGCGTCGCCGACAACATGTTCTGGCTCGGACGCTACGCCGAGCGCACCGAGGCGACGGTCCGGCTGATGCGGAGCCTGATCCGCCGGATGGAAGGCGACATCGGTGCCGCCGACAGCCCCGAAATCCTGAAGCGCCTGATCAACATCCTAGCCGGTCTCGGCTATCTCAGCCGGCGTTCGGCGCGGCGCGCAGCGGCGGCCGGCTACGTAGCGGTCGAGCGCGAGCTCGGCAGCATCCTGTTCGAGCGCGACGTGCCGCACGGGCTTCTCAGGCTGCTCGACGACCTCAATCGCACGGCCTCTCTTGTCCGCGACAGGCTGAGCGTCGACGCCTGGCAGATCCTCGATGCGCCGCGCGGCGTCGCCGCGCATTACGCCAGCCTCGCGCCGCTCGGCGTCGACGATGCGCTCGCCTTCCTCAACGAGATGCTCCGCATGCTCGCGGCCTTCAACGGCATGCAGATGGAGAACATGACGCGGAGCGTCGGCTGGCGGCTCCTCGATGTCGGCCGCCGCATCGAGCGCGCCGAGCACACGGCGAAGCTGGTGCGCGAGCTCGCGGGCGACGGCGAGCCCGGATCGGACGGCGGGCTCGAGCTGCTCCTGGAGCTCGGCGACAGCTCGATGACCTACCGGACGCGGTACCTCGCGACGGTGCAGCTTCCGGCCGTTCTCGACCTCCTGATCTGCGACGTCACGAATCCGCGTTCGGTCGCCTTCCAGGTCGCGTCGCTCGCGGACCATGTCGCTGCGCTCCCGCGCGACGAGGCGCTGGCGTCGCTTTCGAAGGCCGAATACCTGATCGAGGCGATGCGGAGCTCGATCCGCCTTGCCGACGTGTTCGAGCTCGGGGCGAACCGCGACGGGCGCGGCCGCCGGGTCATGCTCGACCGCTTCCTGCGCGACCAGCAGGACCGCGCACTCCAGCTCTCCGATGCGCTCGCCCAGACCTACTTCAATCACATCCTGCCGGTGCGCAGCGGCGGGTCGATCGGCGGGGCGACGCCGTGATCCTGAACGTCAGCCACCGCACGACGTTCCGCTATTCGCAAAGCGTATCCATTTCCCACCATCTTCTGCACCTGCGGCCCCGGGCGACGCCGCACCAGGTGCTCGTCCGCCATTCGCTCATCGTCCAGCCGCCGCCGACGGTGAGCCGGAACTCGACGGATTATTTCGGCAACAGCACCGCCTACATTACCATCGAGGAGAGCCACAGCGAGCTCTCGATCGTCGCGCGCAGCACGGTCGCCGTCACCGCGCCGCCGCCGGTCGATCCCTCGACGACGATGCCTTGGGATGAGGCGACGCGGCAGCTTGCTGCCTCGACGGGCCCCGAGGATCTCAACGCCTACCAGTTCGCGTTCGACTCGCCGCAGGTCGCGGCGAGCGAAGCGGTCCGCGACTACGCGTCGCCGTCGATGGCGCCGGGACGCCCGGTGCTCGACGCGGCCCTCGACCTCATGGGGCGCATCCATGCCGACTTCACCTATTCGGGCGGCGTCACCGACGTGTGGACGCCGGTCGACAAGGTGCTGGAACAGCGGAAAGGCGTCTGCCAGGACTTCGCGCATCTCCAGATCGCCTGCCTCCGCGCCTTCGGCGTTCCCGCGCGCTACGTCAGCGGTTACATCCTCACCCATCCTCCGCCCGGTCAGGTCCGCCTCGTCGGCGCGGATGCGTCGCACGCCTGGGTGTCCGTGTGGGTGCCGGGGCAGGGCTGGTACGACCTCGATCCGACCAACGACAAGCAGATCGCCGAGGAACATGTGACCGTTGCCTGGGGCCGGGACTATGCCGACGTCAGCCCGATCAACGGCCTCGTCGTCGGCGGCGGGCGCCATTCGATCGAGGTCGCGGTCGACGTCTCGCCCGGCGATGAATGACGCTCAGGCGCGTTTCCCCGCCTGCACGGCCCGTTCCAGATAATCGAGGAAGCGCGAACGGTCCTTCTGCGCGTAGGGCCGCGGTCCGCCGGTGACGGCGCCCGCGGACCTGAGATCGGTCATCAGGTTCCGCGTCGCCAGCACCGCGCCGATCGAGGCCGCATCGAGAGGTTCGCCGTTGGGGCGCAGCACCAACGCCCCGTTCTCGATGGCGCGCGCGGCAAGCGGGATGTCGGCTGTCACCACGATGTCGCCGTGCGTCGCGCGCTCGGCGATCCAGTCGTCGGCGGCGTCGGTGCCCGATGCGACGAAGACCATCGAGACCAGCGGATGCGGATTGGGCCGAATGCCGCCGTCGCTTACCATATGGACGCGGATGTTATGGCGGTCCGCGACGCGGACGATCTCGTCCTTCACGGGGCAGGCGTCGGCGTCGACGTATATTTCCGTCATCGGGGAATTTCGGTCATGGCTGCGTGTCCGGCATGGCCGCCGTATAGGCGATGGCGGCGGCGAAGGCCAGCGGCGCCGTTCGCGGCTCCCTACTTCGGACGCAGCGTTTCGAGATAGGCGACGAGGTTGTCGATCTCGATGCGCGTGAGATCGAGCGACCTCATCGGCGGATGGGGGTTGGCGAGGAAGCCGCGGAGAGCATCCGGGTTGAAGCCCGCGCGCGTGGCAAGCTGCTCGAACGGCGGCGCGACGTCGCCGCCCTTGGCCGCTGATGTGGTGTGGCACGACGAGCACCAGCGCCCGGCGACGAGTTTGCCCGCGATCGCATCGGCGGCCTGCGCGGGAAGCGTCAGGAAGGCGGCGGCGAAGAGGCCCAAACAGGCGGCCGTAGCGATTGAGAGGCTGGAAGGTCGGATCATCATCTGTACCCCATGGCGGCGTATTCGACGGCTGGCGCTGAAGGCTTAAGTAAATCTCCTATCGGCGCGGGCAAGAAGCTTTGATCTGAATTAACGCTTCCGTCCATGTTATCTTCCATCGTGACTGAAGGGCCGATCCGAGGCGAGCGGCCTTTTCCACGAAGTTCGAGGTAGGCGAATCTTGAAGTCCGGCAATTTTTTCCCGCGCGGCGTCGCTCTCGCAGTGGCGGCCGCGGCGCTGTCTGCGGCCCTTCCTGCCGGTGCCCGCGCCGGAGGGGTCGAGGTCGATCCGCAGGCGGGCCGGACGATCGCCGAACGGCTGTGCAGCCGGTGCCACGCCGTCGGGCCGGCGGGCGACAGCCCGCTCGCGGCGGCCCCCGCATTCCGCACCCTCGGCCGCCACTGGCCGGTCGACAATCTCGCCGAGGCGCTGGCCGAAGGCATCGTGACGGGCCATAAGGAAATGCCGCAGTTCGAGCTGACGCCCCACCAGATCGACGAGCTTCTGTCCTGGCTCCGCCTGATCCAGAAGGGTTGATCCCGAAGACCTGACGGGCGATTGGCGTCAGGCAGCGCCCTTGTGACGGGGGTGCGTTTCGACGAAATGGCGAAGCGTCGCCTTCAGCGCGAGCGTGCGATGCCGGTCGTTGCGCGCCTCCGCGGCCCTGATGTCGTCGAGGATCATCCGCCGGATCACCAGGTCGCCGTCTGGCATCTCCAGCAGATATTGGCCGAGCTCCAGCGCCGCGATCTGGGCGAGATGCTCGTGCTCGGCGATGGCGCGGATCTCGTCGTCGGTGAGATCGCAGAGCCCGAGGCAGTCTTCGTACGTCAGCATGGCGGCTCTCCCTCCCTTTCCCGCCCGAGGTTGCGGCGTGTCCCCTGAACTCTAGGGGCATGTCCCTGGCCCCGTCTTGATGCGCGTCAAGTAAAGCTCTCGTCCGCGTGGGCTAGTTTCGGCGCGAGGGCAAGGACAGGAGGCACCGCCGCAGATGCAACCGATCGAGGACAAGGCCGAGGTATCGGTCGATTTTCCGGACAAGTTCTATGTCGGCTCCTTCGAGGGCGAGTCGAGTTACGAGGCGCGCGCGGAGGGCGACGGGCTTGTCTTCCGGCTGGTCCGGGAGGGCGCTGAGAAGCGTGCCGTCGCGGTCCATCTGCATCACTATCTCCTCGCCGGAATCCTGTCGGAGTGGGCGGACTCGCTCGCCCATGTCCCGCCGATCGACCGCCTGCATGCCAAGGAGCTGATCGACGCCCTGAAGAAGGTCGAAAAGGCCCTTGGGCGGAAAAAGTAGAGCGAGCCCATGCACCGCGCGGCTACCGCCCGGTGTGCGCATTCCGTAAACTGCGCCCCGCACAATAAGGGAGCGCGGGGCGGATGGCCGGCGGGGCGAAGGAATACGACTACATCATCGTGGGCGCCGGCAGCGCGGGCTGCGCGCTCGCCTATCGTTTGGGCGCCGAGCGCGCGAACCGGATTCTCGTGCTTGAGGCGGGCGGTCCCGACACCGATCCGCTGATTCACATCCCGATCGGCATCGGCAAGATGCACGAGAAGCGCGCCCACGACTGGGGCTACGACGCGGAACCCGAAGCGAGCCTCAAGGGCCGCGAGATCGAGGCGATGCGGGGCAAGGTCATCGGCGGCTCGTCGTCGATCAACGTCATGGCCTATGTGCGCGGCCACCGGGACGACTACGACCGCTGGTCGCGCAACGGCGCCACCGGCTGGTCCTACGCTGAGGTGCTGCCCTATCTGCGGCGGATGGAGAGCTGGGAGGAGGGCGCCGACACCTGGCGCGGCGGCGACGGCCCGCTCCATACCCAGCGTGCACGCTCGAAGGATCCGCTTTGGGAGGCCTGGATCGAGGCAGGCAAGGCGATGGGGTTCGGCTTCACCGAGGACTACAACGGCGAGAAGCAGGAAGGCTTCGGCCGCAGCCAGTCGACGATCCACATGGGCAAGCGCGACAGCGCGGCGCGCGCGTTCCTGCGGCCCGCCGTCCGCCGCGGCAATGTCGAGCTGCGCACGAAGGTCCATGTCACCCGCGTGGTGATGGAAGGCAACCGCGCGACCGGCGTCGAATATTCCCATCTCGGCCGCACCGTCCGGGTGCATGCCGCGAAGGAGGTCGTGCTCTCCGGCGGCGTGTTCAACTCGCCGCAACTCCTGATGCTGTCGGGCATCGGCCCGGCCGACCACCTGCGCTCGGTCGGCGTCGAACCCGTCGTCGACTCGCCTTACGTCGGCAAGAACCTGCAGGACCATCTGGCGGTGATGGTCACCGCGAGCCGGCCGAAGGCGGGACCGTTCCGCGACGCGATGCGCTTCGACCGCATGGCCGCGGCGATGGTGCAGGCGCAGCTCTTCGGCACCGGCCAGGCGACGGTTCTCCCCGGCGGGCTCCACGGCTTCATCAAGACCGCGCCCGGCGTCGAGGCGACCGACATCCAGTTCCTGTTCCGCGGCGCACCCGGCAACGCCCATCTCTGGTTCCCGGGCGTGAAGCGCGCCTACACCGATGCCTTCGGCATCCGCCCGGTGCTGCTCCACCCGAAGAGCCGGGGCGAGGTGCTGCTGCGTTCCGCCGATCCGTTCGACCGGGTGCGCATCGTCCAGAACTTCCTGTCCGATCCCTACGACATGGAGACGCTCAAGACCGGCGTGCGGCTCGCGCGGGAGACCCTGTTCCAGGGCGCGATGGATCCGTTCCGCGGTTCCGAGACCGCGCCCGGCGGCAATGCCGACATCGACGACTGGATCCGGCGGACGACCGTGACGGCGCACCATCCGTCCTGCACCGCGCCGATGGGCAACGGCGAGCGCGCCGTGCTCGATCCCGAATGCCGGGTGAAGGGCACGGAACGGCTCCGCGTGGTCGACGCCTCCGCCATGCCGGATCTCGTCTCGGGCAACATCAATGCCGCGGTGCTGACCATCGCCGAAAAGGTGTCGGATCACATGCTCGGCCGCGCGCCGCTGCCGGCGGGGGTCGGTGCGTAACGGAGGAAAAAATGAAGGTCTATCTCGTCCACCACGCCAATGCGTTCACGGCAAAAGAAAACCCCGAGCGCCCACTCACCGAACTCGGCGAGGCCCAGGCAGACCGCGTGGGCCGCTTTCTCCGCGATGCGGGGGTAAAACCCGAATGCATCCTCCATAGCGATAAATTGTGGACGCGCCAGACGGCGGAGCGTGTGGCGGCGGTGCTCGGCGACGCCGGACTGCCCATGACCCCGCCTTACGACATCGCCAACGACGCCGCCGTCGAACCCTTCGTTGCCGATGTGGTGAAGGGTGGCCCGGACGTCGTGATGACCGGCCATTCCGAGTTTCTGCAGCGCGCCGGCTCGCAACTGATCTGCGGCGACGAATTCGCCGCCGCGATCGACTTCAAGCCCGGAAACGCGGCCGTGTTCTGTCTCGAGGGCGACGGCGACAAATGGTGGGTGTCCTACGCGCTTCGCCAGGAGCACATGGGCGCATA
>JAYOEF010000073.1:0-16396 GCA_038106605.1 Alphaproteobacteria bacterium
CCCTGTTGGCCCTGTTGGCCCTGTTGGCCCTGCTGCCCTTGCTGGCCCTGCTGCGACTGCCGGAAGGTGCGATCCATCAGCTCGCTCTGGCGTCGGATCATCTCCTGCAGCTGGCGCATCGCCTGGTTGCCGCGCTGGGCGTTGGGGTTCGCCTGCATCACCCGGGCGTTGCGCAGGGCCTCCAGCATGTTGCGGAGCTGCGAGAGCATCTGGCGCGCGGCGTCGCGGGCGCCGGAGCGCATCATCTGGCGGATCTGCTCCATCATGCGCTGCATGTCGGCGGTGTCGAGGATCCTCTGGGTCGGATCGAACTGCTGCGCCTGCTCGGTCTGCGGCTGTTCGGCGAGCTTCTTCGCGAGCTCGCGCATGTACTGCTCGAACGCGGTCTGCAGCTCGCGCATCAGCCGCTCCAGCTCCTCGTCCTTGGCATCGCGCGCCAGCGCGTCCATCAGCGCCTCCTGGGCGCGGACGAGCTCGCGCTCGGCATGGGACAGCTGGCCGTCCTCGACACGGAGCGCGGTATCCCACAGGAGGTCGCGCACCGGCGGGATCGCGTCCTCGGACTTCTCGTGGAACAGGCGCGACCGCGCCATCACAAGGCCGAGGAAGACGACGGTATCGTTCTTGAAGGCCTCGGGGTCGCCGGCGATCTCGTTGAGGCCGTCGACGATTTCGGACCGGCGTTCGGGCTGGACGGTCAGGCGCTGGCGCTCGGCGATGATCTTCTTCGCGACCGGGTTCCGGAACTCGCGTTCCGGCAGGATCATCCGCACCTCGTCGGACATGCCGACCTGCCCCGCCGCGTCCCTGGCGATCAGGCGGATCACCACGGGAAGGCCGGCCCAGGGATGGGCGGCGATCTCCTGGAAGGTCGCCTCCTTCACCTCGCGGGCGTTGAGCGAAGGCACCGGAAGCTCGAAGGCCGAGACTTCCTTGCCCACGACCTCGCCGCGCTCGTAGGTGCGGCGCATCTCGCCCTTGATTTCGGCGATGCCGTAATCGTCGCTGCCCTTGTAGCCGAGACGCAGCGTGCCGCGCTGGGTCGCTGCGGGATCGCCGTCGAAGGCGATCGTGGGCGCCTCGTCGGCCTTTATGGAAATCTTCCAAGCCCCGAGGGTGCGCGTATCCTGCGAGACGACGAGGTCGCCGCCGGCAGATATCGGAAGCTGGAGGCGCCGGTTCACGGCATCGAGCGCTTCGAACGGCGTCTTCGTTCCGCCGAGTTCGAGCGCGGCATCGCCCTTGCCGCCGGATACCGTGGCGGTGAGCACGCTGCCGGCGGGCACCTGGATGACGAGGTCGACGGGCAGCTGGGCCGCTGCGGGGCCCTGTGCCGAACCGGCCGGCACGGCTGCGGCAGCCCGGGCGGCCTCGGCACGCTCCTGCGCGATCTGGACCGGGAAGATCGGCGGCAGGCGCGTGTATTCGGGCGGCGTGATCCAGATCTCGAGGCGCGCCTCCTGCGCCTTGCCGGAGGCGCCGAACTCGGGGACGAAGGCGCGGCCGAGCCGATCGGTCGCCTCGGGCCCCGCGGCCACGACACCGACGATCAGGAGAAGGAGAACCGCGAAGCGGACCGCGAGCGGGTCGCGCCGGGCAAGACCCGGTTCGGGCATGCCGACGCGCAGCCGCCGGATGCGCTCGGCCATCTGGCGCTGGTGCGCCTCCCACAGGGCGCGCGCGGTCGGATCGGTGACGCCTTCGGGCAGCCGGTCCTGAAGCGCTTCGAGCGGACGGTGGTCGAGGCCGCTCGCGAGCTCGATGCGATGGAGCGCCTCCTGCCGGGTCGGCAGCACGATGGCCCGGACGGCGCGCCACAGCGCGAAGCCGAAGCCCGCGGCGAAACCGGCGAGCAGGAGTGCATGGAACCAGGCCGGAAGCCAGGAAAAGACGTCGAGAAGGGCGAGAGCGGCGAATGCGCCAGCGACGGCGGCGGCGGGCCAGATCGCCGGCCAGACGCTCTCCCAGGCGAGGCTCAGCCTGGCGCCGAGCAGAAGCCGGCTCACCCGGCGGGCAAGGCCGCGGCTCTGGGAGGAGACTGTCCGTTCGCGATCGCCCATGCGGTCGCCTTTCCCCGCTACGGGGCCTGTCAGGTTCCTCTGATCCAGTGCGGAACCCGATCGAGCCCGATCAACGCATCATACCCTGCCCTCGGCCGGATCACAGCGTATTGATCGCCGTTCACCATGACCTCGGGCACGAGCGGCCTCGTGTTGTAGGTCGACGCCATCACCGCGCCGTAAGCCCCTGCGGACCTGACGGCGAGGAGATCGCCGGCTTCGAGCGGCGGCATCTCGCGCTCGGCCGCCAGAACGTCGCCGGTCTCGCAGACCGGGCCGACGATGTCGACCGCTTCGCGCGGGGCGCCGGTGACGGGCTCGACGACCGGATCGATCGCATGCCACGCCTCGTAGAGCGTGGGCCGGATCAGATCGTTCATCGCCGCATCCACCACCACGAAACGCCGTCCGCCGCTTTCCTTGATATAGATCACTTCGGCGACAAGGATACCGGCCTCGCCGACGAGGCGGCGCCCCGGCTCCAGCACGATGGAGACCCCGAGACCGCCGAACACCTCACGGACCACGGCGGCATAGTCCGTCGGCGGCGGCGGGTCCTCGTCGCGGTAGACGATGCCGAGACCGCCGCCGAGATCGACGCGGTCGACGGTGAGACCGGCGCCCCTGAGGTCGCGCACCAGCCCGGCGATGCGGAGGAAGGCGCCTCGGAACGGATCGAGTCGGGTGAGCTGCGAACCGATATGGACGGCGAGCCCGACCGGCGCGATGCCAGGGAGCTTCGCCGCGCGCGCATACACTTCGGGGATGCGCTCGAAGGCGATGCCGAACTTGTCGCCGGCGCGTCCCGTCGAGATCTTGTGATGGGTTCCGGCATCGATATCGGGATTGACCCGGAACGCCACCGTCGCCGTGAGACCGAGGCTGCATGCGACCTCGGACATCGCGTCGAGCTCGGGCTCGGATTCGACGTTGAACTGCCCGCAGCCCGCGTTAAGCGCGGCGGCAATCTCCGCCTTCGTCTTGCCGACGCCGGAGAAGACGATCTTGGACGCGGGGACGCCCGCGGCGAGCGCGCGCCGCATCTCGCCCTCGGAGACCACGTCGGCGCCGGCACCGAGCCCGGCGAACAGCGAGATCACCGCCTGGTTGCTGTTCGCCTTGACGGCGAAGCAGACGAGCGCGTCGAGCCCGGAGAAGGCTTGGGCGTAATCGGTGTAGTTCCGGCGGAGCATCGCGGCGGAGTAGCAGTAGAACGGCGTGCCGACGTCCTCGGCGATCGTCGTTACCGCCACATCCTCCGCGAACATCGCCCCGCCGCGGTAAGCGAAGCCGGTCATGTCCGGTATGGCCTCATTTTGAGGTGGGATAGGTACTGGGAAAATCCGGGCTTCCGCCCTCTGGCGCCTCCAGGTCGCGCGGCTTCTTGCCGCAACCCGCCATCGGCGCGGCGAGCGCGACCGTCACGAGTAGGACGACGAGGAAGCGCAGACCGCTCACAGGAAGCGCTCCCGCGCGGCCTTCGCCTGCGCCCGCACGTTGTCGGGCGCCGTGCCGCCGAAGCTCCGGCGGCTGCGGACCGAATTGTCGACGCCGAGAACCTCGAACACCGCTTCCGTCACGCGCGCATCGATCGCTTGGAGCTCGGCGAGGCTCAGCGCCTCGAGCCCGCAGCCCTTCTTCTCCGCCAGGGCAACCGCAGAGCCCGCGATGTGGTGGGATTCGCGGAACGGCACGCCCGCCTCGCGCACCAGCCAGTCGGCGAGGTCGGTGGCGGTCGTGTAGCCCTCGCCCGCGGCCTTGGCGAGCCTGTCGCGATCGAAGCGGATGTCGGAGATCATGCCGGTCGCCGCGCCGATGCAGACCATCAGCGTGTCGGCGGCGTCGAACACCGGCTCCTTGTCCTCCTGCATGTCCTTCGAGTAGGCGAGCGGCAGACCCTTCATCACGGTCGACAGCGCGATCAGCGCGCCGACGATGCGGCCCGACTTGCCGCGGATCAGCTCGGCTGCATCGGGGTTGCGCTTCTGCGGCATCATCGACGATCCGGTGGAAAACGAATCCGAGAGCCGGGCGAAACGGAACTGCGCCGACGACCAGATCACGATCTCCTCGCCGAGACGCGACAGGTGACCGGCGCAGATCGACGCGGCCGCGAGGAATTCCAGCGCGAAATCCCGGTCGGAAACGGAATCCAGCGAATTCGCCGTCGGCCGGTCGAAGCCGAGCGCCGTCGCCGTCGCGTGGCGGTCGATCGGGAACGACGTGCCGGCGAGCGCGCCTGCCCCGAGCGGGCATTCGTTGAGCCGCGTCCGCGCGTCCCGGAGCCTGCCCCGGTCGCGGCCGAACATCTCGACATAGGCGAGCATGTGGTGGCCCACGGTCACCGGCTGGGCCGCTTGGAGGTGGGTGAAGCCCGGCATCGTCCAGTCGGCATGGGCCTCGGCCTGGGCGATCAAGGTCTCCTGCAAGGCCTTGAGCGCCGCGTCGGCCGCGTCCACCGCATCCCTGACCCAGAGGCGGAAATCGGTCGCCACCTGGTCGTTGCGCGAGCGCGCCGTGTGCAGCCTCCCGGCGGGCGCGCCGATCATCTCGCTGAGCCGGCCCTCGACGTTCATGTGGATGTCCTCGAGGTCGGTCCGGAACGCGAATGTTCCCGCCTCGATCTCCATGCGCACCCGGTCGAGACCGTCCTGGATCGCAACCGCATCGTCCTGCGACAGAATGCCCTGCGCGGCCAACATCGCCGCGTGCGCCTTGGATCCGGCGATGTCCTGAGCGAACAACGCCTTGTCAAAGCCGATCGAGGCATTAATTCTTTCCATAAGCACGTCCGGCGCCGTGGAGAACCGTCCGCCCCACATGCGGTTCGCGCCGCCGGCGTCGTTCGACCGGTCTGGATTTCCGTTTTCGCTCATGGTCCGTATCGCATCGTTCCGCTCCAGCCGCAGGCCCTTCGCCGCCGCCCTCTGCGTGTGCGCGATAATGGCCATTATTGGCGTGCGATCAAGCGCCGTCGCGAGCGCCGACCGGCCGGCGCTTTCGGGCGACCTTGCGAGTTTCTCGTGGGCGTCGGGCGCTCAGCCGGCGCCGACCACGGGATTTACCGACGAGAAGGGCACCGTCCGGACTCTCAGGGAATTCCGGGGCCGTGTGGTGCTCGTCAATTTCTGGGCGACGTGGTGCGCACCCTGCGTCCGCGAGATGCCGTCCCTCGAACGGCTCCAGGCGAAGCTCGGCGGCCCCGACTTCACGGTGATTGCGCTGTCGGAAGACCGGAGCGGATGGCCGAAAATCGGGCCCTTCCGCGACAAGATGGGGCTGAAAACGCTGCCGCTGTTCCACGATGTCAGCTCGGGTGCGATGTTCGCGGTCAAGGCCTCCAGCCTGCCGACGACCATCATCTACGACCGCGACGGCAAGGAAGTCGGCCGGATGGCACGGCCGGCGGAATGGGATTCGCCCGACGCCCTCGCGCTCATCCGCTATTACATCGCCCGCAAGTAACGGAATCGACCGCCCTCGCCGCTGAAAGCGGACCGACCGTCCGGTTTCGCGCGACGCCTGCCGGCATCCGCTGCTACCATCGACCCCGCCAGTCTTTCGAGCGAGCCGCAGCATGAACCGTCCGGCGACCGTCATCGGCTACGTCAACGCCGCCCATTTCATCGTCCACTACGCCATGCTGATCTATCCGGCGGCGCTGATCTTCCTCGGGCCCGCGCTCGGGCTCGGCTTCGGCGAGCTGCTGCCCTACGCGACGCCGGGCTTCGTCGCCTTCGGCGCGGGCTCGCTCGCCACCGGCTGGCTCGGCGACCGGTGGAGCCGGCGCCACATGATGGTCGTGTTCTTCGTCGGCATCGGGCTGTCGCTGGTCGCCACCGGCCTCGCCGCAACGCCGCTGCAGCTTGGCTGCGCGCTGTTCGCCGTCGGCGTCTTCGCCTCGATCTACCATCCCATCGGCACCGCGATGATCGTCGCATACGCGAGTCGACTAGGCCGCGAGATCGGGATCAACGGAGTCTTCGGAAATCTCGGCGTCGCGCTCTCCGCCCTGGCGACAGGGGCGCTCGGCGAGTTCTTCGGCTGGCGCGTCGCGTTCGTGCTGCCGGGCGTACTCGCGGTCGGCTTCGGCGTTCTGTTCGCCATCGCGGTAAAGCACGAGGACCGGAGCGCCCACCGGGCGGCGACGGCGAAGTCGCGCGTCTCGCGCAACGACATGTGGCGCGTCCTTCTCGCCCTCTTTCTCGCGGTGATGGCGAGTTCGACGGCGTTCAACGCGGTCACCGTCGCGCTGCCGAAGCTGTTTGCGGAACGCCTCACGATGCTGACGACGAGCCCGGCGACGCTCGGCGCGATCACGGCAGGCGTCTACGTCTTCGGCGCGTTCGCGCAATACACCATCGGCGGCCTGATCGACCGGTTCGGGCTCCGCTGGGTCTTTCTGCCGCTGAGCCTGATCCTCGCACCGTCGCTCTTCATCGCGGCCGGGGTATCGGGAACCGCGCTCGTCTTCGTCGCGGTGTTCATGATCGTCGCCGGATTCGGGCAGGTGACGATCAACGATGCGATCGTCGGCAAGTACACCTCGGACCAATGGCGGTCGCGGGCCTACTCCGTCCGCTATTTCCTGGGCTTCACCGCGGCGGGCGTCTCGGTCGCCCTCGTCGCCGCGCTCCACGACCGCGGCGGGTTCGCCCTTGTCCTCCACGCGCTCGCGGCGCTCACGGTGCTCGTAATCGTCGCCGGCGTCCTGTTCCCGGCGGAACGGACGGAGGAGGCGGCAACGCAGCCGGCGGAATAGCTCGGAATAGGTCAGGGGAACCCAGCAGGGGTCAGATCACGCCTTCGCGCGGCTCGCCGAACAGATAGCCCTGCCCGTAGTCCACGTGGAAGTCGAGCACCTCGAGAAGCTGCTTCTCGGTCTCGATCTTCTCGACGACCAGATCGATGCCCTGGCGCTCGAGCGCCTTCTTGTAGTCCTGCAGGTCGATGTCGGTCGACGGCTGCGGCAGCTCGCGGAGCAGCGTCTGCACGTCGATCTTGATGTACTTGAAGTGCTGGCGGGCGAGCGCGCCGTAGTCGAGGTTGAGCGTCGCCACCTGGTCGAGCGAGAAGCGGAAGCCGAGGGCGGCGAGGCGCGCGAGCTGGCGGCGGATCTCGTCGTCCTGGTTGGCGATGGTCGCGTGCGTGAACTCGAACACGAGGCTCGGCGCGAGCTTCGAGTTCTCGGTCATGAACATCACGAACTCGTTGAAGAACTTCCGGTCCGACAGGGTGTGCGGCGAGATGTTGCAGAAGAAGCCGATATTGCCCTCGCGCAGGTGCTTCTTCCGGAGCATCTGGACTCAGCGGAACAGCATCAGGTTGTCGAGCGCGGTCACCAGCCCCTCGCGCTCGGCGATGGCAATGTACTGTTCGGGGCGGAACACCTCGCCCTTGTCGTCGCGGATTCGCGTATAGGCCTCGTAGAAGCGGCGCTTTCGCTGCGGCAGGCTGACGATCGGCTGAAGGACGAGATCGACGCGATCCTTGGCGATGCCCTCGCGGACGATATGCACGACGAAGGAATCGTCGAGCTCGTGGGCCGGGGCGGCGTAAGGCGCGCCGCCTCCGACGGCGACCGCCTGATGGGCCACCGGATTGGTGCGGCCGAGGGCGGTGAGCTGGTCGACGAGGTCGTGCAGCATCTTCACCTCGGCCATGACCTTGCCCATGTCCTCCTCGAGCGCCTTGCCCGAGCGCTTCGCGGTCATCGTCTCGATCGCGCCGAAGATGTTCTTCACCTCGTCGCGCGCGCGACTGAGTTCATCGAGCACTTCGCCGTGCGACGTGCGCAAATCGTAAATCTCTTCGGCGAGACGGCCCTCTTCCTCCTGGCGCGCGAACACCTCGTGCAGCAATGCGGAGGCGATCAGCACCACGGCGCCGAGCATGACGGCCATGTCGGGAGCGATTGCGGGAACGACGTTCGGCAGCACCAGTGCCACGGCCGCGGCCACGACCGAATAGCCGATCGCGATCAGAAGATGACGGATGAAAGACATGCCTGCCGACGGTTTTCAGTAACCCGTCCAATGTGGCGTTAACCAGTTGAGATATGGTTAACCCTGATCGGCCCGTACCGCAGGATTCCGGCGGGTTTTCGCCGTCAGGAGCGGAAATCGGCCCCCACGGCGTCGGCCACCGAAGAGAACCCGTCGGCCTTGAGGAGCGCGGCGAGTTCCGCCTTCATCCGCGGCACCATCGCCGGGCCCTGGAAGACCATTGCCGAATAGAATTGGACGAGGGATGCGCCGGCCCGGATCAGGGCATAGGCGTCCCGCCCGTTCGAAACGCCGCCGCTTCCGATCAACGGAATACGGCCTTCCGTCCGGCGGTACATGTCGCCGACGATCTCCAGCGCCATCGGAAAGATCGGCTTTCCGCTGAGCCCGCCGGCCTCATCCTTCTGCGGGTCACGCATTGAGGACGGCCGCTGGACGGACGTATTGGCGACCGTCATGCCGTCGACCTTCTGGGTGAGCGCGATCTCGGCGATCGCGGCGCGTTCGGCCTCGTTGAGGTCGGGCGCGATCTTGACCACCAGCGGCGGACGTTTGTCGGCCTCCGGAATCGCGCGGGCGCGCGCCCGCTGCACCCGCTCGATCAGGTCGGCCATGACGTCGTGGGCCTGCATGCCGCGGAGGCCGGGCGTGTTCGGCGAGGAAATGTTGATGACGATGTAGTCGACATACTGCGCCACGGCCTCGACGCAGATCTCGTAATCGGCGGCGCCGTCCTCGGTCGCCTTGTTCTTGCCGAGATTGGCGCCGAACGGCCCGATGCCGGGCCCGCTCCGGCGCCGCTTCGCGATGCGCCCGACGAAGGGCGCAAGCCCGCCGCCGTTGAAGCCGAGCCGGTTGATCACGGCGCCGTCGTCCGACAGGCGGAACAGACGGGGTTTCGGGTTTCCGGGCTGGGGCAGCGGCGTCACCGTGCCCGCCTCGACGAAGCCGAAACCCGCGCGGAGCATGGCGTCCGGCACCTCGGCACCCTTGTCGAATCCGGCCGACAGGCCGATCGGATTGCGGAACGTCAGCCCCCAGACCGTCGTCGCAAGAACCGGGTCGTCCGGAGTCCGATCGTGTGGCCCCATCCCCAGCTTGAGGGCCCGGATCGCGAGCCCGTGGGCCGTTTCCGGTTCGAACAGCCGGAGCACCGGCAGGAAAAGCGAATGTATGTCTGTCAAAGGATCGGCCTCGGGAAGCTCGTTCGCGACAAGCTATCGCGAATCGAAACCATGGAGAACGTCGGAGCGCTGTTCCGAGCCCTGCAGATTGGGGCCCTGCAGCTTGGGGCCCTGCAGATTGATCCGCCCGGATTTCCCGCTTATACCCACGACATGAGCGAATCCGGCACCATCGACCAGGCGACGCAGGACATCGTCGACGAATTCTCGTTCTTCGACGACTGGATGCAGCGCTACGAGTACATCATCGAGCTCGGCAAGAAGCTCGAGGGCCTGCCGGACGCCAAGAAGGACGACGCCCACCTCGTGCCGGGCTGCCAGTCCCGGGTCTGGTTCCATGCGCGCTTCGAGGACGGCCATGTCCGGTTCGAGGCCGATTCCGACGCCGTGATCGTGCGCGGGCTGATCGCGCTGCTGCTCCGCGTCTATTCGGACCGCACGCCCGAGGAGATCGTCTCGACGCCGCCCGAGTTTTTCGAGGTCCTCGAATTGGGTTCCCACCTTTCGGGAAGCCGCGCCAACGGGCTCCGCGCCATGGTCGACCGCATCCACGCCTACGCCCGCGCCTATCGCGACGGAGGGGCGAAAGCGGCGGAAGCCGCGCCCGGGGCGCTCGGCTGAATGGCCGGCCGCTCGATCACCTGGTGCGACGGCGCCTGGCTCGAGGGCAACCCGCCTCTGCTCGGACCGATGAGCCATGCGTGGTGGATGGCGTCGACCGTGTTCGACGGCGCGCGGTCCTTCAGCCGCCTCGCCCCCGATCTCGACCGACATTGCACGCGCCTGATCGCGTCGGCTAAGTCCTTCCACATGACGCCGCCCCTGAACGCCGACGAGATGATCGCGCTCGCCTGGGAGGGGATCGAGAAGTTCCCCGAGGACGCCGAGCTCTACATCCGCCCGATGATGTATTTCGAGGACGGCTTCGTCGTCCCCGACGCGGCCTCCAGCCGCTTCATCCTGAGCGTCTTCGAGGCGCCGATGCCGGAATGGCACGGCATCACGGCGATGGTTTCGAGCTACCGCCGTCCCACACCTGAGGCGGCACCGACACAGGCCAAGGCCTCCTGCCTCTATCCCAATGTCAGCCGCGCGCTGATGGAGGCGCGGAGCCAGGGTTACGGCACGGCCGTCGTGCTCGACGCGCTCGGCAACGTCGCCGAGTTCGCGACCAACAACCTCTTCATCGTCGCGGACGGCACGGTCCGCACGCCGGCTCCCAACGGCGCCTTCCTTTCCGGGCTCACCCGGAGACGCGTGATCGAGCTTCTGCGCGGCGACGGCCGCGAGGTCGAGGAAGCGACGCTCACCCTCCAGGACGTCTACGCCGCCGACGAGGTCTTCCTCACCGGGAACTATTCCAAGGTGCAGCCCGTCGTCCACGTCGCCGGTCACGACTATCAGATCGGCCCGGTGGCGACCCGGGCGCGCGAGCTCTATTTCGACTTTGCGGCGCGCGAGGGCCGGAAGCGGGTCCGATGAGCGACCAGAACCAGGTCGGGCTTTCGCACTGGACCGACCGCAGCCGGGGATGGACGGCGACCGCCGCCGAGGGCCGCTCCACCGACGACACCTTCAACCGGATGATGATCGAGGCCGCCGGGATTTCACCCGGCCGCGACGTGCTCGACCTCTGTTCGGGAACGGGCGATCCGGCGATCTCGATCGGGCTTGCGCTCGACGGCAAGGGCAGCGTGACCGCCTGCGATCTCACGCCCGCGATGCTCGGAAAGGCGCGCGAGCGCTCGGTCAATGTCGGCATCGCGAACATGCGCTTCGCCGCCGCCGAGATGACGGCGCTCCCCTTCCGCAACGAGAGCTTCGACGTGGTCACCTGCCGTTTCGGGCTGATGTTTCCGGGGGACCGGGTGGCGGCCGCGGCCGAGGCGCTCCGTACCCTCCGGCCGGGCGGGCGGGCGGCCTGGCTCGTCTGGGGACCCTACGAGGAGAACCCGCCCTTCCACGTGCTCCGTCGCGGGATCGCCCGCGCGTATGCCCGAGACGAGGGTCCGCCGCCGCAGCGTCACTGCCTCGGCGGGGGCGGCGAGGTCGCGGCGATCCTGACGGCCGCGGGATACCAGGGGGTGATCGAGCGCGAGTTGCGCTACGACCGCGAGGTCGCAGACATCGGCGACTATATCGACCGCGGCCTCAGGCGCGGATATGCCGACGACGTCACCGCGCTCGACGAGGCAGCGCGAACTGCCCTCTATGACGATCTCAGGCGGGATTTCGAGCCGTGGCGCGACGGCGCGGTCTGGCGGCTTCCCAACTTCGCGGTGCTCGGCATCGGCCGGAAGGGCTGAGCCCCTCCGGACACGATAATGCGATACGCGAGTCAGTCCGGCAGGTGCGCGACGACCGTCCGGATCCACTCTTCGGACGCACCGGTGGTCTCGAGCTGGCGGCGCGCTTCCGTCTTGGTCTGGCGGACGGAAGCGATGACGCCCGGCGCCTCGCCCTTCCCGGGCTCGCAGCACGCCTCGAAGCGGATGCCGCTCGGGTCGTAGAAATAGACCGACTGCAGCCCGGGCAGGATGTCGACCGGCCCGTCGTAAGGCACACCCGCCTTCTCCAGCCGACCGCACAGCGCCTTCAGCTGCTCGTTGGTGACGACGAAGGCGCAGTGCTGCATGCCGCCGATCGCGTCGCGGTCCGACGGTCCCTTCTCGCCCTTCGGGATCTCGAAATAGGCGAGCAGGCTGTCGTTCCCCATGTCGAAGAAATAATGGCGGATTTCCTCGTAGGGCGGGTTGCCGCGGTTCTTCGGGCCGACGCCGACGCCGGGCGGTACCGTCATCGCGTGGACGAGCGGCATGCCGACAACGTTGACGACGAAATCCGTCGTCGCCTGCATGTCCTCGGTGGTGAGCGCAAGGTGATGGATCCCGCGCGCATTGCACGCCGCCGCGTCGACCGCGGCCGACGGAAGGGTTCCTGTATCGGGCATGGCTTCCTCCGGTTTTCTTTACGCCGATCCTAGCACCGCCGGCAGCAGGCGCAAACCGGGCCGGCGGCAGGGAATCGCGATTGACTAGTTTCCGGGTTTCGCTGAATGTTTCGCCAACAACCAACGCGGACAAAGAGCCGCGGAATGCAACGAAATCCCTCCGTTGCAGCCTTCGATAGGGAGACCAACATGACCGTCTTCGGGCGCGATTTCGATCGCCGCACGCTTCTTCGAGGTGCCGGCGCGGCAGCCAGCGCAGCTGCCTTCTCGTCCTTCCCGTTCGCGCCCGCGCGCGCCGCGGGCTTCCCGGACCGCAACATCGACGTGATCGTGCCCACCCAGGCGGGCGGCGGCGCCGACCGCAACCTGCGCGCGGTCGCCAGCGTCTGGAAGAAGTATCTCAAGACCAATTTCGAGCCGTCCTTCTTCCCGGGCGCCTCGGGCCGCGTCGGCTACGAGGTCTACATGGGGAAGCGCGATGCCGACTGCTACAATCTGCTGTTCGGCAACATGGGGCCCGAGCTCCTCAACTGGGTCGTGAAGAAGCCGACTTTCAATCTCAAGGACTACGTGTATTTCGGACGGGTCGACACCGATCCGGGCGTGCTGTTCGTCGGCGCCAAGTCGAAGCTGCAAAGCCTCGATGCCATCGTGTCGGAGGGCAAGAAGCGGGCGCTCAACGTCGGCACCAGCCGCCTCGCCCACCCGGCCTCGATCGGCGCGCTGCTGCTGGCCGAGCAGACCGGTATAAAGATCAACATGATCCCGCTGTCGGGCGGAAAGAACACCATCGCAGGCGTCGTCACCGGCGAGATGGACTTCTCGGTCCTGACCTCGGGGGCCGTCGCCGCCGCGGGCAAGTCGGTGAAGACGCTCCTCGTGTTCGACGACAAGAACGTCGCCGGAGAACGGCTCGACAACGCGCCGACGATGAACGGCGTCTACGGCACCAAGATCCCGCCGCTCCAGTCGGCCCGGGCGTTTGCCATCCACACCAAGGCGATCGAAAAGCATCCCGACCGGTTCAAGATCATCAATGACAGCTTCAAGCAGATCTTCGCAGATCCCGAGTTCAAGACGGCGATCGAGAAGGCCAAGGGCGTATGGGACTACATCAGCTACGGCGGCCCCGAGGACTGCGCCAAGTACGCGGCCGACATCGCCGGCCTCGGCGAGCGCTTCAAGCCCCTGCTGACCGGCAAGAAGGCCTGATCCGCCGCCCGACGGCGACCTGAACTCCCCGGGCCGCGCCGCGGCGGGTCCGGGGACCGCGATTCCCACTCTCGAAGTCCAGATGTCCGAACCCCAATCCCAGACCGGAAAAAAGTCGGTCGGCGCGGAGCTGATCCTTCCCGCGGGCGCCCTCGTCTTCACGCTCTACTACTTCTCGACCATCGTGGACTCGCCATGGACCGCGCAGGTCGCCGCGCTGTTCACGGGCTCGATCCTGATCGCGCTGATCCTGGTCTTCGCGGGCCGCATCGCGCTGCTCGTCTCATCGGGCAAGGCGGATCTCGGCATGAAGGACATTGTCGAGCCGCTCTCGCTCGTCCCGGCGCGCTGCGCCCTTATCGGCCTCACAATCCTTTTCGCTGTCCTGATCGACTGGGGCGGGTTCACGCTGACCTCGTTCGCCTACATGGCGGCGGCGATGATCATGCTCAACCGCGGCCGCGCGAAGGGACGCGCCCTGCTGATCTCGGCGGCGATGTCGCTCGCCGGATGGGGCCTCTTCATCTTCGCCTTCGGCATCCGCTTCCCGAAGGGCCCGTTCGAGCGGCTGATGGACGCGATCCTCTGACATGGACGCCGAATTCTCCATCGTCCTCCGGGTTCTCGCCGACACTCTCTCCTACTGGTGGGTCATCGTCCCGACCATTTTCCTCGGGCTGATCGTCGGCGCGATCCCGGGCTTCAGCGCCGCCAACACGATCATCATCCTCCTGCCGCTCACGCTCGCCATGGACCTGAAGATGGGCATCGTCTTCATGGTCTCCCTCTACTGCGCGGCGCGCATGGGCGCGGGCGTGCCGGCGATTCTCGTCAACATCCCCGGGACCGCGGGCGCGGCGGCGACGCCGCTCGACGGCTATCCGATGGCGCGCCAGGGCCGCGGCCAGCAAGCGCTGGCGATTTCGTTCGTGTCCTCGACCCTGGGCGGCCTGCTCACGACGATCCTCGCGATTCTCCTCATGCCGTGGCTCGCCCGGGTCGCATACGTGATGCATTCGGTCGAGATGATCGTCGTCATGCTGTTCGGCATCTCGCTGATCGCGTCCATCGCATCCCGCGACACGCTCAAGGGACTGATCGCCGGCTTCTTCGGGCTGATGATCGGCTTCATCGGATCCGACTACGTCTACGCCACGCCGCGCGGCACGATGGGCTTCCTCGAACTCTACGACGGCATTCCGCTCATCCCCGCGCTGGTCGGGCTGTTCGCGGTCTCCGAAGCTTTCCTGATCATCGAGAACACGTCGATGCTCACCGACGACGGCCGGCGCGCGATGGCGAAACCCGGCTGGGGCCCGACGATAGAGGGCTGCACGATCGCGCTCACGCGCTGGTGGCACATCACCTGGACCAGCATCATCGGCCTCATCGTCGGCATCATTCCGGGCGCGGGCGCGGCCATCGCCTCGTTCGTCGCCTACCAGCAGTCGAAGACCTTCTCGCGGACGCCCGAGCTCTACGGCACCGGCCATCCGGAAGGACTGATAGCGCCCGAGTCCGCGAACAACGGCGTCACCTCGGGCACGCTGATCCCCCTCCTCGTCATCGGCATCCCGGGCGGCGCGACGGCGGCGATCATGCTCGTCGTGATGCAGTATCACGGCGTCAGCTTCGGGCCCGCCCTCTTCCGCGACAAGCCCGAAATCGGCTACGGCATGTTCATGGTGATGGCGGTCACCTACGTCTTCATGATCGCGACCATCCTGCCCCTGTCGCGCTACATGAGCCGCGTGACCATGGTCTCCACCGCCTACATGGCGCCGCTGATCATCTCGTTCACGCTGGTCGGATCGTTCGTGCCGCGCCAGTACATGTTCGACCTATACCTCGCGCTTGCATTCGGCGTCATCGGCTACATCGCGCGCAAGACCGGCTATCACGTCGCCGCGATCCTCATCGGCGTGATCCTCGGCCCGCTCCTCGAACAGTACTTCCTGCGGGCCATGAAGATGTCGCAGGGCGATCTTTCGGTGCTGTTCTCGTCGGAAATCGGCAACGTGCTGTGGGTCTGTCTCGCGCTGTCGCTGATGGTGCCCTATGTTCTCGACTGGCGCCGCAAGCGCGCGGCGCAGGCGGCCATCGACGCGCCCGAGGACTGAGCGCGCGCCCCCATGACGACGACAAAATCCATAGAAGGAAAACGGCCATGAGCGGCATCGTCTACGAGGAACACCGGGCGCAGAAGGGCGACGTGACGCTGCAGATGTATCGCAAGCGCCCGTCGACGGGCAGCAGCTGGCCGGTCCTCTTCCTCGTCCACGGTTCGTCCTTCTCGGCGCGCACGACCTACGACCTCGAGGTGCCCGGCCACCCCGGCTACTCGACGCTGGAAGCCTTCGCGAACTACGGCTACGACGTCTGGACCGTCGATCACGAGGGCTACGGCCGGTCGACGCGGACCGAGAGCAATTCCGACATCGCCTGCGGCGTCGAGGACCTGAAGGTCGCCTCGGCCCTGGTCGAGAAGGTGACGGGCCAGCACAGCGCGGTTTATTTCGGCCAGTCGTCGGGCGCGCTCCGCGCCGGCGCCTTCGCCAACGCCTGCCCCGACCGTGTCTCCAAGATCGCCTTCGCGGCCCTGACCTACACCGGCAGGGGATCGCCGACCCTGAAGAAGCGCGCCGAGCGGCTCGAGGAATGGCGCACCGTGCCGCGCCGCATCGTCGACCTGAATTACTACGAAGGCCTGTTCACGCGCGATGTCGTCGGCCTCACCATCCCCGAACTCGGCGCGGCGGCCGCTGCCGCCGAAATGGCAAACGGCGGCGGCAGCGTGCCCAACGGCACCTATTACGACATGTGCGCGAAGCTGCCGGTCGTCGACCCTGCGAAGGTGCTGTGCCCCGCGCTCATCATCCGCGGCGATCATGACGGCATCGCCACCGACGAGGATCTCATCGACTTCTATTCGCGCCTGCCGCACCGCGACAAGCAGTTCGTCTCGATCGAGGGCATGGCGCACAA
>JAYOEF010000074.1:0-16310 GCA_038106605.1 Alphaproteobacteria bacterium
AGTACTCGCGCTGGGTCTTCTCCATCTGCCGCTTGACGCGGTTGCGGATGCGCTTCTCGACCTGAAGGACGCCGATCTCGGCTTCCATGAACGAGTAGGCGCGCTCCAGCCGGTCGTGGGCGGAGGCGAGCTCGAGCAGTTCCTGCTTCTCCGAGATCTTGAGCGCAAGATGCGAGGCGATCGTATCGGAGAGCTTGCCCGGCTCGTCGATTTGGTTAAGCGAAACAAGAACTTCGGGGGGAATCTTCTTGTTGAGCTTTATGTACTGCTCGAACTGGGTGATGACCGAGCGGCTCAGCCCCTCGAGGTCTTTGTCGTCCTCGACCAGATCGGCAACGAGCTGCGCTTCCGCCTGGAAGAACGCCTCGTTGTCCGTGTAGCGCACGATCTTCGCGCGCTGGCTGCCCTCGACGAGGACCTTGACGGTCCCGTCGGGCAGCTTGAGGAGCTGGAGGACGGTTCCGACCGTCCCCGTCTCGTAGATGTCCTCGATCGTGGGATCGTCCTGACCGGCGTTCTTCTGCGCAACCAGGAGGATCTGCTTGTCGTCCTGCATCACGTCTTCGAGCGCCCGCACGGACTTTTCGCGACCCACGAACAGCGGCACGATCATGTGCGGGAACACAACGATATCGCGCAGCGGAAGGACCGGAAAAATCGCGGTTTGTGCGGTATCCGACATGTCTAGTTTCCTGTTCTGTACGTCTGCGGCGGGCCGGAAGGCGCCAACCGCGTGTCTACCGTTAAAATGGCTTCGACGCGGCTGAAATCAAGCTGACACGAATCAAGCGCTCGTGCCACTTTCCTCGCGCTTGTCGGCGTAGATGTAGAGTGGCTGGGACCGCCCCTCCACGACCTCGCCGTTGATCGCGATCTCCTCCACCCCTTCGAGGCTGGGAAGCTCGAACATGGTTTCGAGCAGGATCGCTTCCAGGATGGATCGCAGGCCACGCGCACCGGTCTTCCGCTTGATCGCCTTCTTCGCGATGGAGTGTAGCGCGTCCTCGCTGAACGTGAGCTTAACGTCCTCCATTTCGAACAGGCGGCCGTACTGCTTGATCAGCGCGTTCTTGGGCGTGGTCAGGATTTCGACGAGCGCCGGCTCGTCGAGGTCGTCGAGCGTCGCGATGACCGGCAGACGGCCGACGAATTCGGGGATCAGACCGAAACGCAGCAGGTCTTCCGGCTCGACCTCGCGCAGGATCTGCCCGGTCGAGCGGTCGTCGGGGCCGCGCACGTCGGCGCCGAAGCCGATCGAGGTGCCCTTGCCGCGGTTGCTGATGATGCGGTCGAGGCCGGCGAAGGCGCCGCCGCAGATGAACAGGATGTTGGTCGTGTCGACCTGCAGGAACTCCTGCTGCGGATGCTTGCGCCCGCCCTGCGGCGGCACGGAGGCGACGGTGCCTTCCATGATCTTCAGCAGCGCCTGCTGCACGCCCTCGCCCGACACGTCGCGGGTGATCGACGGATTGTCGGACTTGCGCGAGATCTTGTCGACCTCGTCGATGTAGACGATGCCCCGCTGCGCGCGCTCGACGTTGTAGTCAGCGGACTGCAGCAGCTTCAGGATGATGTTCTCGACGTCCTCGCCGACGTAGCCTGCCTCGGTAAGCGTCGTGGCGTCGGCCATGGTGAACGGCACGTCGAGGATGCGGGCGAGCGTCTGGGCCAGCAGCGTCTTGCCGCAGCCGGTCGGGCCGATGAGGATGATGTTCGACTTCGCGATCTCGACATCGTTGTTCTTCGCGCCGTGCGACAGCCGCTTGTAGTGATTGTGCACCGCAACCGAGAGCACGCGCTTGGCATGCATCTGGCCGATCACGTAATCGTCGAGAACGTTGCAGATCTCGCGCGGGGTCGGCACGCCGTCGCGCGACTTCACGAGCGTCGTCTTGTGTTCCTCGCGGATGATGTCCATGCACAGTTCGACGCATTCGTCGCAGATGAATACGGTCGGGCCCGCGATCAGCTTGCGGACCTCATGCTGGCTTTTTCCGCAGAAAGAGCAGTAGAGGACGTTCTTGGAATCGCCGCTTACGGACTTGCTCATAGATACCCCTGAATACCTCGGTATTTCCCGCCCATGTTAACGAACGCCGCCGCGACCGTCCATCCGCATTACTGCGGTGCGAAGGTGGCTTCGCGCCTCCGTTTGGCCGCGCGGGGCCCCGTCAGGGCCCCGGACGCGATTCTTCCGGATGCGCTGCCATTGTCGCCCCGAAGCCTCAACAATCCGTTAACGAATAGTTACGAACGACTCGGTTAACGAATGGTTACGGCCGGCGCGGAACGGCGGATCAGGACTTCGGCGCGTCGCCGACGCCGGCACGCTCGGACACGACCTCGTCGATGATACCGAAGGCCTTCGCCTCTTCCGGCGACATGTACTTGTCGCGCTCCATCGCCGCCTCGATCGCGCCGATATCCTGGCCGGTATGCTTCACGTAGATCTCGTTCAGCCGGGCCCGAAGGCTCAGGATCTCGCGCGCATGGATCTCGATGTCCGTCGCCTGGCCCTGATAGCCGCCGGAGGGCTGGTGGACCATGATCCGCGAATTCGGCAGCGAATAGCGCTTGCCCGGCGCGCCCGCGGTCATCAGGAGCGAGCCCATCGACGCCGCCTGGCCGATGCAGACCGTGGAGACGTCGGGGCGGATGTACTGCATGGTGTCGTAGATCGCGAGGCCCGCGGTCACGAGGCCGCCCGGCGAGTTGATGTAGAACGAGATGTCCTTCGTCGGGTTTTCCGACTCGAGGAACAGGAGCTGGGCGCAGATCAGGCTGGAAACGTGGTCTTCGACCGGGCCTACGAGGAAAATGATCCGCTCCTTCAGGAGGCGGGAATAGATGTCGTAGGCGCGCTCGCCGCGGTTGGTCTGCTCGACCACCATCGGGACCAGGGCGTTCATGCGGATATCGTTGTCCATTCGTTTTCCAGCTTCGTTGTGGCGC
Source organism: Alphaproteobacteria bacterium (assembly GCA_038106605.1). Lineage (GTDB taxonomy): Bacteria > Pseudomonadota > Alphaproteobacteria > MPNO01 > UBA830 > JAYOEF01. The sequence goes on from JAYOEF010000074.1 coordinate 2,953, forward strand.
GGACCGCTCGGGCGGCGGCCCTGGGCCGGTTACGGGCGTTCTGTCGGTTCCACCGGAATATAGGGCGAATTCCTTACTTGGCCTTACCCTTCGCGGATTTCTTTTTCTTGGCCTTCGCCTTGCCCTTAGCCTTGCCTTCGGCGCCGTCGCCGCCCTCCTCCTCGGCGAGGAGTTCCTCGGCGGTGACCGTGCGTTCCGTCACCTTGGCCAGCTCGAGCATGTAGTCGATGACCTTCTCCTCGAAGATCGGAGCCTGCAGCTCGTGCAGCGCCTGGTGGTTCTGCTGGTAGAACTGCATGACCTGCGCTTCCTGGCCCGGGAAGCGGCGCGCCTGCTCGGCGATCGCCCGGTTCAGGTCGTCCTGGGTGACGCTCAGGTTGTTGGTCCGGCCGACCTCGGCGAGCAGGAGGCCGAGGCGGATGCGCCGCTGCGCGATGCCGCTGTAGTGCTCCTTGAGCTCGTCGTCCGACTTGCCCTTGTCCTCCTCGTCGAGCGCGTCGCGCGACTTGGCGTCCTCGATCTGGCGCCAGATGTCGTTGAACTCGTGCTCGAGAAGGCCGGGCGGAACCTCGAAATCGATCATGTCGGCGAGCGCATCGAGAAGGTCGCGCTTGAGCCGGCCGCGGGTCACCTGCTGGTACTCGGAGCCGATCTGCTCGCGGATCATCGACTTGAGGCCGGCAAGGTCCTCGGCGCCGATCGACTTCGCGAACTCGTCGTCGACCGTGACTGCTGCGGGCGCACGGACCTCGGTCGCGTCGACCTCGAACACGGCGTCCTTGCCCTTCAGGTTCTCCGCGCCGTAATCCTCGGGGAATGTGACCTTCACGTCGCGCTTCTCGCCGGGCTTCATGCCGATCATCTGGTCTTCGAAGCCGGGAATGAAGCGGCCGCTGCCGAGCTCGAGCTCGAAGCCCTCGGCGGAACCGCCCTCGAAGGCCTCTCCGTCGATGCGGCCGATGAAGTTGAACAGCACCTGGTCGCCCGACTCGGCGGCACGGCCCTCGACCGCGCTGAAGGTCTTGTTCTGGTCGGCGATACGGCCCACGGCTGCGTCGACGTCGGCTTCCGGAACCTCGACCACGAGACGCTCGAGCTCAATGGAAGCGATATCCGGTTGCTCGATCTCGGGCAGGACGTCGAGGGTCAGCGTGTATTCGAGATCGGCGCCCTCTTCGAAGGTCACCACGTCGATCTTGGGCTCGGCCGCCGGACGGAGGTCGTGGTCCTCGATCGTCTTCTGGACCGAATCCTGAATCATGCGCTCGAGAATCTCGCCGCGGAGCGCCTCGCCGTAGCGCTTGCGCAGCACCGCGACCGGCACCTTGCCCGGCCGGAAGCCGGGAACGTTGGCGGTCTGGCCGACCTCGGCCAGGCGCGCGACGAGGCGGCTTTCGATATCGTCCTTCGGCACGACGATGTTGAACTCGCGCCGCAAACCCTCGGAACTGGTCTCTTTAACCTGCATGTAGCTCTCTTTCAGCGTCGGAATGACGTCGGATACGGACAACCGCCGACGGACGCAACGGCTGAAGTCTGGTGCGGGCGAAGGGACTCGAACCCCCACGGCTTTCGCCACCAGAACCTAAATCTGGCGTGTCTACCAGTTTCACCACGCCCGCAAACTGGGGCAAACACCTAGCCGCCGCGCCTGCGTCCGTCAATCGAGGCGCCCGGTGCGGGGGTCTAGCGCAAACGCGCCACAGGGGCAATGGGATAGTCGCCCAAACGTTGCCCCGGCGTGTCCCCTGCCCCGGCCCAGCCCGTCCGAGCGCCTTTTCGGGACCGTCAGCCGGCGATGCGCCTGACGCAGGCGCGCGCCGCGGCGTCGAGGATCGCGTCGGTGTCGATGCCGTAATAGCGATAGAGATCCTGCAGGTCTCCCGACTGGCCGAACCTGTCGACGCCGAGCGGATAGATGCGGTTGCCGGCGACCGATCCAAGCCAGCCGAGCGTCGCCGAATGGGCGTCGCAGACGGTGACCAGCGCCGCGTCCGCGGCCAGAGGTGCCAGCAGCCGCTCGATATGGGCCGAGGTCGCGACTGCACCCGACATGCGGGCCCGCCGGGCGGCGATCCAGTCGGCATGCAGCCGGTCGGGCGAGGTGATCGCCAAGAGGCCCGCGCCCGGAATGTCCTCCAGGATCGCGTCGTGGGCCTCGATCGCCTCGGGTGCTATGGCGCCCATGTAGGCGATCGCCATCTCGACGCCCGGCGCGGGCTCGCGGAGCCAGTAGGCCCCTGCCGTGACCGAGGCGGCCAGCGCCGGCGTCATCTCGCGTTCGGGCTGGGCGAGCGTCCGGGTCGACAGTCGGAGACTCACCGAGCCGCCGTCGTCGGCCTGCATGAACTCGAAGCCCCAGCGCATGATCTCGGCGAGCTCGTCGACATAGGCAGGCTCGAACGCGGCGAGCCCGGGCTGCGCCAGCGTGATCAGCGGCGTCTCGGACGACTGGTGCGCGCCGCCCTCGGGCGCCAGCGTGATGCCGGACGGCGTCGCCACCAGCATGAAGCGCGCGTCCTGGTAGCAGGCGTAATGCAGCGCATCGAGGCCGCGGCGGATGAACGGATCGTAGAGCGTCCCGATCGGCAGCAGGCGCGCGCCGAACATGCTGCCCGACAGCCCGAGCGCCGACAGCTGGAGGAACAGGTTGGTCTCGGCGATTCCGAGCTCGATGTGCTGGCCGTCGTTCGACATCTGCCACTTCTGCGCGGAGACGACATGCTCCTGCGCGAACGTGTCGGCGCGGTCGGAGCGGCTGAAGATGCCGCGCCGGTTGACCCAGGGCCCGAGGTTGGTCGAGACCGTGACGTCGGGCGACGTGGTCACGATGCGCTCGGCCAGCATGCTGTCCGACTGGGCGATGTCGTTCAGGATCCGGCCGAAGCCGTCCTGCGTCGACATGCGGTCGCGCTTCTGCACGGTGAGCGCCGCCGGCACCACGATCTTGGGCACAGCGTGGCGGCGCGGATAGCGCTGGCCGAAGGCGACCTCGCCGAGGAACTCCGACAACTCCTCCGGATCGACGTCGAGACCGGCGAAGCGCTCCCATTCCTCGCCCTCGGCGATGCCCATGACGTCGCGGAAGCCCTCGATCTGCTCGGGGTTCATCAGGCCCGCATGGTTGTCCTTGTGGCCCGCGAACGGCAGGCCGAAGCCCTTCACCGTGTAGCCGATGAAGCAGGTCGGCGCGTCGTCGGCGACGGCATCGAACGCCTCACGGGAAGTCTCCAAGTCGTTGCCGGCGAGGTTGGTCATCAGCGACTGAAGCGCCACGTCGTCGTGCGCGTCGAGCAGCGCCTTCACACCCGACGCGTCGCCGATGTCGGCCTTCAGGTGGTCGCGCCACGCCGCGCCGCCCTTGAAGGTCAGCGCCGAATAGAGCGAGTTCGGGCAGGTGTCGATCCAGTCGCGCAGTGCGCCGCCGCCGGGCTGCTCGAAGGCGCGCTCCAGCAGCTTGCCGTACTTCATCGTCACCACGTTCCAGCCCATGTTGGCGAACAGCTGGTCGATGCGGCCGAACAGCCGGTCGGACACGACGGAATCGAGGCTCTGGCGGTTGTAGTCGATGATCCACCAGACGTTGCGCACGTCCTTCTTCCAGCCTTCGAGCAGGGCTTCGTACATGTTGCCCTCGTCGAGCTCGGCGTCGCCGACGATGGCGATCATGCGGCCCTCCGGCCCCTCGGCCGGGGCGAGGCGCTTGAGCCGGACATAGTCCTGGACGATCGAGGAGACGACGGTGTGCGCAGCGCCGAGACCCACCGAGCCCGTCGAGATGTCGACGTCGTCGGTATCCTTCGTGCGGGACGGATAGGACTGGGCGCCGCCGAACATGCGGAGCCCCTCGATCTTCTCGCGCGTCTGGTGGCCGAGGAGGTACTGGATCGCGTGGAACACGGGAGACGCATGCGGCTTCACCGCCACGCGGTCCTCGGGCCGCAGCACGTCGAAATAGAGCGCGGTCATCATCGTCGCGACCGAGGCCGAGGACGCCTGGTGGCCGCCGACCTTCAGCCCGTCGCGCGACGGGCGGATGTGGTTGGCGTTGTGGATCATCCAGGTCGAGAGCCAGAGGACCTTGCGCTCCAGCGCGCGCAGCATCTGCAGGCGCTTCTGCGCCTCGGGCGAGCCTTGGGGCGATCCGCCAAATGCGCTCGGGCGATAGACAGTGGCCATGGTCCCTTCCTCCTTATCGGACCCGCGGAGAATAATGCCTCGGCCGCCGCGTTTTCTTGCGAACTTGCGCTTCGAGTCGCCTCAATTTAGCATTTAATTGCGTAGAATTTTTTGATTTCGACAGGATATGCCAACCATGGACCTCGATGCGATAGATCGGCGCATTCTCGACCGCCTGCAGCGCAACGGCCGCATGGCGAACGTCGATCTCGCCCGCGAGGTCGGCCTGTCCCCCTCCCCGTGCCTGCGGCGGGTACGCGACATGGAGGACGCGGGCGTCATCGACCGATACGCCGCGGTGCTCGACCCGAAGGCGGTCGGGCTCACGCTGAGCGTCTTCGTGCAGGTCACTCTCGAACGTCAGGTGGAGACCGCCCTGGAAGCGTTCGAACGGATCGTCGCGACCCGGCCCGAGGTGATGGAGTGCTACCTGATGACGGGCGATGCGGACTACCTGCTCCGCGTCGTGGTCGCCGACGTCAGCGCCTACGAGCAGTTCCTGAAGAACCACCTGACCCGCATCCCGGGCGTCGCCAGCATCAAGTCGAGCTTCGCGCTCAACCGCGTGAAGTACGAGACGGCGCTGCCGCTCGGCGGGTGACGTTGGACAAACCCGGCCTAACCCCGGCGCGGCTCGCGCAGGCCGAGGCGTTCGAGGCGCGGCAGGATCTCGTCCCGCAATGCAGGCATGTCGGCGATGTAGTCGACCATCCCGATCGCGATCCCGTCCATGCCGCCTTCCGACAGGCGCCGGAACATGTCGGCGATCTCATCATAGCCGCCGACGAACGGATAGGTCCCCGCCGCGCCCAGCATGCGTTCGGCGTTATGGGTCGGGAGCTGCGCCGACGAGGCGCCGCCCGCACGGCGGATGCCGAGTGCATGCTCCGCGGCCGCCCAGTCGCCCTGCTCGTAGACGAGGTAGTGGAAATATTCCTCGGCTTCCTTCTTCGTCGGCCGGGCGATCAGGTTGCCGCAGCCGAAGTAGAGGCGCGGCGCGGGCGCGGCGCGCTTCATCCCGGCGATCTCCGGGCCGAGCTGTTCGATCTCGCGGAGCCCCATGAAGACGCAGTTCGCGCGCCGCAGCGCGAAGTCGCGGCCGACCGGAGAGTTGCCCGCGCTCACCAGCATCGGACGCTCGCCGCCCCACGGCTTCGGACGCGCGACCGCGTCCTTGAGGTCGAAGAAGCGTCCCTTGAAGTCGAACGGCTCGTCGCGCGTCCACAGACACTCGACAATGTCGAGCCACTCCTCCGTGTAGGCGTAGCGGTCGTCGTGATCGCGGATCGCGATGCCGAACATCGCGTGCTCGCCCACGTTCCAGCCGGACACCATGTTGAGCCCGAACCGGCCCTCGCCCGCATGGTCGGCCGCCATCATCTGCTTCGCCGCGAACACCGGGTTCACGAGCGCGACGTGGACCGTCCCGAACACGACGATGTCGCGCGTCGACGCGAGCATGCCGGTCGCCCAGGTTAGCGTCTCGAAATTCTCGCCTTCGGCGTCGACGTCGCCGCCGTAGCCCTTCCAGCGCGCGACGGGGAGCAGGAACTCGAGCCCCGCCTCGTCGGCGAGGCGCGCGGCGGTCACGTTGTTCCGCCAGGACGGGTTCCAGAACTCGGGCGCCTTCGTCATGGTGAGGCCGCCCGAGCAGTTCATCGAGAACAGCCCGATCCTGAACCGGTTCGGTCCGTAGATGCGCGTTCGCTTCCGGCTCATCGCCGCCCCTGCCCCATCGACCTGCCCCATCGACCTGCCGCGACGCGTCAGACGAGCACGTTCGCGCCGCCGTCCACCTCGATGATCGCGCCGGTGAGGAAGCCGTTCTCCATGCACTGGACGATCATCATGCCGATGTCTTCAGGCCGTCCGATCCTGCCCACCGGCAGCCGCGCGGCCGCATTGGCGAACATGCCGGCCCGCATGTCGTCCGTAAGCCGCGCATGCAGCGGCGTGTCGATGACGCCGGGCGAGACCATGTTCACGCGCACGGGCGCGAACTCGACGGCGAGCGCCTTGCCGAGCACGTCGATGGCGCCGTTCACCACCGCGGCCATCGCCGCGCCGGGAAGCGGGCGGCGCGCGAACTGTCCGGTGAGATAGGTCAGGGACCCGTGCTCGGAGATCTTCGCGAACTTCGCGGTCCGCACCGCCGCGACGATCTTCGCGTCGAGCCCCGCGAGGACGGTCGCCGTGTCGAGGTCCCTGATCTTGCCGACCGTTCCGCCCGGCGGGGTGAACACGACATGATCCACCGTCCCGGTCTTCTCGAACGCCGCCTGGACGCTCGCATCGTCCCGCACGTCGACCTCGATCGTCTCGACCGCGCCGCCGATCTCCGCCTTCGCGGCATCGAGCTTCTCGCGCGACCGGCTGCCGATCGTCACCTGCGCGCCGGCCTCCTGCGCCAACCGCGCGGTCGCGAGACCGATCCCCGAACTGCCGCCGATGACGAAGACCTTCGCTCCCTGCAGGCTCATCCTTCTCCCCTTCATTTTTTCTTTCGGTATCGCCGGGCACGCTCCGGACCCGCGCCGTCGATCCATCGGCGCCGTTCCACGCTGTATTGGTCGGGGCGGACGGATTCGAACCGCCGACCCTCTGCTCCCAAAGCAGATGCGCTACCAGACTGCGCTACGCCCCGACCGGAAATAGATACGGCCGCGCCGGCCGTGGCGCAACATCGGCGCGTGTGCGGTGCACACGAAGACGAACGTTTCCGGCATGGGGTTCACCTGAGCGTTGACCCGCCCACCGTGCATTTCCTAACATCGCCGCACGTTCGTCCGGGGGGGATGTAATGAGCGACGGAAGACCGCTTGATCCGCCATTTCGCGCCGAGCACATCGGGAGCCTGCTACGGCCGCCCGATCTGATCGACGCGCGCCTCAGCCATGAGGCTGGCGAGATCGACGCCGAGGAACTCCGCGAGATCGAGGATCTCGCGATCCGCGATGCGGTTCATCTTCAGGAGGACGCGGGGCTCGAAGTCGTGACCGACGGCGAGTACCGGCGCCACACCTATTTCAGCGACTTCTTCGAGCGCATGGGCGGACTCGAATTCGACCGCAACGCCGAGAAGGGCTGGGACTACACGAACGCTTCGGGCCAGAAGGTCGGCGCGGCGCGCGTCCGCATCCATTCGCGAATCCACTGGACGAAGCCGATCAACGCCGACGACTTCACCTTCGTCAACGAGCTCACCAGCCAGACGGTGAAAGTCACCCTGCCCGGCCCGTGCGTCCTTCATTTCTTCGGCGGCGCCGGCAACATCAGCAAGGAGGTCTACGACGACCTCGACCTGTTCTGGGAAGACATCGTCGACGCATATCACAACGAGCTTGCGGCGCTCGACGAGGCGGGCTGCCAATACGTCCAGCTCGACGAGACCTCGTTCGCCAAGTTCTCCGACCCGAAGATCCAGGCCGCCCTGAAAGCGCGCGGCGACGACTGGAAGGAACTGCTGACGCTCTACGCCGGGGTCGACAACAAGGTGATCGCGGGACGGCCCGAGGGGATGCGCCTCGGCCTCCACCTCTGCCGCGGCAACAAGCAGAGCTACTGGCAGGCGGAAGGCGGATACGACCCCGTCGCCGACACGCTGTTCAACCAGATCGACGCCGACTGCTACTTCCTCGAGTACGACACGCCCCGCGCCGGCGATTTCGGGCCTCTGCGCTACCTGCCGAAAAACAAAACGGCGATTCTCGGCCTCGTCTCGACCAAGACGTCCGAGCTCGAAACCAAGGACGCGCTCAAGAAGCGGATCGACGAGGCGGCCAAGGTCGTCGATCTCGACAATCTCGCGCTCAGCCCGCAATGCGGATTCGCCAGCGACCATGTCGGGAACATGGTGAGCGTCGAGGACGAGAGGGCGAAGCTCCGCCTCGTGGTCGAGACTGCCGCCGAGGTCTGGGGTTCGAAGTAACGGCGGCTAGGGCCGCCCCTAAGGTGAAAGTAACGCGGCGGCTATGGCCGCCGCTGGGACGGCATCTGCGCGATCGGCTCGACGAACTGGAGCTCCGTGTCCCACGGGAAGAAGATCCAGGTGTCCTGACTCACCTCGGTGATGAAGCTGTCGACCAGAGGCCGGCCGGCCGGCTTCGCGTAGACGGTGGCGAAGTGGGCCTTCGGGAGCATCTCGCGCACGACGCGGGCCGTCTTTCCGGTGTCGACGAGATCGTCGACGATCAGTACGCCCTCGCCGCCCGTCTCATCCTCGACCGGCTTCAGGATCTTGAGGCTCCCCTGGTCCTGATGCTCGTAGGACGAGACGCAGACGGTATCGATCAGCCGGACCTCGAGTTCGCGCGAGACGATCGCCGCCGGCACGAGGCCGCCGCGGGTGATCGCGACCACGCTCTTCCACGGGCCGACTTCCGCAAGGCGCCACGCGAGCGCCTTGGCGTCCCGGTGAAGCTGGTCCCACGAGACCGGAAAGGCCTTCTGATACTGGTCCGACATGCGCGCCTCCGTCCCCCGTTTCTTCTGAATGCGGAATACCAATAGTGCGCGCGGGGGTTCCGCGCAATCGCCGCCGACGGGTGATCGACGGGTGATCCGTTTCCGGTCCGTGACGTACAGAGATCGATGGCCTTCGCCATCGGAAGAACCCGTGCCGTCTGGCCCCCACCTGGACGGCATGCTTGGGGGACGTCCGCGCAAACGGATGTCCCCCGTTTTCTATGTCGGGTTTCTATTTCGGGCGCCCGCGTGCTTTGCGGTTCGGGCCCATGCTTCGTTGGGTTAGAGTGCGCCCATGAAGAAAGCTCTCGAATTTCCCGCCGACGTCCGCCCCGATTTCAAGGGCTTTTCCAAGGACGCCTTCGCGTTCCTGGACGGGCTCTCGAAGAACAACGACCGCGCCTGGTTCACCGCGAACAAGGCCGCCTACGACGAGGAGGTGAAGTTCCAGATGGAATGCCTCCTCGCCGAGTTCGCCGGAAGCCGCCGGCCCGCCGGGTTCCCGCTGCAGGGCGATCCCGCGCACGGCATGTTCCGCGTCTACCGCGACGTCCGCTTCGCCAAGGACAAGAGCCCCTACAAGACCCATGCCGGCGCTGTGCTGACGCGATCCGGCGCCAAGGGCGATCCCGGCATCCTCTACGTCCATATCGAGCCGGGCGGCTGCTTCCTCTCGGCCGGATTCTACTCTCCGGAGAAGGATTTCCTCGGCGCGTGGCGCGCGGCGATGGCGAAGCGGCCCGAGGAGTTCCTCGATATCGCTGCGGCGTTCGCGAAGCCGCGGTCGAAATACGTCCTCCGCCATCGCGGCGCGCTCAAGACGATGCCGCGGGGCTTCCAGGAATTCGCGGATACGCCCATCGGCGAATACCTCAAATGGAAGCATTTCCTCGTCGGCCGCGAGATCCCCGACAGCGTGGCGCGGAGCCGGAAGCTGATTGATGCGATGACGGAACTTGCCGAGGTCGCGATGCCGCTCCTAGAATACGGCTGGACGGTCTACGAGACGGCGTTCGCGGACGATCCCCGGCGCCACATGCGCACCGGTCGCGACGAGTAAACCGGCGAACAAAAAGAACGGCGGCCCGTTCTGGCGAGCCGCTGTCTAGAAACGACCGTCCGGGGTTGGCATCGGGCGGTCGCATAAGCTCACGCAAGAACCGTGCCAGAATCGATTCGGTCATAGAATCATATGGTTAATCGCGCCCGATCCGTGCCGGCCGCGCGAGTTGTAAACCATACCGACGCCGCCCCCTTTCGCCGCAGCCTCGCGCCTCGCGCTTTTTCGGGGCGCGCTTCCGTGCCATCATCGATTCCATCGCGCTGCAAACACGAACGAACGGAAAGCGGACATGGAACGGAAGACAGGGATCGTCGGCGGGGTCTGCATGGCGCACGCGCCACAGTTCTTCACGCTGCCCGAGACGGAAGACAAAGCGACGGTGGAGCGCGTCCGTCAGCTCGCCGCCGAGAATGGCAAGCGGCTGAAGGCGCTGAAGCCGGACGTCACGCTCGTCGTCGCCAACGACCACGCCAACCAGTTCCTGCTCCACTGCGTGCCGCCCTTCGCGATCCACCGCGGCAAGACCGCCAAGGGACATTTCGCGGGGCGCGACTTCGATTTCGAGGTTGCGAGCGACACCGCGACCGACCTCATCCGCTACCTGCAGCACGAGAAGTTCGACCCCGCCTACACCAGCACGGCAGAGCTCGACTACGCCTTTGGTATCCCGCTGACCTTCCTGGAGATGGAGGGGCCGATCATCCCGATCTACGTCAACGCCTACGTGCCGCCCCAGCCGCACATGGAGCGCTGCTACCATTTCGGCCAGGCCATCGACCGCGGCCTGAAGGCGCTCGGAGTGCGCGCCGTCGTCGTGACCTCGGGCGGTCTCTCGCATTTCCCCGGCACCGAGCGCTACGCCAATCCGGCGACCGAGTTCGACCTCAAGCTGATGAAGGAACTCGCCACCGGCAACCTGCGCTGGCTGCTGTCGCTCAGCGAGCAGATGCTCGACGACACCGGCAACATCGAGCTGCGCTGCTGGGGCGTCGCCGCCGGCCTCCTCGGCGAGCGCGTGCCGGACGCCGTGTCGTTCGACCCGAGCTGGCACCACAACTACGCGACCTTCGCGTGGTGGTCCGAGCAGGACAGCGTCGCCGCCGCACCCCACTACCCCGCCGTCGCGCCGGAGCGCGTGGCGCTGACCGACGCTCTCCACCGCATCGCCAACGACGCCGCGGAGCGCGCCCGCTACACCGCGGACCGCGCCGCCTACGCCGCCTCGCTCGACATCTCGGAGCAGGAGCGCGCCGCGCTCGTCGCGATGGACGAGAAGTCCTTCGCGGCGCTCAACATCCATCCCTTCATGGCGTTCATGTCGCGCCTCCAGATCGAACGCGAGGCGCGCCTCAAGGCCTGAGGCGCCCGCCGTTGCCGCCTTATCGCAGCCCCCTTGCGCACCCCGCGCATGGCGGGGCGCCGGGCCGCTTGACGGTCCCCCGCCCCCGTTTAAAGTGACCGAAAAGATGGATCGGGATTGCGGGATCGGGATCGCATGGCGCTGAAAGCTGGAGAGAGAGTCGTCGTCGTCGGCTGCGGGCCGGTCGGCATGGTGCTGACGCTGGCGCTATACCGGAGGGGCATCCCGGTCACACTCCTGGAACGCGCGCCCGAACCGATCGAAGACCAGCGCGCCGCCGCGATCCAGCCCTCCAGCCTCGAAATGCTGGCGGCGCTCGGCATCGTCGGCGAGATCCACGACAAGGGCCTGATCTCGCCCACCTTCCATTACCGCGACCGGGTTTCGGGCGAACTCGTCGCCGAATTCGACTTCTCGACGCTCTCGGACATGACCGAGTTCCCGTACGTGATCCAGTACGAGCAGTTCAAGCTCGTCGAGACCATCCTTCGCGAGGTGGGCGAGACGCCCGACATCGAGATGCGCTTCTCCTGCGAGGTCACCGACGTCGCGCAGCGGAGCGACGGCGTCGACATCTCGTTCGTCAACGGCGATGGCGAGGAAGAAACGATTACCGCGCCCTGGGTCATCGGCTGCGACGGATACAATTCGGCGGTGCGGCGGTCGGCCGGGATAGAGTTCGTCGGCTTCACCTATCCCGAGCGCTTCGTGAAGATCGGGTCGGACTTCGACTTCCTCGCCGCCGGCCAGGCGCTCTGCATCCGCAATTTCTTCTCCGACCCGGACGAGTGGTGCAACCTGTTCAAGGTGAACGGATACGGCCCGCCCGGCATCTGGCGCACCGTCTTCCCGACCCGCGTCGGCGAGACCGACGAAGAGTGCCTCAATCCGGCGGCAATCCAGGGGCGCCTCCAGAAGTTCTTCCCGAAGGACGGCGACTACAACATCATCTACGCGGGCATCTATCACGTGCACCAGCGGGTGGTGGAGACGTTCCGCAAGGGCCGCGTGCTGCTCGCGGGCGATGCGTCGCACGTCAACAACCCGATCGGCGGGCTCGGCATGAACGGCGGCATCCACGATGCGATCTCGCTCGCCGAAAAGCTCTCTGAAGTCATCGGCGGCGCCGACGAGAGCCTCCTCGACCTCTACAGCCGCCAGCGCCACAAGGCGCAGATGGACGGCGTCCAGGCCACCTCGATCGCCAACAAGAAGCTGATGGAAGCCAAGGATCCCGAAGTCCGGCAACGCCAGCTCGACGACGTCCGCCAGCAGGCGGAAGACCCCGAACGCGCCCGCGCCTACTGCCTCAACGCCGGCCTCTACACCAGCCTCAAGCAAGCGAACGCCGTCACGTGAACGAAAGCGGCTACGGCATCGGCGCAAGCCTTCTGCGCAAGGAAGACGCTCGGCACCTCGCCGGGCGCGGCCAGTTCGTCGCCGACATCGACGTGCGCGGCGCACTCGAGGCGGCCATCATCCGGAGCCCGGTGGCGCACGGCCGCCTGAAGGGCATCGAGATTCCCGAAGGCGCCGAAGGGCGCGTGTTCAGCGCGAAGGATTTTCCCGACCTGAAGCCCATCCGCGCGGTTCCGCGCGTCCCGGGTTTCAAGGCCTCCGACTTCCCGGTGTTCGCGACCGACAAGGTGCGCTATGTCGGCCAGCCCGTGGCGATCTGCCTCGCAGCCACCCGCGCGGAAGCCGAGGACCTCGCCCAGCAGGTGTTCCTCGACATCGAACCGCTGCCCGCCGTCGTCGACGCGGTCGCCGCCATCGACGAGAAGTCGACACTGCTCCACCAGCATTGGGGCGACAACGTCTTCATCCAGCGCGACGTCAACGGCGGCGACATCGCCGCCGCCAAGGCGGCCGCGAAGGTGACTGTCTCCAGCGAATACCGCATGAACCGGCACGCCGCGATCCCGCTCGAAGGTCGCGTCGTCCTCGCGACCCACGACAGCCGGCGCGACGAACTGGTGCTCTATCTGTCGAGCCAGGGGCCGCACGTCATGCGACTCGGCATCGCGGAAAGCCTCGGTATCCGGGAGCGGCAGCTCCGCGTAATCGCGCCCGATGTCGGAGGCGGCTTCGGCTCCAAGAACCGGCTGATGCCGGAAGAGATCATGGTCGCGGCGGTCGCGCTCCGGACCAAGCGGCCGGTGCGCTGGATCGAGGATCGGGGCGAGAACCTCACGGCCAACGTCCAGGCGCGCGATCATTTCTATCGGATCACAGCTTACGCGACCGAGACCGGACGCATCCTCGGCATCGAGGCCGACGTCATCGTCGATA
>JAYOEF010000075.1:0-11004 GCA_038106605.1 Alphaproteobacteria bacterium
ACCGCATTCTCACCACCCATGTCGGCAGCCTGATCCGCCCCGAGAAACTGCGCGAATTCATCCGCGCCAAGCAGGCGAAGAAGGATTACGACGAGGCGGCCTACCAGACCTGTCTCGCCCAGTCGGTGAAGGAGGTGGTTGCGCGCCAGGCCGAGGCCGGCGTCGACGTTGTATCCGACGGCGAGTTCGGCAAGGGCATCAGCTGGTCGCAGTACGTGCTGGAACGCCTGAGCGGCTTCGAGCGCCGCCCGCTGGCGGGCGGCGGCAACCCGTTCGCCAAGGGCGCCGACCGGCTCCGCTTCTCGGATTTCTACGCCGAACTGGATGCCAAGGACGCGCCGGCGACCCAGAGCGAGTCGATCTGTAACGGGCCGATCGCCTATATCGGTCAGGAGGCGCTGAAGCGCGACATCGATAACTTCAAGGCGGCCCTGAAGGGCGCCGGCGTGGTCGAGGGGTTCCTTCCGGTCGCCGCGCCCGCGAGCGTGATTCCCGACCGCCGGGACGAGTACTACAAGTCGGAGGAGGAGGGGCTCCAGGCCATCGCGGACGCCATGCGCGTGGAATACCGCACCATCGTCGATGCCGGCCTCCTCGTGCAGCTCGACGATGCGCGCGCCGCCGTCACCTTCGACCGCATGGTGCCGCCCGCGAGCTTCGACGACTACTACAAGTGGGTCGCGCGCCACATGGAGGCGCTCAACTACGCGCTCAAGGGCATCCCGCCCGAGAAGGTGCGCTACCACGTCTGCTGGGGCAGCTGGCCGGGGCCGCACACCACCGACGTGCCGCTCCGCAAGATCGTCGAGCTGATCCTCAGCGTGAATGCAGGTGCCTACGTCATCGAGGGCGCGAACCCGCGCCACGAGCATGAGTGGAAGGTGTGGCAGGACGTGAAGCTGCCGGAGGGCAAGGTGCTGGTGCCGGGCGTGATCAGCCACGCGACCAACGTCGTCGAGCACCCCGAACTCGTCGCCGAGCGCATCTGCCGTTATGCGTCCGCGGTGGGACGCGAGAACGTCATCGCCGGCACCGACTGCGGCTTCGCGCAGAGCCCGCTCTACCAGCGAGTCCACCAATCGATCCAGTGGGCCAAGCTGGAGGCTCTGGTCGAAGGCGCGAAGATCGCCTCGGACGAGCTCTGGGGCCGGAAGCGCAGCGTCGCCTAGCGCTCGGGCGGCAGGACCTCCTGCGCGCAAACCTCGTCGATCAGGTGCGCGCGCCCGACGTCGGCGAGGTGCGCGCGCTTCTGGTCGGCGGTGAGCGCGACCCCGATCCCCTGGGTCAGGGCGAGGACCATCGACCGGTCGCTCAGGTCGAGCCAGTAGGCGCGGCGGACGAGCTTTCCGTCCGCATCGCGGGCGAACGGGCTGTCGGGCTCGGCGCCGAGATCGGGCCGGTAGAAATCGGGCATCGGGTCGTTCCTCGCGTAGCGTTCCTGTTATGTGCGATGCGATTATAGAGACGTGGGCTGCGCGGTCGACCGCCCGGCTGCCTTGCCGCCTGCCGGAGCGGCCGGTAGGATTTTCGCTCGAAACCGAACGTAAAGGGACCCTCCGAGACCGATATGGCCGAATTCGTCCGCAACGCCTGGTACGCTGCCGCCTGGAACCATGAGGTTTCCGCCGAGAAGCCGCTCGCGCGAACCATCCTGAACGAGCCGGTCGTCCTGTTCCGCGACAGCGCGGGCAAGGTCGTCGCGCTCGAGGACCGGTGCTGCCACCGCCACCTTCCGCTCTCGATGGGACGCGTCGTCGGCGACACGATCGAGTGCGGCTATCACGGGCTGACCTTCGACGGCACCGGCGCCTGCGTCCGCGTCCCAGGACAGTCTCGCGTGCCGCCCGACTCTAAGGTCGGCGCCTGGCCGGTGCTGGAGAAGTACCAGTACGTCTGGCTGTGGATGGGCGACCCCGAAAAGGCCGACGAGAGCCTGCTGCCCAACTGGTACGTGATGGACGACCCCGCATGGAGGGTGGTGAAGGGCGATCCGCCGTTCCACATTCCGTGCCACTACGAGCTGTTCAACGACAATCTGCTCGACTTGTCGCACCTCGCCTACGTCCACATCAGGAACATCGGCACGACGGCGGTGCCCGATTTTCCCATCGTGACGACGCGGGGCGAAAAGACAGTGCGCATGATCCGCTGGGTGCTCGATTCCGCGCCCGCCCCGCTCTATGCGCGCTTCGGCGGCTTCACCGAGAATATCGACCGCTGGCAATATGCCGAAGCCATGGTGCCGAGCTACAACACTGTGCGTGTCGGCTGCCTGCCGGCCGGCTGCGGCGCTAAACCGGGCGACCATCCCGACGACTATTCGATTCCGAACGGCGGGCGCAACGCGCAGGGCTTCGAGTTCTATAATCTCAACGCCATCACGCCGGAGACCGAGACTTCCACCTGGTACTTCTATGCGCATTCGCGCAACTTCGCGCTCGACGACCCCGAGATGGACGAGGCCTTCCGCGTCGATTTCCGCGGCGCCTTCCAGGAGGACGTCGACATTCTCGCCGCCCAGCAGATGAACATGGACCGCCACGCCCACATTCCGAAGGACTGGGTCGACATCAATGTCGATGGGCCCGGCATTGCGCTCCGCAGGATGGTGAAGGACGCGATCGCCGCCGAGGCGGCAGGGTAGGTCAGCCGGCCGCAGGCGCGCCCGGCACCGCGATCCGCTCGATCTCCGCGCGTCCGTCCGCCCGGATGGTCACGAGGTTCGCCGTTCCCGCATAGTCGGGCGATCCAGAATAGCAGGCTGCGACGTTGCCCCGCCCGACCGGCGTATGCACGTTCCAGTGTCCGAGCGCGACGTAGTCGGCGCCGGTCGCTTCAATGTCCTCCGGCGTGATAAGCCACGCCGCACCGGGACGGCCGGGTGCCGGGCGCACTTCGACGAAGTGGCCGTGGGCGGCGGCGACGTGGCGGCGGGCGAGCCGGGGCGACGGATCGGCAAGCGGCGCCATGTCGTCGTAATCGACATGCGCCCGGCCCCAGACCGCGAGATCGAGTTCCTCGAACAGGGCGCTGTCCGATCCGGCGCCCAACACTCGGACATTCGCGATCCCGACGAGGCCGCCGCGGTACCAGACGGACTCTTCGATCAGGGGATCGTGGTTGCCGGGCAGCATGACGACCGACCTGCCCGCGCCCGCGAGGAGTTCGGCCGTGCGGGCGAGGACTTCTGCGTCGAGGCGGTTGTGCTCGAACACGTCGCCCGTCAGCAGGACGAGATCGGCGTTTGCGAACCGCGCCGTCTCCAGCACCGCGGCGAGCGGTGCGTTGCCGTCGCCGCCCCAGGCGCGCTGGGTATAGCCGTCGTCGACATGAAGGTCCGAGCTGTGGACGATGCGGATCTCGGATCGGGCGAGGGTCATGGGCGGGTCGGTCGGGGCTGCTGCGCGGGAGACGGGGCCGTTATACTAGCGGCGGGAAACGGAAATGTCGGGGAGGAAATCGGGATGAACGACGCCGCGGAGCTTCTGAAGGGTCGCTACGGGACGGAGGCGCCATCGGTGCCGGAAGACGCGCTGCCGGAGACGGTTCGCGAGCTGCTCGCGCGGCGCTGCATCCGCCGCTACACCGACGAGCCGATCCCCGATGCGCTGCTCGATACGCTCCTCGCCTGTGCGCAGTCGGCGCCGACGAAATCCAACCTGCAGCAGTACTCCATCGTGGTCACCGCGGATCGCGACATGCGGATGAAGCTCGCCGACCTCAACCCCGACGTCGGGCACATGAAATACTGCCCGGTGTTCCTCACCTTCTGTGCCGACATGCGGCGCGCGAAACGGCTGACCGAGAAGCACGGATATAAATTCGCCAACAACAACATGGACACGTTCCTGAATGCCGTCGTCGATGCTTCGCTCGCCATGCAGTGCTTCATTACCGCGGCGGAGGCGTCAGGGCTCGGTTGCGCGCCGATCAGCCAGGTACGGAACCGGATGGCGGCGTTCTGCGAAGCGCTGGCGCTGCCGGACGGGGTATTCCCCATCTCCGGGCTGACGCTCGGCTGGCCGGCGTGGGAGGGACGGATGAACGTGCGGCTTCCACAGAGCGTGGTCGTCCACCGCGAGCATTACGACGATTCCGGCTTCGATGCGGAGATCGACGCCTACGACCGGCTGCGTCACGTCACGAACCCGGTGCCCGCCGACGGCCAGCGTCATGCCGACAAGTACGGCGCCTCAGACCCCTGCTACTGGTCGGAGAACGTGGCGCGCCAGCTCTCGGTCGCCGAGCGGCCGGGCTTCCGCGATTTCCTCCTCGGCCACGGTTTCGACCTCGCCTGAGGAGCGATCACTCCTCCTCGGGATCGATGTCGAGGGCGGCACGCACAGCATCGAGCGGGAATCCCCGGCGCTGGAGCCAGCCGGCATCGCGCCGTTTCGACGTGTCGTCCTGCGGCCGCGACCGCCACGGCCCGCGCCGCGCGCGCTTGAGGGCGAGCGCCGCCTGCTCGGCCGGGGATGCGGCCTCCTCGTCCTCGTCGCGGCGAAGCTCGGGCAACGCCTCGCCGATGGCCGTGCCGAGCTCTGCGTCGACGACTTCGCGCCCGACCATGGCGCCCTGAGCGGCGACATTGACCGCGGCCCGCGGTGCGTATCCCGACCGCAGCGCGGACCGCAGGCGGGCGGACGCCGCCTCGCGGTCGTTGACGAGACCGAGCTCCGCGAGCTTCCCGACGATTTCCGGAATTTGTTCGGAGAGTGCGCGCCGTGCGTCGGCATCCGCGACCTCGCGGCGCAGGCGCTTTTCGAGATGGTCAGTAAGCTTCGCCGAGGAGACGAGATAGCGCTGGCAGTACCAGGTCGCGATGTTACGGAGCCGCGTCTCGGTCATGGCGCGCGGCTTGCGGGGGCCTTTCGCGCGCTTTTTCCCTGGGTCAGTCGGCAAACCAGGTCCGGTAGATCAGCCAGCCGAAGAAGGCGAGCGAGACGCAGAGATAGAAGCGCTCCATCCACGGGCTCCGCTCCTTGCGGGTGAAGAGCCCGAACAGGTCGAGCTTCTGTTTTTCCTGCGGGAAGAGCTTCATGCGGAACTCCATCGGGATGGGCGGGCGGAGTATAGCATCGCGGACGGTCGGTGGAACATGCGCGCCGTCACGCCGCGGTTGATCTCGGGCAAGCTCCGGGGCTTCATTACGGGGCACACTCCGCTGCGAATCCGGAAGCGGGAGGAGAAGACCATGGCGGCAGGCGGGGATCCGATCTTCGATGCATATACCCCGGCGCAGATCGCCGAGCGGATCGAGAACGCGGGCGTCACGAAGGCCCGGCTTGGGCTCACCGCGATGTTCACTCTCGCGGTGCTCGCAGGCGCCTTCATCGCTTTCGGCGGGAGCCTCTACCTCGTCGCGACGACCGATCCGCAGATGGGCTACGGGCCGACGCGGCTCCTCGGCGGCCTCGCGTTCTCGCTCGGGCTCGTTCTCGTGGTCGTCGCGGGCGCCGAACTCTTCACCGGCAACAACCTGATCGTGATGGCACGCTGCGACGGGCTGATCTGCACTGCGGACCTTCTGCGCAACTGGATCGTTGTCTATGCCGGGAACTTCGTCGGAGCCGTCGCGACCGCTCAGTTCGTCGTCTGGTCCGGTCTTCTCGATGCCGCCGGCGGCGCGGTCGGGGCGAACGCCCACAAGATCGCGGCCGCCAAGGGCGCGTTGCCGCTCGATCAGGCTTTCGTCCGCGGCATGCTGTGCAATGTCCTCGTCTGCCTCGCGGTCTGGCTGAGCTTCGGCGCGCGCGACGTCACCGGAAAAGCGGTGGCGATCGCGTTCCCGATCACGGCCTTCGTCGCGCTCGGCTTCGAGCACAGCATCGCCAACATGTTCTTCCTGCCGCTGTCGGTGCTGTCGGGCGGGGGGCCGGCGGTCTCCGACGCCGCCGCCAACATTGCGGTCGTGACAGCGGGCAACATCGTCGGCGGCAGCGTTCTGGTCGCTGTGGTCTACTGGCTGGTCTATTGCCGCGAACGCGGCCGCGGCTGACGCTCAGGCCAAATCTCAGGCGAGGCGCGCGGGGCCTTCGCGCACGAGGGCGAGAATGAGCGATTCCAGACGGCTGCTCTCGGCGGTATCGCCCGCGCATCTCGCGGCTTCATAGGCGTCTCTGAGACGCATCAGTTCGGCGAACTGGACATCCGTCAGCATCGCCGCCCGAGCCGAGCGGACCGCGCTGTCCACCGTCTGTACGGCGGCGGCCGCTTTGCCGCGCCGCCAATTGCCATTGCTGCCCCGCGACGTCATCATGGCGAACGACATTCCTTGTTCAATCCCCCAGCGACTCCCCGCTTGCCGATCCGCCTTTGCTGTGACGGAGCGATCTTGAGGACAAATTCGACGAAGCCCCCGTCGTCGTCTTTGATCCAGATAAAGGCGTAAGAGTCGGAGGCGTTATTCGCTGTGCGGGTCGGGGAGAAAGCCGTGGACCAGGCCAACCAGCAGAGACGGAACATCGAGGCGCAACTGGAGCCATTTCGGCTGCTGATGGACCATTGCGTCGACGGCATGCTCATCATCGACGGGTCGGGCACGGTCATGGCGTACAACAAGTCCGCCGAGAAGATTTTCGGTTATACCGCCGGCGAGATCATGGGCGGCAACGTCTCGATGCTGATGCCGGAGCCGGACCGAAGCCGGCATGACGCCTATATCCGCAACTATGTCGAGACCGGCGTCGCCAAGATCATCGGAATCGGACGCGAGGTCGTCGGGCGCCGCAAGGATGGAAGCGTCTTCCCCATGGACCTGTCGGTCGGAGAAATACCCTGCGATGAGCGACGCTGCTTCGTCGGCGTGATCCGCGACATCACGGAGCGGCGGACGATCGAGCGCCAGCTTCTCCAGGCCTCGAAGATGGAGGCGGTGGGACAGCTCACGGGCGGCATTGCGCACGATTTCAACAACCTGCTTGCCATCCTCATGATGGACCTCGAGATCCTCGAGCAGTCATGCCGCGGCGATAGCGAAAAACTCGAACTGGTGAACGAGGCGCTGGATGTTACCCGGGCAGGCGCAGACCTGACGCAGCGCCTTCTCGCGTTCTCGCGCCGCCAGTCTCTGGTGCCGACACAGATCGACGTCGGCGATCTCGTTTCCTCCGTTGCCGGGCTTCTCAAGCGCACGCTCGGCGAGGAGATCGAGATTCGTGCGTCCGGCGTCTCCGGGCTATGGCCGATTTCCGCCGACAGGGGACAACTGGAAAGCGCGATCCTCAATCTCGCGATCAACGCGCGCGACGCGATGCCCAGTGGGGGAAGGCTCAGCATCGACGGCGCGAACGTGACGATCGACAAGGCCGACAGCCTCAATTTCGAGGAGCTCGAGCCCGGGCGCTACGTGCGGCTCAGCGTCACCGATACGGGTACAGGCATGCCGCCCGAGATCGTCTCGCGGGTGATAGAGCCGTTCTTCACGACCAAGGAGGGCGGGCATGGCACAGGCCTGGGCCTCAGCATGGTCTACGGCTTCGTCCGCCAGTCCGGCGGGCAGCTCACGATCTATAGCGAAGTCGGGATCGGCACGACGGTGAACCTCTACTTTCCGCGGGACCGCTCGGCGCCCGAAGCCAGCAGTGTCGCCGACGTGCCCTCCGACCTGCCGACCGGTACCGAGCGCATTCTGCTGGTCGAAGACGACAACCGGCTCCGCGATAGAACCGAGCGCGCCCTTGCATCGCTGGGCTACCGCGTCGAGACCGCGGTTAACGCGGTCTCTGCCGTCGACATACTGGCGGACGGCGCGCTGCCGGACCTGCTCCTGACGGACATCGTCATGCCCGGCGGCATGACAGGGATCGCGCTCGTCGAGGAGGCCTGGAAACGGCACCCGGATCTGCCGGTCATCATGATGACCGGCTACGCCGAAAACTCGGCGGCGCTTGCGGAAAGCGCGAAGGGGGGGGCGATCGTGCTCCACAAGCCGTTCACCCGCCGTCAACTGGCCGAAGCCGTCCGCCGGGCGCTCGGCTGATCCGCCGGTCAGGCGGTTTCCACCGACGGAGTGAAGACGTAGCCGAAGCTGCGCACCGTCTTGATCAGACCGGGTTTCTTGGGATCGGCCTCCAGCTTTTTTCTCAGGTTGCTGATGTGCAGGTCGATACTGCGGTCGTAGGGCGTCCAGTCGCGCTCCGCCATCGCACTCATGAGTTGATCGCGGTTGAGCGTGCGTCCCGGGTTCTCCACGAATTTGCGGAGAATTCGGAACTCGGCCCCGGTGAGGTGGATCGCCTCGCCGCCTTCGTCGCGGAGTTCCATCTTCCGGAGATCGAGTGACCAGCGGTCGAAGTGCACCCGGTCGAAGCCATTGATGCTCGTAGCCGCCGGGTTTGCAGCGGACGGCGCGGGGGCGGAGGGAGGCGGCGCAGAAACCCGGCGCAGGATGCTTCGCACCCGTGCGAGCAGTTCACGCAACTCGAAAGGCTTCGCGAGGTAGTCGTCCGCCCCCATCTCGAGGCCGACGATGCGGTCGACGGCGTCGCCCTTGCCGGTGAGGATCAGGATGCCGACCTGGGTGCGGGCGCGCAGGTCGCGCGTGATGGAGAGACCGTCTTCGCCGGGGAGCATGAGGTCGAGTACGACGAGGTCCACCCGCACGCGGTCGAGCAGGTCGCGGAGCACCGCGCCGCTTTCCGCCTCGTAGACCGTAAACCCTTCGCTTTGAAGGTATTTTCTGAGGCGATTTCTGAGAGTCGGCTCATCGTCGACGACGACGATGGTCTGGCTCACGTTTCTTCCCCCACCGTATGGACCCGAGGTCTCCTTACAATACTTTACAAATCTCTTCCAGTCGCACATTCGCCCCTTACAGAGCGGCATTAACTAATGGGCGATCCGGGGTCAATGAGGGCTCCGGATAATCGGGAGGGAGCCCGCCATGCCGTACAGCCAGATCAGCGTAGAGCCCCCGTGTCGTCCGTTGTCCCCTGTCGCGCTTCGTCGCACCGTCGGCGCCGAACGCAGCGTTTCCGCATTTCCGGCGAAGGAAATTCTTCCCGAAGCCCAGACATTCGCGAGCGAGCGCCGTACCGTCGTCGCGGGCGCCGATCTCGTTTCCGAGTTCGATGCCTGCAGCAGCCTCTTCATCGTGATCGATGGCTGGTTCGCCTTGAAGCGCATCCTCGAGGACGGGCGTCAGCAGATCCTCGACTTCGTCCTGCCGGGCGGCGTCATTGGCGATCCGTCGGGCCGCACCCGGGTGATGAGCTACTCGGTCACCGCGCTGACCGACAGCGCCGTGGCCGTAATCCCGCAGTCGCGCCTTCCCGAACTGTTCCGCAAGTCGCCGGCGACGGCGATGGCGCTGATGCAGTCGGCGCACGACGCCCTGTCCCATGCCTATGACAGCCTCACCGACGTTGGCCGCCGGTCGGCGCGCGAGGCGGTCGCGAGTTTCCTGCTCCGCATGGATCGGCGCATCCGCAATGCCGTTGGCGCCCGCGCTGACGGAAGCGTCGAATTCCCCCTGACGCAGGAGAACGTCGGCGACGCGCTCGGCCTTACCGCGGTTCATATCTGCCGGACGCTGAGGGCTCTTTCGAAGGAAGGCGTCGTCACCGCCTGCCGCAAGGGTCTCGACGTCGCCGATCCCGAGCGGCTCGCCGACATCGCCGGGGCCGAACCCGACTGGGATGAGGAGGACGCGCCGCGCTACGCGGTCGCCTGACCGCTCGCGACCCCGGTCGCGAGCAGTTTTCCGAGTTGATTTCCGTCAAGGCCGATAGCGCCTGACGGGCCTAAGCAATCGGGCAGGACCTGCCCCCAGGGAGCAAGAAATGGATATCACCAACATTCTCGTACATGTCGACGGCAGCGCCCGTACCGAAGAGCGGCTTCGCCTCGCGGCGAACGTCGCAGCGGGACACGACGCGCATGTGACCGGCGTCTTCGTCGTGCCGGACCCGTACATTGCCGCCTACATGGCGAGCGGTTACGTGCCGGTCGAGATCTTCGAGGCGCAGCGCGAGGAAGCCCTGAAGCAGTCGGAGACCGCGAAGAAGCTGTTCGCCGACATCGCGTCGAAGGCCGGGATCAAATCGGAGTTCCGGACGGAAGAGGGGAATGTTTCCGACGTCGTCGCCCGTCACGCCCGCTATGCCGACCTTGCCATCGTCGGCAAGGGCGACCGCGACGAACCGGTGAAATTTCCCTATCCGGAGCTCTCCGGCGACATCGTGATGACCTGCGGCCGCCCCGTGCTGATCGTCCCCAATGCCGGCCATTTCGAAAGCGTCGGCAAGCGCATCCTCGTCTGCTGGAACGCGAGCCGCGAGGCGACCCGCGCCATCAACGACGCGCTGCCGTTCCTCGCCGGAGCCGACAAGGTGACGATCCTCGCGGTCAACCCGACCAAGGCGGCAGGCGGCGATCACGGCGACGTCCCGAGCGCCGACATCGCGCTCCATCTCGCGCGGCACGGCGTCAAAGCGGAAGCCGCGGCGACGGCTGCGGACGGGATCGACATTTCCGACGTCATCCTCGCCCGCGCGTCGGACCTCGGCGCCGACATGATCGTGACCGGCGCCTACGGCCACTCGCGGACCCGCGAATGGGTGTTCGGCGGGGTTACCGAAAACCTGATGCGCGACACCACGCTACCGGTCCTGATGTCGCACTGACGACGCCATCCCGAACGGGAGTGAAGGGCGGCCGGTAGGGGCCGCCCTTTTGCTTCCGGACTGCGGGAAAAGCGTGTCGCGATCCGTAAGGGCAGGAACGCGTCGAAAGTGGCGCTGCGGGTTGGCCCGCGTCAGGCGCCGCCACACGCGTATTAGCAGCGGTCGAAGCGGCGAGGATTTCCGCGCGAGGATCTCCCATCGTCTCGATGCCGCCGAGGCGGCCGCACGTGCCGTCCGCCAGGCGGCGCTGTTTCGGCCGAAGCCGGACTGACACAGCCGACGGACCGGCCGCGCCGAGTTCAGGCCGGGAAATGCATCCAGCCCGTGACGATGTACTTCACGCCCTCGGTCACGGTGTTGCCGCGATGCGCGTGGGTCC
>JAYOEF010000075.1:11104-16283 GCA_038106605.1 Alphaproteobacteria bacterium
GTGACGATGTACTTCACGCCCTCGGTCACGGTGTTGCCGCGATGCGCGTGGGTCCATTCCGCCGGCCAGATCAGCGTCTTGCCGATCTCCGGGCGGATTTCCAGGTCGAAATGGGAGAAATATGTCCCGCCCCCCGATGGCACGTCGTTGAGATAGGTCATCCAGGCAAGGACGCGGTGGGCATTGCCGAGCGAGCTCCGCTCCGTATGGACCTGCTGGAAATGTCCGCCGGGTTCGTAGCGCTGTACGTTGAACGGGCCGATCTTGAAGCCGCCGAGCGTCCGCAGGAACGGCCATTGTTCCAGATAGTCGGCGAAACAGTCGTAGAGGCGGTCGATGTAAGTGCGGAGCGCAGCAAACTCCGTGCTCTCGAGGTCGCGCGGAAGGACCATCATGTCGGTGGAATGCTTGCTGTCGCGGTCGAGCCCGCCATACGTCTTCCCGCTCGCGTGCTTCGCCGGATTGTCCTCGAACAGGCGGATGATGTCGTTGCAGAGATCCGTAGGTTCGATGCGCCAGCTTCCAATGAAATGCGGAGCGTCGACGGTGCCGAGAGGAACGCGCTTCATCGGGAACCCGCAGCGACGACTGTCGCGCCGGCGCCGGGCACGAAAGATATTTTGCCGTAGCCCGCTTCCTGCAGCGACAGGCCCTCCTCGTAACGGCCTAGCCGCATCAGCGCCGAACCGAGAGCGCCCTGCGCATCGCGGTTGCCGGGGGCGGCGGCGAGCGCCTGGCGAAAGACCTCCACCGCTTCCTCGAACCGGCGAAGGTCGGAGAGGCAGTTTCCGAGGTCGAGCAGGAGTTCGGCGCCACCCTGGCCGTAACGCTTCGCCGCCCGGTAACTCACGAACGCTTCCTCGTTCCGGCCAGCGGCCCGAAGCGCGTTTCCGAGATTGTGGTGCGCCTTCGCATAGTCGGGTCTGTTCTCGACGGCGCGACGGAAGCTCGCGATGGCACGCTCATGATCGCCGGTGCTCTTTCGCAGGTTTCCGAGATTGAAATGCGCTTCGGCGAAGCCGGGGGCGATGGCGATCGCGCGTTCGTAGCAATCGGCAGCGGCGGCGTCGTCCCCCGTCCTCCGGAGTGCGATGCCGAGGTTGAACCAGACGGGCGCCGACTGCGGTGCATGGGCTGCCGCCTTACGGAATGCGTCGACAGCGGCATCGAGGCGGCCGAGCGCGGCATAGGCCATACCGGCCACACCCAGAATCTCGGCATCGTTTCCCGATTGCGCGAGATGCCTCTCCGCTTCGCGAGCGGCCTCCTCGAAGCGGCGTTCCCGCATCAGGGCAGCGAGTTCCTGCATTTCATCCGTCCTGTTACATCCTGGTCGATTGTAGCGCCGCCCACTCGCATCGCAATGTACCAGCCTCGTGAGAGCATGGTCTCCACCGGAACCCGGCATGTTCCGGCGTGGAGAGCACCGCGCGGCGGTGTTATGGTCGGCACGCATAAAAAGGGCAGGAACACGATGGCAAAACCCCCGTTTCGCGCAGACCATATCGGCAGTCTTCTCCGGCCTGCCAGCCTCCTCGCTGTACGCGACCGCTTCGCCGCCGGGAAGGCGACGGCGGACGAGCTGTACGCGGCCGAGGACGCGGCGGTCGAAGCGGCGATCGCGATGCAGGCCCGCGTCGGGCTGAAGGTCGTCACCGACGGCGAGTACCGCCGGCACGCCTATCACGATTTCTTCTTCGAGCATCTCGGAGACGTGACGATCGGGTTCGCGGAGGTCGCGGCGGAGGAGGCGCGCGACGGAGCGAAGCGCGCGGCACAGCCCGTCGCCATCGTGAAATCGCGGCTCCGCTGGTCCGCGCCGATCCACGCGGGCGAGGTCGCATTCCTGAAGTCTCATTCCAAGGCGACGCCCAAGATCACGCTGCCCGGTCCGTGCACGCTTCATTTCCGGGGCGGTGCGCCCGAGATCGTGCGGCACAAGGCCTATTCGGACGCGGAGAGCTTCTGGGCCGACATCGTCGAGGCCTATGCGCGCGAACTGGACTCGCTTGCGAAGGCGGGGTGCGGCTACGTGCAGATCGACGAGACAGCGTTCGCCAAGTTCGCGGACCCCGACGTGCAGCGGACCCTCGCGGAAAGAGGCGAGGACTGGCGGGCGACGATCGACGCCTATATCGACGTCACCAACCGCGTACTCGCGCGCGCACCGGCGGGCTTACGGATCGGCATGCATCTCTGCCGCGGCAACCGCGGCGGCCACTACCACGCGGAGGGCAGCTACGACGTCATCGCCGACAAGCTGTTCAACGCGCTCGACATCCCGTTCTACTTCATGGAATACGACTCGCCGCGGGCAGGCGATTTTTCGCCGCTCCGCTTCCTGCCGCCGGACAAGGCCGTCGTCCTCGGGCTCGTTTCGACCAAGTCGCAGACGCTGGAGACCAAGGACGACCTGATGCGGCGGATCGGGGAAGCGTCGAAATACGTCGATGTCGGCCGGCTCGCCCTCAGCCCGCAGTGCGGCTTCGCGAGCGTCGCGAGCGGCAACCCGATCACGCCCGAGGTCCAGGAGGCGAAGCTTCGCCTCGTCGTCGAGGTGGCGAACGAGGTTTGGGCGGACGCCTGAACCTTTCCCGTCAGGCCTCGGCCCGCGCGCGGTTGCGGGCGAGCGTATTGAGGGCGTAAGCGGCGCCGCAGACGACGATGCCGACGCCCGCCGCCCAGAGATGCGGGACCAGCAGGAAGATCGCGCCGGTTGCGAGCAGGAGGCGTGCCCACCACGCGTCGGCGAGCGGCTCGTACTGTTCGATCGCGGCGGCGAGGAGCACGATCGCGACCGCCGCCGTGACGAACGTGACCGCCGTCAACCAGAGCGGCCCCTGCCACAGGAGTTCGGGGCCGACGACGAAGACGAACGGCACGCAGAACGCGGCGAGCGCGAGTTTCACCGCGTGGACGGCGATCGTCATCGGGTTGTCCTCGGCGATGGCGGATGCGGCGTAGGCGGCGACCGCGACCGGCGGCGTCAGCGCCGACATCACGGCGAAATAGAGGAGGAACAGGTGTCCGGCGAGCACGTTCACGCCGATCTCGTTCATCAGCGGCCCGATGAGCACGGCAGCGAGGATGTAGGCCGACGGGGTCGGCATGCCGAGCCCGAGGATGAGGCAGAGCGCGCCCGCGACGCTCATCGTCAGCATCTGGTCCTTCGAGGTTATGGCGTAGACGACATGGGCGAACTTCGCCGCAAGGCCGGTCATTGTAATGCCGGCGATGACGAGCCCGGCCGCTGCGGTCGCGCCGGCCACCGCGACCATGCGGTAGGTCGTCTCGGCGAGCGCATTCCACAGCTTCAGCGGACTGAGGAACGTCTCGCGGCGGAGGAAGGAGACCGCGATCACGGCGAGCGAGCCGAACACGGCGACCATCGTCGGCGTGTATCCGTCGAGAAGCGCCCATGTGAGAACGACGAGCGGCACGACGAACATGCCGCCCTTCCGCATCGTCGGCAGGAGCTTCGGCAGCTGCGCCGGGTCGAGCCCGCCGAGGCCGAGGCGGCGGGCGCGGAAATGCACCTGGGAATAGACGCCGATGTAGTAGAGCAGCGCCGGCAGGATCGCGGCGATCGCAATGTCCTTGTAGTCGATGCCGGTATACTCGGCCATGAGGAACGCCGCCGAGCCGAGCACGGGCGGCATGATACTGCCGCCGGTCGACGCCGCGACCTCGATCGCGCCCGCGACCGCCGGACGGTAGCCGAGGCGCTTCATGATCGGGATCGTCACCGAGCCCGTGGTGACCACGTCCGATGTCGGGCTTCCCGAGATCATGCCGTAGAGCCCGGACGAAATGACGGCGACCTTTGCGGGCCCGCCGGTCTTGCCGCCCGAGATCGAGGCGGCGAAATCGTAAAAGAAGTCCGCGCCCTTGGCGTAGTAGAGCAGCGTTCCGAACAGCACGAACATGAAGGCGTAGGTCGCGGCGACGCGCGCCGGCAGGCCCATCACGCCGTCGGTCGTGAAGATCATGATGTCGACGAAATGGATGTAGTCGATATAGCCGTGCTTGAGCACGCCGGTCAGGTTATGGCCATAGAGATTGTAGGCGATGAAGACGAGGACGACCGAGGTGAGCCCGAGCCCCGTGCTGCGCCGCGTGATCTCGATGGTGAGCACCACCATCAGCAAGCCGAAGAAGATGTCCAGGTTCGAGAGCTCGCTCAGGAGCGCGATGCGGTCGATGAACTCCTGCCGCTTGATGAAGAAATAGACACCGGTGGCGAGGCTGCCGAATGAAAACACGTAGTCGAGAATCGATGGTTTCTCGGGGTCGGAGTCGGCCGTCGCACCGGTGACGAGAAAGGCGATCGTCATCATGCCGCACAGGAAGATCGCCGTGAGCGCCCAGGGCGCGACGATCAGCGCGGTTGCCGCGACGATGACATAGACCGCGAGCGCGACGGCAAGCGGCGGGACGACGAAGCGGAGCCATCCGGCGGGCCGGCGGCGGGTGCCGACGGAGAACCAGAATGAGAGACCGAGCGCGCGGGGTTTCGCCATGGATCGAGACTGCTGGTATAGGGATTTCTTGGGTGGACCGGCGGGGAGCCGACCGCACGCGGCGGTGCCTTCCTGCCGCGCGCGGTCCTGGCAGATGGGCCGGTCGGTGTCGGGCTACTGCTTCAGCAGGCCCTTTTCCTTCAGGTACTTCGCGGCACCGGGATGGTAGGGAACGATGCCGGGTTCGGCGAGATACTCGGGCGACACCGTCTTCTGCAGCAGCCGGTGCGCGTTCTTGTAGTCGTCGATATTGTCGAACACCGCCCTGGTGACGTTGTAGGCGGTCTTCTCGTCCATGTCGTCTCGCACGAAGACGCCGAGACCGACGCAGGCCGATGCCGAATCCGCCGCCAGGAAGTCGTACTCCTTGGCTTTGAACTCGCAGGGCTGCGATCCCATCTTCTTCGCGATCGCGTCGCCGACTTCCTTCGTCATCGGCAGCATCACGATCTCGATGCCCTTCGCGACCTCACGGACAGTGGGGTGGTTATAGGAGATTCCGAAGCTGATCATGTCGAGGCGGCGGTCGAGCATCAGCGACGCCATTTCCTTCGACGCCGCGCGCACCACCTGGCCGCCCCATTTCTCGATGTCGGCAAGCTTGACGCCGATCGCCTCGAAGCCCGCGATGCTGGCGTCGCCGTCGAGATTGCCCGGCC
>JAYOEF010000076.1:0-16277 GCA_038106605.1 Alphaproteobacteria bacterium
AATAGTCGACGTCGCAGTCGTCGCGCTCGGACGGCGAGATGATGCAGGTCTTGCTCGTGACCGAGGTCGTCCCGCCGACGCCGTCGACCTGGCGGGGATCCGGCGAGCCGAACGCGGCGAGCAGGATTCCATCCCACAGCCCGCGATCCTCGGGCAGGTCATCGCGGTTGAAATAGAGCCCCCGCGACGTGCCGCCGCGCATGAAAACTGCGGGAATCGGAGACTGCATGGCGTTCGTTCCACCCTTGTGAGCCGCTGCCCGACTCTTATCACCGAACCGGCCCGCGCAACATAGATTCGCGCGGCCGGCGAGCCCCCGTCCGGCCTAGTCCCTCCGTCAGGCGTGAAGGCGGTCGAGAAACGCCAGGGACCTCTCCCGCGCCGGGATCGCGGCCTCGGGAACGTAGGTCTTGCGCGCGTCGTTCGCGAACGCGTGACCGGCCGCATAGATGTAGGTCTCGGCGCCCGGGATCGCGTCGCGGACCTGGGCGATCACCGCGGGCGGCGTGTTCATCGTGTCGGTTTCGCCGAAATGGAACAGCAGGTCGCACTTCGGCTTGCGGTCGAGATAGGTCGGGAGCCGCGTGCCGTAATAGGAGATCGCCCCGCGGAGATCGTACTCGCAGGCCGCGCCGACCACGAGCCCGCCGCCCCAGCAGTAGCCGAGGACCGAGACGCCGCCGGACCCGTCGACGGCCTTCACCGCCGCCCCGATGTCGAGCATGACCTTCGTTTTGTCGAGGCCGCCCACGATCTCGCGCCCATCGTCCGGCTTGTCGAACGGCACGACGGTGCCCCGCGCCTTGCGGTCGTAGAGCGCGGGCAGGATCGTCTCGTATCCGTCCGCCGCGAAGGCGCGCGCCACCGACTTGAGCTGGTCGGTCATGCCGAAGATTTCCTGCAGGATGACGAGCCCGCCCTTGCGCGCACCCGCGGGCCTGGCGACGAACGCGTCCAGTGTGTGGCCGTCGGCGGCGGTGACGCGGATCATGTTTTCGGTGGCGGTCATCCTTCGTACTCCCTGTTCCGTCGGGGCCGTGTCGTCCGGCCGTTTTTCCATCTCCGCGCGACGATAGTGGGAGTCGGCATATCATACAAATCAATGATAATGTTCACCTTCATCACTCCAATTAATAGAAAAGGCGTCGCGATGCTCCCCCAGGGGTTCGACCTCAATCTCCTCAAGGTGTTCGCGACTCTCCTCGACGAACGCAGCGTGACCAGGGCCGGCGAACGGCTGGGGCGCACCCAGTCGGCGATCAGCAATTCCCTCGCTCGGCTCCGCGAAGCGCTCGGCGACCCTCTATTCGTGCGCGGACACGGCGGACTCGTACCCACCGACCGGGCGCGTGCCCTCGAACCCCGGGTGCGCGAGGTCCTGCGCATCGCGGCGGAATGCCTGGCGGGAACGCGGGCGTTCGATCCGGCCGACGCCGAGGGGCTGTTCCGCATCGGCGCGCCCGACCGGCTCAGCCTGCCGCTCATGCTGCCGGTGATCCGGACCGTCCGCCGGACGGCACCCGGTCTCGCGATCGACCTCGTCACCGCAGACCGCGACCGGGCGCTCGAACTGATCGATGCCGACCGTATCGATCTCGCGGTCGGATGGTTCGACCGGCCGCCGCCCCGCTTCCGCGCGGCGTTCGCTTTCAGGGACGAGCTCGTCTGCCTCACGCGCGCAGACCATCCGCTCTGCCGGAGCGGGCGGACGACGGACCTGGAGGAGCTGCTGGGCTACCCGCACCTTGTCGTCAGCGGCGCGGGCGACCGCAAGGCGGGCTTCGACGACATGCTGGCGCAGGCGGGACGCAGGCGGATCGCCGCCGTCTCCGTCACGAACTTCACGGCGGTGCCGGAACTGCTCGCCGACAGCGACCTCGTCGGCGTCTTCACGACGGGGATCGCGGGGCTGCTCGCGCGGCGAGCAGGTCTCGCGATGACACCGCTCCCGATCGAGGTCGGCGCACTCGATCACTATCTCGTCTGGCACGGACGCAGCGAGACCGATGCGCGTCACGCCTGGCTGCGCGAACGCGTGCTCGACGCCTGCGGGCCCGGGGGCGCGGCCGTCAGTTGACCGGCGTACCGGTCCGGATCTCGCGGGCGTAACGGACGAGCGCGAGGAAGCGGTAGAGCCCGTGGACGAACTTGCCGTAGGGCATGGTGACGAACAGGCTGAACACGACGCCGAGATGGATCGCGAGCAGGTAGCCCATCGCAGCCGTGTCGCGAAACACGAGCAGCAGGAGCCCCGTCGCGCTCGTCAGGAACAGCATCGCGAGAAACGCGACGTCCATGCCGAAGCGCTCCTCGTCCTGCATCACCGGATCGCGCCGGAACTTCGCCTTCAGGAGCCCGACCGGCCCGATCAGGAGGCCGATGCCGCCGGCGATGCCGAGGAGCACCGGCAGGTCGTACCACGGGTAGGGCGCCTCGCGGCCGAGCAGGTAGTGATAGAGCGTCGCGACGCAGGTCGCGGCGAAGCACAGCATGAAGCCGTAGAACGTGCAGTGGTGATAGAACTTCCGCGTGTCGGGCTCCGGGCTGTCCTCGTTCTTGCAACCGCCGCCGCCGCCGTCGAGATAGCGGAGCCGCCCGGCGTCGCGCATCGCCTGCCACAGCGACTGGGGTTCGGTCATCGTGCCGGGCGGCGCCGCGATGTCCTTCCAGAATGCGCGGACGCCCATCGTCATGGCGAGGATCGCGTAGAGGAACGCGGCGCCGAACAGCGCCGCCATCGCGTTGTGCGGCATCAGCTTGTAGAACGCGCCCGGGCCGGTATGGACGCCCGTGAGAACGCCCGGATCGATCGAGGCGGCAAAGCCGAGGACAAAGGCGGCGACGCCGAGCGCCGCAATGACGCTGATCGCGAGACCGTTCCGCCTGAACAGGCCGGAGAACGCCCGCGGCCACGCATAGGCCGCGTAGGAATCGGCGCGCACCTTCGCCAGCGTCCGCGGAACGTTGACGTTGAACTCGTGCGGCGGCGAGAACTGGCAGTCGTAGTAGCAGGCGCCGCAGCCGTGGCACAGGTTGGCGATGTAGTTGAGGTCGCCGTCCGGAAACGCACGGCGCAGCTCCATCGCCGGAAACACGGCGCACAGGCCTTCGCAGTAACGGCAGGAGTTGCAGACCGTCATCAGGCGGTCGGCTTCGGTGAGATTGTCAGTTGCGTGCATTCGCCGCGGCCTCCCGTCCCGCGATCCGGCCGAAAACGCTGCCGATGGTCATTCCGATGCCGGCGGCGTAGCCGCGGCCGAGCACGTTGCCCGACATGATTTCGCCGGCGGCGAACATGTTCGCGGACGGCTTGCCGTCCTTCATGATCATGCGCGCCTCCTTGTTCACCCGTGTGCCGAGATAGGTGAAGGTGATCCCCGGCCGCACCGGATAGGCGTAGTAGGGCGCCGTCTCGATCTTCCGCGCCCAGTGCGTCTTTGCGGGCGTCAGCCCCTCGGTGCGGCAGTCGTCGAGGATAGTGTGGTCGAACGTGCCAGGGCGGACGGCGGCGTTGAAATTGTTCACCGTCTTTTCGAGCGTGTCGGCGTTGATCTCGAGCGCCGCCGCGAGCTCGCGGATCGAGTTCGCCTTGATCGGCGGGAACAGCGACGGCATGAAACTCCGGAGCGAGGTCTCGTCGAAGACGATGTAGGCGATCTGGTCTGGCTGCTGCGCGACGAGGCGGCCCCAGATGGCGTAGCGCTTGGGCCAGATGTCCTCGCCCTCGTCGTAGAAACGCACCGCGTTGCGGTTGACCACGATGCCGAAGACGACGCAGTCGAGGCGGGTGATGATGCCGCCGTCGTACTTGGGCGCCCGCGCGTCGATGGCGACCGCGTGGCACTGGGTGGGATCGCCGATCTCCTGCACGCCCGCGTCGAGCAGCATCCGGAGAATGCTGCCCTGGTTGTTGGCGGTGCCGCGGATCAGGAAGTTCTCCGCCGCCTCGCCCCAGTATTTCTTGAGCCACTCGATGTTGGATTCGAAACCGCCGGCGGCAGCCACCATCGCCTTCGCGCGCACCGTGTCGCCACTGGCCGTTTTCGCCGACAGGAACATGCCGTCCTGGATGTCCATCGAGACGACCTCGGTTTCGTACATCACGTCGATGCCGATCTTCGCGGCCGTGTCATAGAGCGCGTTGAGCATCGCGCGGCCGCCGCCGAGGAAGAACGAGTTGGTGCGCCCGAGGCCGAGCGTGCCGCCGAGCGGAGGCTGGAAGCGGACGCCCTGCTCGACGATCCAGGTCAGCATCTCCTTCGACTCGTGGATCATATGGCGGGCGAGTTCCTCGTCCGTATGCCCCTCGGTGACGCGCAGCAGGTCCTCGAACAGCTCGTCCTCGGGATAGGGCCCGGTCAGCGTGTCGGTCGCGGCATCGTGGGCGCAGCGCATGTTCCGCGTGTGCCGGGTATTGCCGCCGCGGAAGAATTCCGTCGCCCGTTCCAGCACGAGAACGGTCGCGCCGTCGCGCCGCGCGCTGATTGCCGCGCACAGCGCGGCGTTGCCGCCGCCGATGACGAGCACGTCGTAGGTCTTGCTCAGGTCAGCCATGGTCCCCTTGTTCCCTCCGAACCAACCGGCGCAAGTAATGGCGGCTCGTTTCGATTCTGGCAACGCCCAAGGGCGGGTGGCCGGGGATCAGCGGAGGATGGCTCCGGGCTTGAGGCCGGCGGCGGAGGCGAGGGACCTGAGCGGGCCTGACAGCCGGTCGTCGAGGGGATAGACGTCGATCCCGGGCAGATGAAGGTTGAGCGTGCCGTCCGCGACCGAGAGGCTGGTCCCGGCGAGAAGCCGGGGCGAGGAGCCCGACAGGCGGTGGGCGAGCCGGAGCCCCGCCCCCATGGTCTGGGCCCGTTTGCGCGCGCGGTTGGACAGCATCCCCTGCACCATCTCCGCATCGGTATTATCGAGCTTGCCCCCGTAGCGCAGATAGACCGCCCAGGCGACCAGCGCGCGCGCCGGGTGGTCGATGGCGAGGAAGGGATGGCGCAGGATGCGGAGCATGACCTGCCGCGCCCGGTAGTCGGGATGTTCGCGCCAGCCGATGTCGGATAGCGTCGCGGCGACGATGCGGAGCCGGTCGCGCTCGGGCCGGGTCCGCGGATAGAGCGGATCGAGCCAGTCGCTGAAGGTCTGCCCGATGTCGCCGGCGCGGCCGTCGCGCATCGCAATGGCCCGCGCCTCGGCGAGCAGGGGGTCGGCGTCGAAGGCGGCCTCCCCCGCAGCCTCGATAACGATTCCCTCGCGCAGGCCGGCTGCAGAAAAGACGATCTGGGACGGTTTCGCGCAGTTGAGCACCGCACCGAAGATCGCTGAAGAGATCGGCACCATTTCGAGCCGGCGCGCGGGCACGTTCTCGATGCCCGCGAGCGTGCGCGAGCCGAGATGCGCCAGCAGGTCCGCGAACTGCCGCCCGGTCGTTCCCGACATGCGGTAGGCGTGGATGATATGGATCGGCGCCTTCTTTTGCTCCATGTGGATGCGGCAGAGCGCGCGCCATGCCCCGCCGACGGGGTAGAAGGTGCGCCCCTCGATCCGCGAGAGCCAGCCGATATTGGCGAGGCGGCGCTCGCACTCGGCGCGCGCCGCGGCAAGGTCTCCGTGGAACTGCGACATTATGCGGAGCGAACCGATGGGAAGCGAGACCATCTCGCCGATCGCACCGTCCACGAGCTCGACGAGCTCAAGGCTGCCGTTGCCGAGGTCGCCGACGAGCCCGTCCGCCCCTGGAGCCCCATAAGCCACGCCGCGCGCCGCGAGCCGCGCCTCGTCCTCGCCGGTTATGACCCGCACCTCCAAGCCGGTCGCCTGGCGCACCGACGCGGCGAACTCCGCGCCGTTGGCGGCGTCCCGGATCGCAGCGGTGGCGACGAGCTCCATCCGCCCGACGCCGATCTGCCGGCAGATGGCGACGAAGCGCAGGATCGTCTCGAGCGCGGTCCGGCATCCTTCTTCCGACAGCAGGCCGGTTTCGCCGACACCCTTTCCGAGCGAACAGAATTCTCGGTCGTTGAAGACGGGAACGGGCCAGCCGTCGGCGGTGTCGTATATGACGAGGCGGACCGAGTTCGAGCCGATGTCGACGACGCCGATGGACGCCTTGCGGTCGGTCAGGGCAGCGGAGAGATCGTGCTTCAGGTTCGTTGCCAAGATGTCGGTCGGCGCCCCGGGAATGTGGAACCACGTCGCCCGGCCGCCGCGGTCGCTCCGGAAGCCGGGCGGGCCGCCGGGCATGAGCCCTTCGAACCCGGGCGCAGACTATCACGAATCGCGTATCCGAAGCGTAAAGGGGCGCGGATCGGCAAGGTTTTCCGGGAGAAATATGAAGGTTTGATGGCACGGAGCCCATTTTCGCAAGTCGCGGTAGCACGCCCCGGTGCCGCCGGGCTAAAGAAGGATCCATGAAGCGCCTCATGATCCTCCGCCACGCGAAATCCGGCCTCGCCAAGGACGGCATGGACGATTTCGACCGGCCGCTGTCGCCCCGCGGGCGGTGCGCCGCACCCGCCATGGGGCGGCACATGGCAGCGCTGGGATACCGGCCCGACATCCTGCTGTGCTCACCCGCGGTGCGTACCCGCCAGACCTGGGACCTCGTGCACGCCGAAATCGACGGCGCGACGATCGAGGAATATCGCGCCGAACTCTACCTCGCGGAAGCGAAGACGCTGCTCGACGCCGTGCGCCGCTGCGACGACAGGAACGGCACCGTTCTCGTCATCGCCCACAATCCGGGGATCCTCACCCTCGCGCTCGGGCTCGTCGGACGCGGCGTGCATGCGGCCAACCCGTTCGGGAAATACTCGACCGGCGCACTGACCGTCCTCGACTTCGACTGCGACCGCTGGGCCGATGTCCGCCCGGGCGAAGGCAGGCTCGTCGACTACACGCGCCCCAAGGACATCGATTCCAACGCTTGAGACTCCGGCGGCGGCATAACCGCCGGCGGCCGCACATGGCGTTAGGCTACTTCTTTTCGCGGTGCTTGACGGCGAGACGCTTGAGAAGCTCCCAGATATCCTTCATCTCGGGCTCCTGCTTGGCGACCGCATCGCCGACCGTGGCAAGGCGCTCCCGGAACTCCCTCTTCTCCGCGGGCGAGAGTTCGATCAGTTCGCCACCCTGCTGCTGCCACGCCTTGTAGGTGTTCTCGTTGAAACCGAGCGAGAACTGCTGGATCTCGGGGTCGTTCTTTTTGGATTCCTCGATCACGATCTTGCGGTCGCTTTCGGACAGCTTGCCGAGCCAGCTCTTGCTCGCGATCTCCGCGGTGCAAATGAGGGATTCGTTCGTGCGGGTCACGTATTTCGCCGTATTGACGTATTTCAGCGCGACGAAAATGACCATCCCGGTCTTGGCGCCATCGAGAACGCCGCGCTGGATGGCGGGCAGCACTTCGGCGAGCGGCATCGGCGCCGCGGTCGCCCCGAGGCGCTTCATGGTCTCGCGCTCCTTGGCGCTCGCAAAGACACGAATCTTCTTGCCCTTGAAATCCGCGAGCGTACGGATCGGAGTGCGTGCACCGATGTTTGAATCGGTCGTGCAGTTGATGCCGACCATGTGCACGCCCTTCTTTTCGCCGAGCGTCCAGAACGCCCTCTTGAACTCCGGGTCGTGGGTGACGCGGTAGCCGTGCATCAGGTCGTCGAATACGCCGGGAGCGGACAGGATCCCGAAGCGCTTGTCGATTCCGACCATGAAGTCCGGCGGGATCACCGCTATCTCGATCGTGCCGAACTGCACGCCCTCGATCATGCGGGGAATCGTACCGAGCTGGCTGAGCGGAAAGACGCCGACGGAGAAGCGATCGGGCGCGCGCTTTTCCACGCGGGTCTTGAAGACCTTCATCCATTCGTGCGTCGATTCGTTGATCGTCGGCGAGCCGATCTTGATGTTCGTCACTGCCGCGGCAGGCGCGGAAGCGCCCGCCATCGCGATGCCCGCTGCCAGAAGCGGCGCAGCGGTCGATAGGGCCAGTCTGCCGAAGGCCATGTGAACTCTCCCCATCGTTTTTAGTCGGCGTTTTCGCCGTACGGGAAAAACGTAGCACAACCTTCCGGCGGGGCGAGACCGTTAATCCCGCCCCGTCGGTAGCAGTCTCATGGGGGCGGCGGCGCTCAACGCCCGCGTTCGTCGATCCGGAGGCCGGCGAAGATCTCCTCGGCCCCGCCCTTCGGCGGATAAATCCACTGCGTGTTGATCGCCCGCTTGCGCGCCTTGGCCTCGTCGCTCGCGTTCTTGATCTGGCGGTCCCAGCCGGTAGTGAAGAGCGCGCCGAACGGGCCGAGGTCGAGGCAGGTGGTGTAGTCCGCCTGGCGGTAGGGCCGGAACGGGAGGCCGAGCAGGTCGTGCGCGGCGTTGAGCCCGGCGTACTTTCCCATGGTCCGGGCGTGCTGGCACGACATCAGCGCGGCATGGCCTTCGTCGGCCTGGGCGTGGGCGACGTCGCCGGTGGCATAGACCGCCTCGACACCCCTGACCCTTTGATTCTCGTCGACTACCAGCCGGCCCGCCGCATCGCGCTCGCCTGGAATGCAGGCGGTGAGCGCGTTCGCCCGGAGGCCGACGGTGACCACCGTCGTCGCCGCGTCGATCGGCGTGCCGTCCTCCAGCTTCACCCCGCCGGGCGCGATTTCCGCCACCTTCGTCCCGAGGCGCACCTCGACGCGGGTCTTGGCGAGCGCCTGTTCGATGATCGGGCGCGGGTTCTCGCCGAATTCGGGTCCGATCACATCGGCCCGCTCGATCAGGACGACGCGGGCGCGTTCCGCCGCCGCCTCGCCGAAATGGACCGCGAGGCGCGGGCGCATCTCGGCCGCGAGTTCGATCCCGGTCATGCCGCCGCCGATGATGACGACGGTATCGCTTTCGGGCTTGCCGGACTTCGCAAGCGAAGCGAGATGCCGGTCGAGCTTCACGGCGCCGTCGTAGCTGTCGATATCGAAGGCATGCTCGGCAGCGCCCTTCACCGGAAGCGGCGGCATTTCCGAACCGGTCGCAAGGACCAGGCGATCGTAGGAGAGCGCCGAGCCGTCGGCGAGCGAAACCGTCTTCGCCGCCGTGTCGATCGCGGTCGCGGGCTTCACCACGAAGTCGACGCCGATCGGCCCCAGGACGGGGGGAAGCGG
This sequence comes from Alphaproteobacteria bacterium, assembly GCA_038106605.1. Lineage (GTDB taxonomy): Bacteria > Pseudomonadota > Alphaproteobacteria > MPNO01 > UBA830 > JAYOEF01. The sequence goes on from JAYOEF010000076.1 coordinate 9,132, forward strand.
TGCGCGAAGCGTCTCCGGATCGCGCTCGTAGAGGCGCGGCCGGATGACGATGTATTCGTCCTTCGAGACCAGCGTCACGGGGATGTCCGCGCCCGCGGCGCGGATCTCGTCCTTTGCCACGGCGGCGGCCGAAAGCCCGGCGAACCCGCCACCGACGATCACGATACCTGTCATTCTCACTTCTCCTGTGCGGCGGCGCGCGATCCGCGCCGCGATGTTCTGCGTTCCTCGAACCAATCCGTCTTCTGCTGCCGGAAGCGCTGGGGCAGCTTGCCGTCGACCCCGCCTGCGAGCTCGGCCAGCGTGCGTTCGCCTAGCGTCTCCTGCATGCGCTTCTCCGCTTCGAGCATCAGCGCGTGGATGGCGCAGACGCCGCGCGTCGCCCAGTCGGGCGGATCCTCGGAATAGAGCGTGCAGTTACGGCGCACCTCGCGGCAGCGGAACAGCGGCTTTTCGCCCTCGAGCGCGCGCACGACGTCGAGCACGGTGATGTCGGCGGCGGGCCGCGCGAGCCGGTAGCCGCCCTGGATGCCCTCCTCGGACGCGACGATCCCTGCCTTCTCGAGCTGGGTGAACAGCTTCGCGACGTAGGTCGGCGACACGCCCTGGAACTCCGCGAGGTCGCGGCTGCTCGGCGCCTCCCCCGCCGCGGGCCCGGCGAGATGCAGCAGGCAGTGGAGCCCGTATTCGACGCTGCTTCCGTAGTGGCTCATGAATTTAACTCCGAGTAACTTTATCTACGATTAAAATACTCCTCGTTAGAGTCAAGCCGCTTTCTCTGCGGAAATTTCGCGGAAGGGCGTGTCAGGAGTTGCGGTTGGCGGCGCCGCCGTCGACGGTGACGATGGACCCCGAGATGTAGGAAGCGCGCGGCGAGGCGAGGAAGGATACGGTGTCGGCGATTTCCTCGGGGCGCGCCATGCGGCCGAATGGCAGGTTCATGTCGTGCTCGATGTCGCTCCAGCGCTCGGCATCGCCGTACTTCTTTTCGGCGAAGCTCCGCATCTGGTCCTCGGCGCGGTCGGTCGCCGTATAGCCCGGATTGACGCCGACGATACGGACGCCGAAGTCGGGCGACTGGCTTCCCGCAGATCGCGTGAAGGCCATTAGGGCGGCATTCCCGGTGGTCCCGATGATGTAGCGCGAGTTCAGCCGCTCGCCCGCATAGCCGATCACGTTGACGATGACGCCGTCGCGGCGGGCCATCATTGCCCGGTAGAATTCACGCGACAGGTTGATGTAGCCGAACACCTTGAGATCCCAGGAGGAGCGCCACATGGCGTCCTCCGCGTCCTCGAGGCTGCCCGCCGCCGCGGCGCCGGCGTTGTTGACGAGGATGTCGGCATCGATGCAGGCCTCGGCGAGCCGCGCCTGGTCTTCGGACCTCGAGAGGTCCGCGCCATGGATGCGGATATCAGCGCCCGGCACCAGGGTGCCGATTTCGTCCGCCGCCTGGCCCAGCGCTTCGAGGCTGCGGCCCGCGATGTCGACGCGGCAGCCCTCGGCTGCGAGCGCCTCGGCAATGGCGCGCCCGATGCCCTTGCTTGCGCCCGTCACGAGCGCCCGCTTGCCCTTCAGTCCGAGATCCATGTTCGCGCTCCGGCGTGTGTGGCGGTCAGAGTTCTTTTGTGTCGAAATCCGCCGGCATGATGATCTCGAGCATCTCGCAGTCGTCGGAGTAGTCGAGGACCGTGTGCTTGATGTTGGGCGGCTGGATCCAGCACGAGCCTTCGCGCATCGTCACTTCCTTGCCGTCGTACTCGCCGCGGATCCATCCCTTGAGGCAGTAGAGGAACTGGAACTCGACGTCGTGCACGTGGCGCTTGGAGACGACCTCGGGCACGCAGGGCGGCACCATCTTGATCACGTGGGCGCGCACCTTGCCGCCCGTCGCCTCGACCATGCCGAGGTCTCGGTACTTGGCGTAGGTGCGGAGGCCTTCCTCGAAGCTGCCGTCCTCGAGGTGGCTGAAGACGAACGGCTGTTTGTGCTGGGTCTTGGTGTCAGACATGAAGCTTCCCTCCTCCGGGTTTCTCAGGCCGCGCCGCGCGGGCGGAGCTCGATCAGGTCGGCGCAGCAGTTCTCGGGCTGGACCGCAACGTAAAGCACGGCGTCTGCCACCTCCTCGGGCGTCAGCGCGGAGAACTTGCGCGACGCCACCGCCTGGGTGACAGCGGGATGCGTGCTGGTCGCGCGGATGTCGGTCTCGACCATGCCGGGCGCGATCTCGCTCACCCGTACGCCCTTCGACTGGAGCTCGATGCGGAGCCCGTCCGAGTAGGCGGCGAGCGCATGCTTGGTCATGCAGTAGACGACGCCGAGCGCATAGGTGTGCCGCGCGGCGATCGACGTCATCATGATGATGTGGCCGCTGCCTCGCGCCGCCATCGACTTCGCGATCGCCTGGGTGATGCGGAACGAGCCGAGCACGTTGGTGCGAAACATCGCCTCGGTGTCCTCGAAGCTCGTCTCCAGGAGCGGCGCGTAGGTGAGGATGCCGGCGTTGCTCACGAGGATATCGACGGCCTCGGCCTCCTTCGCCAGCCTCTCGACGAATCCGCCGTCGTTGAGGTCGCCCGCGAGCGCCTTCACCGAGGCCTTGCCGTGCTCGGCGACCAGTTCGTCGAGGGCGTCCTGCCGCCGGCCGGTCGCGATCACCCTCGCGCCGGCGCCGACGAGCGCCGCGACCGTCGCCTTGCCGATGCCGGCGCTCGCGCCCGTGACGAGCACCGATTTTCCGGCGAGGCTCTGTTCCATGAAATCCCTTCCGTCTTCGTACCGTCCCCGTGGGGCGCGCGTTTCCCGCGTCTTCGCCCGTTGCGCCGAAAGTGCCCCCTGCGCAGGGCAAGCGTCAAGCGCGGCACTCTCTGCAATCCCGGGGTCGCCCACCCGTTCCTGCATGGTTGCAAAGGGGGCGGCGACCCACTCTAATTCGCGAAACGTTGGGCGGAACCGCCGAACTCGGGAGAGGGAGCCCGGACGCGGACATGATCGACAACGACATCGCGGTGCCCCATCCGGACGGCTGGCTCAACGTCGCCGACGGCATCTTCCACAATGCGCGCAGGCGCCCGAACCACCCGGCCATCGTCGAGCGCGGCGGCACGACGACCTACGCCCAATTGGCCGAAGCCGTCTCGAAGACCGCCGGCCACCTGGTCGATATCGGCATCGAACAGAAAGACGTGATCGGCCTCTGCCTCGGCGACAACAGCGACCACCTCGTCGCCCTGATGGCGATCGCGTGGATGGGCGGCTCGATCCTGCCGATGGACGTGCGCTGGACGACCGAGGAGAAGCGCCGGATCGCCACCCATTTCGGCGCGCGCTCGGTGCTGACCCGAGACGACGAGGCGCCGATCCCGGGCGTCGAGTGCATCCCGGTCGATGCGGCCTGGAAAAACGCGGTCGCGGCGCATGCGGGCTGCACGGCGTTCGTGCGCGATCGCGGCCACCCCCTCCTGCTGTCGCTGTCGTCGGGCACCACCGGCATGCCCAAGGGCCCGATGGTGACGCACGGCCACACGCTCAACCGGCTGTTCATCTACACGATCAGCCTCGGCTTCAACGAGTCCGACCGTTTCATCGCCTCGACGCCGCTCTATTTCGGCGGGGCGCGCTACATGACGATGGCGTATCTGTTCATGGGCGCGAGCGTGCATCTCCACCCGCCGCCCTACGAGGCGGAGTCGCTCGCGAAGGCCATCGGCGAGCAGCGCATCACGTCCGCCTTCCTGGTGCCGACGCTGATCCGGCGGCTCCTCGACACGGGCGCCGGACCGAAGCCGATGCTGCCGGGCCTCCGCCTCCTGATCTCGTCGGGCGCGGCGCTCTATCCGGACGAGCGGCGGCGGATCATGGACGACATCTCGCCCAACTTCTTCAACTTCTACAGCTCGACCGAGGGCGGCGGCATCTCGCTCCTGCGCCCCGAGCACCCGAACGAGGCGTCGCTCTCGGTGGGGCAGGTCGTGTTCGGCGCCGAGGTGCAGGTAATCGGCGCGGACGACAGGCCGGTGGCGACGGGCGAGGTGGGCGCGATCAGATACAGGGGCGGCAGCGTCGCGGACGGCTACTACCGGAGCCCGGAGGACAGCGCCGCGGCGTTCCGGGACGGCTGGTACTACCCGGGCGACCTCGGCCGCTTCGACGAAAACGGCTTCCTGTTCCTGGCGGGCCGCGCCAAGGACATGATCATCCGGGGCGGCGTGAACATCTATCCGGGCGAGATCGAGCAGACGCTGATCGCTCACCCCGCCGTCGCCGACGCCGCCGTGGTCGGCTGGCCGTCGCGGGAACGGGGCGAGGAGGTCGCGGCCTTCGTCGTCCTCAAAGGCGAGGTCGACGCGGATGCGCTCCGGGCGCACTGCCGGGAGTCGCTCGCGCCCTACAAGGTGCCGAAGGGCGTCTTCGTCATCGACGAGCTGCCCAAGAGCGCGCTCGGCAAGGTGCTGAAACCGAAGCTCGTCGAGCGGCTGGAGCCGATCGCCTAGGGGCGGGTCCGTGTGGCGGGGGGATTCCCGCTTTCGCGGGAATGACGGACAGGGAAATGAGATGACGGCGGGAGGAGATTCCCGCTTTCGCGGGAATGACACCTTCAGAGAGGGAATGACGCCTTGGGGGCGGGAATGACGGTTATGGGGTTGGATCGACCCCCATCCCTCTGTCTTCCCCACTCTCCCTCGTCATCCCCGCGAAAGCGGGGATCTGCCGGCGCGAGTGACTAAGCGGGTTTCCAGTTCACGAGGGTGGCCGACCCATCCGGGGCCGGCGTGAACACACCCTCGACCGCCCTGCCCGCCTCGACCGCTTCGATCCCGGCGCCGACGAGGTTGCCGATCATGCGGACGCCGGGCGCCTCATTGAGTTCGACCAGCAGCACGGCGTAGGGCACCTCGGCGCCGAAGCCGGGCGTCTGGCTGCGGTGGACGATGGTCCACGAGAAGATCGTTCCGCGCGGCGCGGTCTCGGTCCATTCCACGTTGCCCGACCCGCAGTGCGAGCAGCCGACGCGGGGCGGCCAGTGGTATTTCGAACAGTCGCCGCAGAGCTTGACGAGGAGGACGCCCTTGTCGGTCGCCTCCCAGAACGGCGCGTTGTCGGGGTCGGTCCTGTCAGGAAGAGGCTTGGCCGGCAGCGGCTTCGGCTTTTCGGTCGCGGTCGTGTTCATGGTCCTAGTTCCTCAGCACGCCGAGGGCGCCGTCGCCGAGATCGCCCCAGCCGGTGACCGCGATCCGTTCCGCGCCCTCGATCTGGCGCGCGCCGCAGTCGCCGCGGAGCTGGCGCACCGCCTCGATCACATGGTTGATGCCGGCGATGTGGGCTTCCGACAGGAGCCCGCCGTGGGTGTTCATCGGCAGCGCGCCGCCAAGCTCGATCCGGCCGTCCTTGATGAAGTCGCCGACCTCGCCGCGGGCGCAGAAGCCCGCCTCCTCGATCTCGAGGAGCGCGACGTAGGTGAAGCAGTCGTAGATCATGGCGCCGTCCATGTCGGCGGGCTTCATCCCGGCCATCGCCCAGGCGCGCGGCGCGGCGCGCGTCAGCCCGATCTCGAACATGTCGGGCCGGTTGCAGAGATCGTCCGAGCAGGCGGGCTTCGCCTGCGCCGCGCCCGCGATGTAGACCGGCCTGTGGGGCATGTCCTTGGCGACGTCGGCGGCCGAGACCACGAAGGCCGCGGCGCCGTCGGACTCCAGGCTGCAGTCGAACAGGTGGAACGGATCGAAGATCGGGGGCGACGTCATGTACTCGTCGAGCGACATGGTGCGGTCCTGCATCATCGCCGCCGGGTTGAGGTTGGCGTGCTTCCGCGCGGCGAGCGCGAAGTGCGCCGCGTCCTCCCGCGTGGTGCCGTACTCGATCATGTGGCGGCGCGCGATCATCGCGTACCACTGGCCGGGGACCGTAAACCCATACGGGTTCTCGAAGTCGCGGCGGAAGGCCTGGCCGGGGATGATGTTCATCCGACCCGTGACGCGCGCGCCCGACCGGCCGTTCCTCGAACAGAACACGAGGACGTTCTTCGCGATGCCGGTATGGATGAGGAGCGCCGCGGTCTCGAGGCAGGCGACGAAGGTCGCGCCGCCCATCTTGATGATCGACGAGTAGCGGAGCTCGGAGATGCCGAGTTGGGAGGCCATCTCGTCCGCCGTGGGGCCGAGCACGTAGGGCAGGATCGCGTCGATCTCGCCGGGCCTGAGGCCCGCGTCCTTGATCGCCGCCCGCGCCGCCTGCACCGCGAGGGTGAGCACGGTGCGCCCGCTCTCCTTCGAATAGTCCGTCTTGCCGACGCCGACGATGCACGCCTTGTCCCTTAGCGCGCGCAGCTCGCTGTCCATCCGTTCCCCGTGCCCCCCTGTTTATCGTTGGGACGGTTCTACACCGGGATAGCAGCAGGTTCCATAACCTGGGTTGAGGCTTGTGAAGGCAAGGGCCGCCCCTGCCACTTAACCGTCCTCTATACCTCCACCCCTTACGCGTCCGCCAAAACGCGCACAGAGATCGAACTGCGTAGGCGGTTCACAATGGTAGAAATCGCCCACGCGGAAACGAGGAAAATGACTACGGCATTCGTGTAAAGCAATATGGCGCTCTCCGGCCCCACCGCTTTTATGACCGTGTTCGTTCGCCCGACGAGTTCGCTCACACCGACGAGTGATGCCCCGGACGACGCAAGGAATGTTATCAGGAAGCCGTTCATACAGTTCGGAACAAAAAGCAAAGCAGACGACTTTTGTCCACTTTTCCAGTACTTGATGGAGGAATGCAGATTCCAAGCTGCGAAAGCAAGCGGCGATGCCATCAACGCGATCGAGGCTTTCATCCAACTTGAAATATTAATTTTGAACTCACCTCCAAAGAACGAAATTTCGTTTGGAATAATGATGGCTAGGTAGAAAAGGAGAAATAATGTCGGTACCCCCCTAAATACACCAGGAACAAAATCTCCAACGCGGCGAACCAGCCAAAATTTACTAAATTTCATAACCACAAATACGCTTCCGATCATTATGCCGACGAAAGTCGCTATCAGCGATATGATCAAATTCCAGAGCAACCCTTCAAGAAGAAAAGGGTACCAGGTTTTAAGAACTGAAATATACCCCATCACGCAACACCCCCCACGTTTATTATTAAGTATTGTAT
>JAYOEF010000077.1:0-16162 GCA_038106605.1 Alphaproteobacteria bacterium
GGATCGTCCTCGTCGAAGGCCATCCGGCCGAGCTAGAAGCGCTGCGCTTCGTCTTTCGGCGCGATGCCCGCGTGCACATCCACAAGCGCGACAGCCTCGAAGCGCTGCCCGCGCTCGTACCGCCGGCGGAGAAGCGCGGCCTCGTGCTCGTCGATCCGTCTTACGAGGTGAAGAGCGAATACGAGGCGGTGCCGCGCGCCGTCTCGGCCGCGCTGAAGCGCTGGCCGGGCGGCATCTTCGCGGTCTGGTATCCGATCCTCCCCGATGCGCGTCACGAGGCCCTGCTCGACGGGCTGCTTGCCGCCGGGCAGGAGATGCTGACCGCCGAGCTGTCCGGGCCGGCCCGCGACCAGGGGTTGATCGGAACCGGCCTTGCCGTTCTGAATCCTCCCTGGCGCTTCGCGGAACTGCTTGCCGAAGCGGGCGACGAGGCGGCGAAGCTCTTGTTCGGCGCGGCCGGGCGCCATGTCGTGAAGACCGAGGGAGCGGCGGCATGAGAGGGCACGTGAGGGGGCGCGCCGCGGTGATCGGCGGCGGACCGGCAGGACTGATGGCCGCCGAGACGCTCCTTGGAAGAGGCATCGGCGTCGATATCTACGACTCCATGCCGTCGCTCGGCCGCAAGTTCCTGATGGCGGGCAAGAGCGGCCTCAACCTGACGCATGGCGAGGAACGGGAGCGCTTCCTCGAACGCTTCGGCGAGGCACGCGAGATTCTCGAACCGGCGATCCGGGTGTTCGGTCCCGACGAAATCCGGGCGTGGGCGGCGGGCCTTGGGATCGAGACCTTCGCGGGCTCTTCGGGCCGTATCTTCCCGACCGACTTCAAGGCGGCGCCGCTCTTACGCCGCTGGCTGCACCGGCTTCGCGCAGACGGCGCCATCATTCACGTGCGTTATCGCTGGAAGGGGTGGGACGAAGACGGGCATCTGCGCTTCGAGACGCCGGACGGCGAAGTCCGCGCCGAAGCCGGTGCCACGGTGCTGGCGCTCGGCGGCGGGAGTTGGCCGCAGCTGGGCTCGACGGCCGCATGGGTGCCTCTGCTTGAGGGCGCGGGCATCGCCGTCGCACCGCTGCGCCCGGCGAACTCGGGCTTCGACGTCGTCTGGTCCGATCATTTCCGAGAGAAGTACGCCGGCGCACCCGTGAAATCCGTCGCGCTCACCTTCGAGGGGCGGCGCGTTCCGGGCGAGTTCGTCGTCACCGACGAGGGGATCGAGAGCGGCGCGGTCTACGCGCATTCGGCGGCGCTGCGGGATACGATCGCGCGCACGGGCGAGGCCGTGCTCTTACTCGACCTCACGCCGGACCGGAGCGTCGAACGGCTGGCGGAAGCGCTGTCACGGCCGCGCGGCTCGCGCTCCATGGCGAACCATATCCGCAAAGTCACCGGCCTTGACGGCGTCAAAGCGGGACTGCTCCGAGAGTGCACGGACAGGGACGCGTTCGCCGATCCCGCGCGTCTCGCCCAGGCAATCAAGGCTCTCCCGCTGCGCCTGATCGCGCCGCGGCCTCTTGCGGAGGCCATCAGCAGCGCGGGCGGCGTCGCGTTCTCCGGGCTCGATGCGCGCTTCATGCTGAAAGCACGGCCCGGCACCTTCTGCGCCGGCGAGATGCTCGACTGGGAGGCGCCGACGGGCGGTTATCTCTTCACCGCCTGCTTCGCCACGGGGCGCGCGGCGGGAGATGGCGCGGCGGACTTCCTCGAAAGCCGCTAGTCGAGATAATCCTCGAGCTTCACGTCTTCCCAGCCGACCGGCCAGGCGCGGTCGAAGTCCGTCACGTCGAACCGCGATTTCATCGTCGCGTCGACCGCGAGCTTGCCGACGACGCGGTTCATCACTTCGCCCGGGATAGGACGGCCCGACGGGTCCCAGGCCGAGCCGCGCGACTTGCCGACGGTGAAGGAATCCGTCTCGAAGTCGCAGCGCGTCGCCATGGCGTGGTAGACCGCGCCCGGATCGTCGATGTCGGTGTCGGCGGAGATCGCGACGGAGAGCTTCGCGTTGTTCCACGGGCAGCTCATCATCATCATCAGCGCGTCGGTCATCAGGCCGGGCCGCGGCACGTCCGCGACCTGCAGGATGCAGGACATCGCGCCGCCCCAGGTCGGAAAGCGCACGTCCTTCACCTTCACGCCCATCTCGGACAGGCGGTTGTAAAGAACAGCCTCGTGGCAGAGGCGCGGGATGACCTGGTGGTCGGTCTCGGGCGTGGTCTGGAAGTTGCGGTAGATCGGCCTGTCGGCGCGCATCGTGATCGCGGTGATGCGGACCGTCGGCTGCGGGATCATGCGCGGGATCGAATACATCAGGGGGTTCGGTCCACCCGAGGCATCGACGAACTCCTTCACGTTCACCATGCCCTCGATCACGATCTCGGCCTGCGCCGGAACGTTGAGGTCGATGGTCTTCGCCGGAACCATCTCGACGTCCTGGTCCATGATGGTGCCGAACATGTCGACCTCGCCCCAGGAGTCCATGTGGAGCCCGGAGAAGTTCGTCATGATTTCCCACGCCGGCGGGGTGCCGATGACGTAGGCGACCGGCATCTCGTCGATGCCCATGGCGATGTATTTCTGGATGATCTGCTGCGAATGCGGCGTGACGAAGAGGCTCACGGCCGTATGCGGTCCGGTCGGCGTCGTCAGCGCGTGCATCGAGTTGTAGAAGCCGGTCTCCGGGTCGCGGAGGATGTTCATGCATCCGATCTGCGGGCCCGGCGCGTCGTCCGAGTGCTGCGAGATGGGGAGCTCGCGGATGTCGATGTCGGCGCCGGTCTTCACGACCTCCTGCACGGGCGCGGTCTTCACCATCTTGTATCCGCGCGGCGGCTGGCGGAGGCGGAAGGCGAGGGTCTTGAGGTAATCGTCTTCCGATACCCCGAGTGCACGGGCCTGCAGACCGCGGTGCTTCAGCATGATGTCGAGGATGCGGAAGCCGGGCTTCTCGATCACGTTCTCGAACAGGATCGGCGTGTCGGACTTCGCCGACAGCGCGCCGATATGCTTCACGCTGACGGGTTTGGTGATCACCGTCAGCACGTCCGCATTGGTCTCCAGGTGGTCCCGGAGGTTCATGTCGAGGACGAAGTTCCGCCCCTCACGGGGTTTGGCGGCGGGAATGTCGAGCTTGGTGCGCTGGGTGGCCATGAACGGGATTCCTGTCGGTTAGCGGGCGGTTGCGGGGGAGCGGAGCGAAGCGACGACGGCCTCGCCGTTCCGGCGGATATCGGCGAGGGAGCGGCGGACCGTGTCGAAGGACGTCCTGTCGAGGTCGCGGAACATGCGGTCGTTGGTGTCGCGGACGAGCGGATGAATGCCGTCGAGTGCTTTCGACCCCTTGCGGGTCAGCCTGATCTCGACGGCGCGGCCGTCGGATTCCGCCCGGCGCTTTTCGAGAAGCCCGGCGGCGACGAGCTTGGTCACCTCGACCGTGGCGTTCGGCGGCGCGGTGCGGAGATGCGCGGAAAGCTGCTTGATGCCGACCGGTCCGTCGGGCGCGAGGTCGTGCACGGCCATCAGGATATGGAACTGGAGTCCGGTGATGCGGAGGCGCGTGGCGAAGCTCTCGCGGATGGCGGCGAGTTGATCGGCAGCGGCGAAGAGGTCGTAAAGAAAGGCCCGGAGGTCCGCGTCCGACCCGTCGCGTAGGATGGCCGGCAGCGTGGTGGTGGGCGAGGGCGGCATCGCGGCTCCGATCGATAGGATGGCTATTTATTATGATCCATAATTAAACAGCCGCAAGCCAAAGCCCGGCAATTCCGTTCCGATTTTCAGGGGGCGTCGTATCCCGACATGAAGTTCTCGACCACGCCGTCGAGCTCGTCCCACGGGCAGTTCATGAAGCTGTAGAGATCCATGACGAAGCCCGGACCGGCGTAGAACTTCTCGTAGAGCATGTGCCGGCCCGCGAACTCGGTGCCGAGGATGTCCCAGGCGAGGCGGACGAGTTTCATCCGGTCCTTCGCGCTTTCGCCCGGCATCGACCAGTAGCGCTCGAACTTCGCATTGAGCTCGGGGTCCGACATGACGGACGCGTCCGCCGGCATCTGGATCGGCCCGCCGCCCATCAGCTCGCGCACGATGTCGCAGATCTGGGAATGGTTCGAGGTGCACCAGTGGAGCGCCGCATACATGTAGCGCCGGTTCACCGTGACGTAGCCGGAGCCCGGTACAACCTCCTCGCAGCCGTAGAGCTGGCCCATCAGGAGACCTTCGAGGGTCGCCAGCATTGCGGCAAGCTTTCCGAGGGTGCTCTGCACCGCCGGGATTTTATCCGCCTTGTTCGAGACCGTGAGCTTGTGGGCGATGCCGACGATCAGTTTCAGCTTTTCGAGGAAGCGCACATTCGCCTGGTGGTTGGCGAGCGAATGCCCCGGGGTGCGCATGTAGATCTCGCGCGTCATCGCGACGTTGTTGTGCAGGAACACGCGTTCCCACGGCACGTGGACGTTCTCGAACAGGACGGCGGCGTCGGTCTCGTCGTAGCGGGCCGAGAGCGGCATGTCGAACTCGTTCCGCGCGGCGGCCTCGTAGGGCGTCCGCGACCAGATCGAGACGCCCGGTGCATTGAGCGGCACCGCGCAGGTAATCGTCTCCGCCTCGTTGCCCGCGCTGACGGGCTGCAGGTTGCCGACCCACGCTTCGTGGCAGAAGACCGACGCGGTGCCGATCATCTTGAGGCCGTTGATGGTGACGCCCCGGTCGTCCTCGGCGACGACCCGAAGGGTCGGCGAGTCGAAGCCTGCGGTTCCTTCCGCCCGGCGCGTGCCCTGCGGGTTGGTCACGGCGTGCGACATGAAAAGGTCGTCGCGCCGCGCGGTCTCGTAGTATTTCGTCAGGTTCGCGCCGAAGCCCGGATGCAGCTCGTCGAACATCTCGGGACGCGTGGCGATACCGGAGAGATAGCTCGGGAAATTGTCGGGAGACCGACCCACGAAGCCGCAGGTCCAGGACGCAATGCGCCGGTGCGTCTCGTAGCGGCGCTCAAGGTCTTCACGGGTGCGCGGCCGGAGGAAGTAGGTCGAGAAGGTCTCGCCGTTTTCCTCCGACACCATGACGTCGCGGTTCTCGGGTGCGGCCTTGCGGTCGTAGATCATCGCGAAGGTCGCGGCGGCGTTCCGGAACGCGGGATGCGTCGTGACGTCCTTCACGAGCTCCTTGCCGATATAGACCTTTCGGCCGTCGCGGATGGACGCGAGGAATTCCTTACCTGTCAGCATGTTCGTCTTCTCGGTTCTGGTGGCCGGTTCAGGCGGCGGCGAGAATGGCGCGCACTGGCGCGCCGTCGGACCCCTCGATCTTCATCGGGAGGCAGGTGAGATGGTACACGCCGGGCTTGGCCGCGCGGAGATCGAGCCCCTCGACGACGATCACCTCGGCGCCGAGCAGCACGATGTGGGTCGTCGAGACCTGGTCGGCGAAAAGCTGGATCGAGAGATAGTCGATGCCGACCAGCTTCACGCCGCGGGCCACGAGCCATTCGGCGGCGGCGGGCGTGATCGCCGAGTATTCCCTCACGAAGGCGTGCGACGGGTCGTTCCACAGCGCCGAATTGCTGGTCTTGAGAATGAGGCGTTCGGTTCCGTCTGGAATTCCTGCGGCTTCGAGATGCTCCGGGCCGATCTCCATCGTATCGAGGATCTCGACGACGACGCAGGGGCCGACGAGAACGCCGAGGTCCAAGTCTTCGACCGACTTGCCGCCCTCGATGAAATGGCAGGGCGCGTCGAGATGGGTGCCGAAATGGACGCCGGTGTCGATCCGTGTGACGTTGCAGCGGTAGCCGCCCTCCTGGCTCTTCATCAGGTAGGTGCGGGGCTCCGGGTCGCCCGGCCAGAGCGGCCCGTCGGTGCGGAACGGCACGGTGATGTCGAGAATTCTTGTCATTGTCCCGTCTCGATCTCCATGGCTCGATCAGTCTCTTCCCTATGGGGCAGATTAGCCCGCCGCCCCCGGCCATGCCAGCATGCGGCGGCATGCGCGGATGCAATTGCGGCAGGGCTCCGGCGGGGGCTATTCTCCGCGGAATACAAAGTGGGGAGGAACGACGTGGCGCTCGGAACGACCGAAGAACTCGCGCAATTCGCAACCCGGCTCAAGGCGGGCGATCTCGCGGCCGACGTGAAGGCCTCGACCAAGGCGCTGCTCCTCGATGCGCTCGCCTGCGCGGTCGCGGGCCACAAGGGTGAGGAGACCGGCCAAATCCGCGCCTTCGTCTCGGCGCTCGCGGAATCGAATGAAAGCACGGTGATCGGCGGCGATGCGCTGTCGCTCGCCGGCGCGACCGTGATGAACGGATACCTCGTCACCGCGGTGACGATGTGCGACGTTCACCGGGCGACGCTCACCCACATCACCCCCGAGATCGTGCCGCCCGCGCTGATGATCGCCGAGCGCGACGATGTATCCGGCGCCGCGCTCCTCGCCGCGATCGCCGCGGGCTGCGAGGTCTCGACCCGCGTCGGCATCGGCCTCGACTACCCGGTGTTCCGCAAGAAGGGCTGGCACGGGCCCGGCGTCATCGGCCCGTTCGGCGCGGCGGCCGCGGTCGGCCTGCTCAGGGGCTTCGATACCGACACGATGGCCAGGGCGTTCGGGCTGGCGGGCAGCCAGTCGGCCGGCACCTTCGCCGCCTGGGGCACGCCCACAGTGAAGTTCCACCAGTGCCGCGCGGCGCTCTCCGGCCTCATGGCCGCGCTCCTCGCCGAGCAGAAGTTCGTCGCGACCAAGGAGTTCCTCACCGCCAAGGACGGCGGGCTCTACAACACCTATGCCGATGGGGGACTCCCCGAGAAAGCGACCGGCGACCTCGGCAAGCGCTGGGAGCTGCAGGAGATCGCGCTCCGCATGTGGCCGTCGGCTACGGCGCTGCAGGAGGTGATCACGGCGCTGTTCAACCTCGTCGAGGCGACCGACGCGAAGTTCGACGACGTTGCGAAAGTGAAACTCTCGCTCAGCAAGACGCCCTACGACATGCATGGCGGCTTCTCGACCTACAAGGCGAAGTTCGAGGCGCTGCTGTCGGCGCACTACGTCACCGGCGTCTATCTCCGCGACCGCACGGTCACCCTCGATCAGTTCGAGCCCGCCTGTTACGACGCGCCCGAACTCCGTGCCTTCGCGGCAGAGAAGGTCGAGGTCGCGCACGATCCAAAGCTGGCGAACGGGCAGGCGATCGCGGCGGTGACGACCAAGGACGGCGAGACGCTGACCGCGCATTGCGACCATCCGCTCGGTTCGCCCAAGAACCCGATGACGCAGGAACAGGTCGAAAACAAGTTCCGCACCTATGCCCAAGGACGCCTCAGCGATGCGAACATCGATGCCGTGATCGCCGCTGTCGCGGACCTCGAGAACGTGAGGTCGGGCCGGGAGTTCGTCCGCCTGCTGCGCGCGGGCTGAAAGCCTCTCAGGCGGGGAGCAGCCGGAACTCGAGGCGGAGCACGATGAATTCCGCCGGGCGGACCGCGGCAAGGCCGATCTCCATGATCAGCCGGCCTTCGAGGTTGTCCTGCGCCGTCATCGTGCGGCCGAGACCCACGGACACGTAGAACGCATGCTCGGGCTTCGCGCCGGCGAGCGCACCCTCGCGCCACAGGCCGGTGAGAAAGTTTTCCGCCGAGGCTTGCGCACGCCGCCACGTGCGCTCGTCGTTGGGCTCGAATACGACGCCCGCGAGGCCGTCCCGGAGGGATTTCTCGATCATCCCGAGAAGACGCCGCACCGACACGTAACGAAACTCGTTATCGTTGCCGGCGAGCGTCCGCGCGCCCCAGATCAGCGTGCCCTTGCCGGCGAATTCGCGGATGGCGTTGATCGACTTGCCGGTCATGGGATCGACGTTGAGAGACTCCTGCTCTGCGTTCCCGATATCGACCACCGGGCGCACAGTTGCGGCAATCGGCAGGTTCGCTGGCGCTTTCCAGACGCCGCGACGCCGGTCGTTCGCACGGATCGCGCCGATCACGGCCCCGCTCGGCGGCAGGACGATGCGAAGCGCCGCGATGCGCGCGGTGATGGTATCGCGGAGAGCGGCCTCCTCATCGGTGAGCGCAGCGAGGCTCGTCGGCGCGCGCGACCCGTCCTCCCAGGAGATCTGGACCAGATCAGGAGCGACTTCCGGGACGAACGACGTCTCGACGAAAGGCGTATAGACGGCGCCCCAGGACAACGCGCCGCCGATCCGCTGCCGGAAGTCCTGTACCGTCACGGGATCCGGCAGTCCGGGCAGGTCGAGGACGGCAAACGCGTTTCTCCGGGCAGCGCACCTGTCGAGCAGGCCGGAGGCAAGCGCGGCGTAGTCCGCGGGCGGCAGGGCGAGCGCGTCCGGCATCGCGAAGAGCGTGGCGCCCTCGATCGCGTCGGCGCGTTCGAGCGCTCCCTCGAAATCCTCACGCGACGGGAACGCGCCGTAATTCCCGGCGGGAACGACGTGGCAGACGTCTCCGCCATTTTCGAAGAAGTGGGCGACCGCGTGACGGAGGAGGTAGGAGGGCAGCGACTGCCATTCCGCGTCCCCGATCGTGCCGTCGTTCCGTACGGCGAAGCGCACCGGCACAGGCGGAGCGCCGCCGAAGACGGCTTCGTATTCTCGTAGAGAGAAGACGCGGGCCGGTTCGCTGCCGGTCCCGCAGACGCCGACGAACACGGGAACCGCGGTATCGGCGGCCCGGATCGTCCAAGGCGCGTCGTGCAGTTCCTCGATAAATACGCCAGAGTGGGTGTAGGCCGCCTTCGCCGGTTCGGCCGGGACGGGCGCGGGTCTCAGACGGAGAAGGCGGGTGAGACGTTTCAGCATCCGCGGCACCCGTTCAGTAGCCTCGGCGCCGGTCGATCAGGCCGAACAGCGGCTCGCCTTCGCGGGCCCGCCGGATATTGTCGGCGAGAACCGGCGCGGCGGCTTCGGGCAGCGTCCAGGCCGCAGCGTGCGGATAGACCGTGATCTTCTGGTGCGCCCAGAACGGGTGGTCCTTGGGAAGCGGCTCGGTGCGGTAGACATCGAGCGAGGCGTAGGAAAGATGCCCGCTGTCGAGCGCCTCGATCAGGTCCTCGTCGACGAGATGCTCGCCGCGCGCCGCGTTGATGAGGACGGCCCCTTTGGGCAGGGCGCCCAGCGTCGTCGCATCGAGGATGTCGCGCGTGTCTTCCGTGAGCGGCAGCAGATTCACGAGGATTTCCGAGCGTTCGAGTACGGCGAACATGCCGTCCTCGCCGCTGTGGCACTGAACGCCCGGGAGCTCCTTCCGGGTCCGCGACCAGCCGGCCACGTCGAAGCCGAGGCGGACGAACTCGGCCGCACAGGCGCCGCCCAGATGGCCGAGGCCGAGAAAGCCGATCTTCCGGTTCGCGGGAAGCGTCTGGCGCAGGAGCTTCCATTCCTTGCGTGCCGCCTGGGCGCGGTACTCGGGCTCACGCCGGTGGTAGCGCAGCACCTCCATCAGGATGAACTCGACCATGCCGATACGGAGCCCCGGGTCGATCAGGCGCGCGATGGGGACGTTCCGCGGAAGCTCGGGGTCCCTCAGGATGTGCTCGACGCCGGCCCCGAGCGACAGGATAGCCCGGAGGTTGGGGAGCGTCGCCAGCATGGCGCGCGGCGGCTGCCAGACGAGGGCGAACTCGATGTCGTCGGGATCGCCGATATCGGGCCAGAAGCGGAGGTCGAGACCGGGGATTTCCGCGGACAGGGCGGCCGTCCAGCTCTTCCGGTCCTCTCCGTCGGCGTAGAATAGAAGCGCCATGCAATTTCGCCGTGGTGAAAGTCTTTGAAGGGCGCCCACTTTGGCGGTAAGCCAGTGCCCAGTCACCAAAAGAAACGGGAGAAGCGCGTGAAGGTCGGGATCGCCGGCTTGGGCACGATCGGAAAGCCTGTTGCGGCCGCGCTGTACCGCGGGATCGAGGGGCTCGAACTCGCCGCGGTCTGCTCGGGCGACACGGACAAGGCCAAGCGCAATCTCGCCGCCATGGGCGAGCCGGTTCCGGTCGTCGGGCCGGAAGAGCTCGCGGAAATCTGCGACGTGATCGTCGAATGCGTGCCGAAGGCCGTCTTCCGCAGCATCGCCGAGCCGGCGCTGAGAAAAGGCCGCATCCTGATCACCGTGAGCGGCGCCGGGCTTCTCCAGCATCCCGACATCGTCGACATCGCACGCAAGCACGGAGGCAGGATCATTCTCGCCACCGGCGCGCTCCTCGGGCTCGACGGGCTGCGCGCGGCGGCCGAGGGCACCATCCGCGAGGTGCGCATGATCACGCGGAAGCCGCCTTATTCGCTGAAGGGCGCGCCGTACCTCGTGGAGCACGGCATCGACATCGACAATCTCTCGGCGCCGCTCAAGCTGTTCGAGGGCTCCGCGCGCGACGGCGCCGCGGGCTTCCCGGCGAACGTGAACGTCGCCGCAGCCGTGGGATTGGCAGGCATCGGCCCGGACCGGACGACGCTCGAGATATGGGCCGACCCCGGGCTCGACCGCAACACGCACCGGATCGAGGTCGAGGCCGACAGCGCGCGGTTCTCGTTCGCGATCGAGAACGTGCCGTCGCCCGAGAACCCCGGAACAGGAAAGATCACGCCGCTCAGCGTCATCGCGACGCTCCGCGGCCTCACGGCGCCGCTCAAGGTCGGCACCTGAGAAGACAGGGAGGAACCGCGTCATGGAATACAAGGCCCTCAAATGGGAGATCCGCGAGAACCCGAACAATCCGGGCGACCGCTCGATCGGCATCATCACGCTCAACCGTCCGGACTTCCTGAATGCCGTGGACGTCCGGATGCGGGTCGAGCTCGACATCCTGTGCGACGAGATCGCCCATAACAGCAATGTCAGGGTCGTGATCGTCACCGGCGAGGGCAGGGGCTTCTCGGCGGGCGGCGACCTCAAGAGCGAGGCCGATCCCCTCGGTGCTGGCGACGAGGATTTCGATTTCGGGAATTTCGGCGCCTACAAGGAGATCGCGAGCTACTTCTTCAACGACCTGCGCCACCAGGTCCTCCAGCGCGCGTTCAAGAAGTTCGAGGATCTGCCCTGCATCGTCATCGCGGCGATCAACGGGCCCGCGGTCGGCATCGGCCTCGAGATCTGCACGCTGTGCGACCTGCGCTTCGCCTCGGACAAGGCGAAGCTCGGCGAGGTCGCGGTTCCGGCGGGCTTCCTCCCCGAATCCGGCGGCGCGCGGAACCTCCCGAAGCTCGTGGGCGTCGGCAACGCACTCGACATGATCCTGACCGGCAAGATCATCGGCGCCCAGGAGGCACTCGATATCGGCCTCGTCGAGAAGGTGTTCCCGCACGACGAACTGATGGCCGAGACCTTCGCCTATGCCGCGCAGGTCGCGTCCAACCCGTATCTCTCGGTCCGCTACGCCAAGGACCTCGTGAAGATGTACTGGAACCACAACCGTTCCGACGAGGGCTGGGCGCGCGAGTTCGCGGCGATCCAGGAAATCACGCGAACGGGCGACTGCCGCGAGGGCATCCGCGCCTTCCTCGAGAAGCGTCCGGCGAGCTATCGCGGCCCGTACTACGACAACCCGCCCTTCGGAGACGGCAAGCGCAAATGACCGCAGCGCTTCCCGCGCCGCCGCCGGGCTACCGCGTCATCCCGGATCGCGTGAATATCGCGGGCGAGCTGATCGACCGCATCGAGGAGCGCGGCTTCGGTGAGCGTACGGCCTTCGTCTGGGACGAGGGCAGGCTGACCTTCCGGGAGTTCGCCGACCGTGTGAACCGCCTCGCGCACGGCTTCGCTTCGAAAGGGATCGTGCGCGGCATGCCGGTGCTGGTCCGCATGTCGAACTGCCACGAATTTGCGGAAACCGTCCAGGCGCTGCTCAAGATCGGCGCGCTTCCCGTCCTCCAGAACTCGCTCCTCGGCGCGGAGGAGGTCGACTATGTGCTCGGCCATTCGGACGCGAAAGCCGCGGTCACGCTGGGTCCGCTCGCCGAGCCGCTGCTCGCGCTCCGGGACAGGCTGCCCGCCGGCATCTTCGCCGCGCGCGGCGCGCCCGAGGGCACGCACGACATCGAGGCGCTGATCGCGGCGGCACCGGCAACGCCCTATCCGACGGCGGACACGGCGGCGAACGAACCCGCCTTCTTCGTCTACACCTCGGGCACCACGGGGCGGCCCAAGGGCATCGTGCACGCGCACCGCTGGGTGATCGCGCTCGGCGATTCCAACCGCTACCGCCTGCCGCCGATGGAGGGCGACCGCGCCTATGCGACGGGCGAGTGGAGCTTCATCAGCGCGCTCGGCCACAACGTGATGTTTCCGCTCCGGAACGGCGTCACCGGCGTGATCCTCGAAGGCCGGGCGAGCCCGGAGAACGTGCTGGAAACGATCCAGAAGCATCGCGTGACGCTGATGTATTCGGTCGCGACCGTGTACCGGCGCATCCTCGCCATGGACGGCGTCGAGAACCAATACGACCTTTCCTCGCTCCGCGGCTGCAACGCGACGGGCGAGGCGCTCCAGGCCTCGACCTGGCAGGAGTTCAAGGACCGCATCGGCTGCGAGATCTGGGAGCATTACGGCGTCTCCGAAATGCAGATGGTTCTGGGGCAGGGGCCGTTGCAGCCGGTCCGTCCGGGCTCGATCGGCGTTCCGATCCCGGGGACCGAGGTCGCGGTGCTCGACGACGACTACAACCCGGTCCCGCCGGGCGAGGTCGGGCATTTCCTGATCCGGTCGGACAATCCGGGCTTCTTCCTCGGCTATCACAAGGATCCCGCGAAGACGGCCGAGGTCGTCCATGACGGCTGGTATCACACAGGCGACCTCGCGACGCAGGATGCCGACGGGTATTTCTGGATCGCCGGGCGGAGCGACGACTGCTTCAAGAGCCGCGGCATCTTCATCTCGCCCTACGAGATCGAGAATGTTCTCCGCGAGCATCCCGCCGTGGTCGAGGCCTGCGTCGTGCCCCTCAAGGACGCCGAGATCGGCTACCGCATCCGCGCCGTCTGCGTGGTCAGGGACGGTATCAAGGCGACCGACGCGCTCGCCGACGAGATACGGCTCTCGGTGCGGAACCGCATCGCGCCCTACAAGGCGCCGCACGTGGTCGAGTTCATGGACGCGCTGCCCAAGAGCCCCGTCGGCAAGGTGCTGCGCCGGGAGCTCGTGGCCTGAACACCGGCGACCAGGGGACGGACCGCGCGCCCGGGGCCCTGTTCCTCGTCGCACTGGTCTCGATCACGCTGGTCGGACCGCTCGCGATCCACATGTACCTGCCGATCATGCCGGCGATCCAGAGAGCGTTCGCCGTCTCGACGGTGCTGACGACCGTCACGTTCAGCATGGTGCTGTTCGTCATGTCGTTCGGCACGCTCGTCTATGGTAGCGCGTCGGACAGGTTCGGCCGCAAGCCGGTCCTGATGGCGGGGCTGCTACTGTTCGTCGTCGGATCGGCGGTCTGCGCCGCCGCCTGGGGCTTCGAGGCGCTGGTCGCCGGGCGGCTCCTGCAGGCGATGGCGGCGGGCTGCGGCGTCGTGCTGGCGCGTGCGATCGCCCGTGACATCTACGGCCCCGACAAGCTCGCGCAGGTCATCGCCTACATCACGGCGGCCTACGTACTCGGGCCGACGCTGGCACCGCCGATCGGGGGCGCGATCTCGGATGCGTTCGGCTGGCAGGCGGTGTTCCTGTTCGCCTCCGCGGCTTCGCTCTGCGTCTTCGCGCTCGCGGTCACCGTGATCCGCGAGACGCACCGGAACAGACGTCCGGCGCAGCGGCGGGGCAGGCTGGTCACCGACTATGCGCGGCTCTTCCGGAACCGGCTCTTCGTGTCCTACGCGCTCAACCCGGCGCTCACGACCGGATCGTTCTTCATCTTCGCGACCTACGCGTCGTTCCTCATGGGCGACTACTACAAGGCCACGTCTGCCGAATACGGGCTCTATTTCATGCTACTGACGGTAGGATTCATGGGGGGCAATTTCGTCTCCGGCCGCCTCGGCAACCGCGCGCGGACCGAGTTCATGGTGACGATGGGAAGCATCGTCGGCCTCCTGACCGTCGCGCTGCAGTGGGCGGCCGTGACCGTCTACCCGGCGCATCCGCTGTCGATCTTCATTCCCGGTGCCCTGATCGGGATCGCGCAGGGCTTCTCGATGCCCTACGCGCAGGCGGCCGCCATCAACGCGGAACCCGAACTGATCGGGACCGCGTCGGGCGTCGTGATGTCGATGAGCTTCCTGTCGGCGGCGACATGCTCGCTGTTCGCGTCCACGCTCTACGACGGAACGTTCCTGCCGATGATGGCGGCGATCTTTGTCCTCGCCGCCCTGGCCCTCGTCACCGCGCTCGTCGCGATCCGAACGAGCCGGGCGCGGAAAGATTGAGTTTCTTATCGATACGGGGGCAACGTGAACGGAACCGGGAGGAATCGTGGATGAGATTTTTAACAAACTTGCTGGTGTTTGCCGTTCTGGCGGCAGTATCGACGCCTTCTGTTTCCCGGGCCGAGCCCATTTACCACGAGACGAGCTACCCCGGTGGAAACGGTCCTTTCCCCGTCGTCATCGCTCTACACACCAGCGGTGGCTTCAGAACGGTCAAGCATCAGGTCTCCAAATTCACCGATGAAGGCTATATCGTTTACGCTCCGGATTTCTTCAGACGGCACGGTCTGAACCACGGCAACCGTTTCGAGACCTGTACAACCTACCGGACGCAGATAGAAGCCGAACTTCTGGAGATCATCAACGTCATCAAGAAAGATCCCAAAGCAGACCCAAAAAATATTTTCGCCGTGGGTTGGTCCAATGGAGGCTACTGGGCGAGCTTTCTTGCTGCGCGCAAACATGTGAATGCCGCCGCATCCCACTATGGGGTTTGGAGCTTCCCCAGACACAACGGTTATCCTGCCGACTACTTCGATCGCGATAGCAACCCAGTCCTGGCGATCCACGGCGACAACGACAGCGTTCAGGATCCACGCTTTGTCTATCCGCAGCTCGATATCGCCGAACGCTACAGTTCCAAGTTCAAAAAATATATTTTCACCGGCGCGGGCCATAGCTGGGACTGCAGGCCATGCCGCCGAGACGGCTATGACGACGAGGCGACAAGGAAGGCCCTCAAAATGACGCTCGAGCTATTTGAGGCAAACAGACGCTGACCATGTCTTCCCGCCCATGTTTGCGGAAAGCCAGCGACGTCAGCCAAGTAATGCATGCACAGGTCGCTGGCGCGATCCGCAGGCTCGACGTTGCGGTATCGGCATTTGTTCGATGCTCTAACGAAGGCCGGCAGCTTAGTGGCCTGTCTCGTCTCTCGATGAGATCGTGTCGATCAGTTCGTTGTTATAGCGACGGACAATGACGGGAATGAGAAAAGCGTCGACGAACAGCCAGAGTGCTGGAATCAGGAACGATATGTACCCGATGCCGAGCGTTAAGACCGTCAAAGATGCACAGGCGAGCCAGAGCAGAAGCAACACAACGCCTGAAAGAATTTTTCCAAGGTAAAAGCGATGGAGACCGAACCAGCCGAGAAAAAACCACAGTAGATAAGCAACGATGAGCGATTTCTTGTTCGCGTCCTAACGCATCATCTCTTGCGTGCCGTCTGCAGTTCCCATCATCTCTCCTCGGGTGCCCCCGTTCGCCAACGCCTCACGCGCCGCGCTAAGTCGTAAGAGCTTCTATTCGCACCAGCTTTCCCGGCGCCCCCGCCACTTGCGGGCCAGCCCCGCCGCCATCAACTCCTCTCCCAGATCCGACTCTCCGCGTCGCACCGTCGCGAGGATTCGCCCGTATCGGTCGGTGCCGACCTGCGCGATGACAACGCCGCCCTGGAGGAGAAAGTCCTGCGTAAAACGCTTTGCGCGAAGCGCCAGTTCCCGCTCGCGGTCGCATGCGCCCTTTATTTCCGGCGTATCGACACCCGAAAGGCGGAATGTCGCGCGGAACGTGTCCCCGTCGTAATTCGAGAAGCCCCTCTCGCCGGAAACAGCGACATCGGGCAGGGCTCCGAGGCCCAGCGCCGTCCACAAAAGTCCCGCGGCAATGGCGGATTTCATTGCCCGGTGCGCCGGCGAGCCCCGTGTGATCAGGCTACTTGAAACACTCCATCTGAGCGGCGGTCAGTCTCTCCATCGCCTTCTTGTCGGCAGGCTGTCCGGTCCGGAGGGCGATGTCGAGCGAAGCCATCTCCTTGAC
>JAYOEF010000078.1:0-16136 GCA_038106605.1 Alphaproteobacteria bacterium
CCTCGCGGCCGAAGCCCGAGAGGCCCATGCCGCCGAACGGCGTGCGCAGGTCGCGGAGGAACCAGCAGTTCACCCAGTTGATGCCGGCTTCCATCGCCTGCGACACGCGGTGGCCGCGTGACAGGTTCGTGGTCCACACTGTCGAGGCGAGGCCGTACTCGGTGTCGTTCGCCATGGCGATCGCCTCCTCCTCGGTGTCGAACGGGGTGATGTGGCAGACCGGCCCGAAGATCTCTTCCTTCTGGATGCGCGAGTTCTCGCCGAGGCCGATGAAGATCGTCGGCTCGATGTAGGCGCCGTTGTCTCGCTCGTCGCCGAAGGACGGGATACCGCCGCCGGTGACGACCTCGGCGCCGAGCTGCTTGGCGAGGTCGTAGTAACCCTTCACCTTGTTGCGGTGCTCGTGGCTGATCAGCGGGCCCATCTGCGTCTCGTGGTCTTCGGGCCGGCCGAGCTTCATGGCTTGGGCCTTCTCCTTCAGCGCGCTGACGAACTTGTCGAAGATCGGCCGCTCGACATAGACGCGCTCCGAGCACAGGCAGACCTGGCCGCAGTTGGCGAAGACCGAGCGAACCGTGCCCTCGATCGCCGCGTCGAAGTCGGCGTCGGCGAACACGATCGACGGGTTCTTGCCGCCCAGCTCGAACGACAGGGCCTTCACGTTGTGGGAGGCTGCCCGCATGATCGCGCCGCCCGTCGTCGTCTCGCCGGTAAAGGTGACCGCATCGACGCCGCGGTGCGTGGTGATGAACTCGCCTGCCGAATCCGGTCCGAAGCCGTGGACGACGTTGAACGCACCATCCGGCATGCCGGAGGCCTTCATGACCTCGGCGAGGAGGGTGGCGGTGGTCGGCGTCTCCTCCGACGGCTTCAGGATGACCGCGTTGCCCGACGCCATTGCCGGCGCGATCTTCCAGGTCGAGAGCAGCAGCGGCAGGTTCCACGGGCTGATGACGCCCACGACGCCGTGCGGCTGGCGCACGGAGTAGTTGATCGCGCCGAGCCCGTCGGGCGTGTCCTGCTGGTAGGCCTCCGTGCCGACCGACTTGATGAGGTCCGCGAAGACGCGGAAATTGGCGGCGCCGCGCGGAATGTCGACATGGCTCGCGAGCGAGCGCGGCTTGCCGGTATCGAGCGTCTCGGCCTCGATGAACTCTTCGGAGCGCGCATCGATGCCGTCGGCGACGGCATAGAGGATCTTGCAGCGCTTCTCGACCGGCATCTTGCCCCAGACTTCCTTGTAGGCCTTCTGCGCGGCGGCGACCGCATCGTCGACCATCTCCTTCGTCGCCTCGTGGACGTAGGACAGCAGCGAGCCGTCGACGGGAGTGGTGTTTTCGAAGGTCTTGCCGCTGGCGACGAACTGTCCGCCGATGAAATTCTTGAGTTCGCGCACGTTGGCCTTGGGTTCGGACGCCATCTGTCTCTCCATTGCGGCCCGCGGAGCGGGCGGGAAACGCATTTTGTAAGGATTTATAGCAGGTTTTGGGGCAGGGTAGGCGGGGAGTCAAGGCGCGCGGCGCGGCGCCGCGGATTCCGTTCCAACCGGCCCTTTGGAGATCGTCCCATTCGGGAATATCGCGGTTTTTCGGCAAAAAAACGGGCGGGCCTGGAGGCCCGCCCGCTGGTCTTCGGCGCAGGTCGCGATCAGGCCGCGCCGTGCTTCTTGAGGAACTCCGTCAGCCGCTTCCAGCCGTCCTTGGCCGCATCCTCGCGGTAGCTCGGCCGGTAGTCGGCGTGGAAGGCATGAGGGGCCTCCGGATAGACCACGATCTCGACCTTGGAGTTGCCGGCGGCTTTCACCTTCTCTTCCATCTGCTTGACGGTCTCGACCGGGATGCCGTTGTCCTTGCCGCCGTAAAGGCCGAGGACCGGTGCCTTGACCTTCTCGGCGACGTCGATGGGGTGGGTCGGCGTGTTCGGGTTGACGCCGGGCGAGACGATACGGCCGTACCAGGCGACGCCCGCCTTTACGTTCGGGTTGTGCGCCGTGTAGAGCCACACGATGCGCCCGCCCCAGCAGAAGCCGGTGATCGCGAGCTTGGAGGCGTCGCCGCCGTTCTTCTCCGCGAACTTCACCGTCGCGTCGAGATCGGCCATGACCTGCTTGTCCGGCACCTTGGAAACGACCTCGCCGATCAGCTTCGGGATTTCCTTGAAGGTGTATTTCGAGGCGTCGCCCTGACGGTGATAGAGCTCGGGCGCGATGGCGAGGTGGCCCTGCTTGGCGAGGCGGCGGCAGACGTCCTTGATGTGCTCGTGGACGCCGAAGATCTCCTGGACGACCAGGATCACGGGATGGTTGGACCCGGTCGCCGGCTGGGCGACGTACGCAGGGACCATGCCGTCTGCGGTCGGCACGTTGACCATGCCGCCCTTCAGTCCGTCCATGTCGGTCTTGATCGCGGTGGCGCGCACAGGGCGCACCGAAAGCGCGAAGCCCGTGGTGATCGTCGCGCCGGCGACGAACATGCGCCGCGAAACCTTCGGTGCGGGCTTCATGCTGGCGAGATCGGAGTCCCTGAGAATGGCTTCGCTTGCGTTCGTCTGGTCGAGCGGCATGTCGTCTCCCCCTTGCTCGGTGTGTTGAACGGATCGTTAACACGGACAAAGGCGATTCCATCCGTCGCGGACGCCGCGGCGGGAGGCGAACGTCAGTCGGCGGTAAGCCCCGCCGCCTCGATCCCTGCAACCGCACAGATCTCGTCGTTTTCGCCGGTGTCGCCCGAGATGCCGACGGCGCCGATGATGTCGCCCGCCGCGTCGCGGATCAGGACGCCGCCCGGGTTCGGCACCATGTTGCCGCCCGAGAGGTCCGACAGAGCCGCGAAGAAGGGAGGGTTGTCCTTCGCGCGCTCGCGGAGCTTGCGTCCCGGAAGGCCCATGCCGAGCGCACCCCAGGCCTTGCCGTGGGCGATCTGCGGGCGAAGCAGCGAGGACTTGTTCTCGCGCTTCATGGCGACCGCGTGCCCGCCCGCGTCGAGCACGACGACGGTGAGCGGCGCGAAGCCCATTTCCCGGCCCTTGGCGAGCGCGGTATCGACGATGACGGACGCCTGTTCGAGCGTGACGCTGGACATGTGTTCCTCCCTTTCGTTCCGTTGACGCCTCCGGTTGTGCCATCTAGCCTCGGTCGCGACAAGCGGACAGAACGCGGGAGGAACGGGGAATGAGCGTCACGCCCATCAGGACAGGCGGCAAGGCGGAGGACACGGTCCGGAGCCGGGTGAGCGAGGAGGAGTGGCAGCTCCGCTGCGAGCTCGCCGCCGCGCACTGGCTGGTCTCCCATTTCTGCTTCGTCGACATGACCTACAACCACATCTCGGTGCGTTTGCCGGAAGAGCCGAACCACTTCCTCGTCAAGGCCGACAACGTCTTCATGGAGCAGGTGACGGCCTCGAACGTCGTGAAGTACGACGTCGACGGCAACAAGGTGATGGATTCGGACTTCAAGGCGAGCCCGGCGGCCTACAACGTGCACGCGGCGGTTCTCAAGGCGCGGCCGGACATCAAGGCGGTGGTCCACACCCACTCGCCCGCCAATCTCGCGGTCTCGGCGCAGCGCGAGGGGCTCCTGCCGCTAACCCAGCAGGCGATGCGGTTCTACGAGCGCATCGCCTACTACGAGAACACGGTCGACGACACGACGCGGGCCGGCACCGACCAGATGGCGGACGCGCTCGGCGACAAGTGGGTGATGATCCTCGAGAACCACGGCGCGCTGATCTGCGGCTCGACGCTGCCCGAGGCCTACATCTACCACCACTTCTTCGAACTCGCGTGCCGCGCCCAGATCGGTGCGCTCGCCGGAGGGCGCGAACTCGTTTTCCCGAAGCCCGAGGTGTGCCGCGAACGGGCCGCCAAGTTCGGCCGCATCGGCGTCTACGACCGCACCAGCCGCGACTGGGTCGCCTCGATGGCGCTGGTCGAGAAGCACTATCCCGAGTTCAGGGATTAGGCGTTCGCTGAGCCGCTAGCCGCCCAGTTCGAAGACTGCTTCGATCTCCATGCAGAAGCCGCGCGGCAGTTCGTACATGCCGACGGCGGAGCGGGCGTGCTGGCCGACTTCGGGGCCAAAGAGCTCGAAGAAGAGGTCCGACGCGCCGTCGATGACGGCGAACTGGCGCTGGAAACCCGGCGCGGAATTCACCATCCCGAACACCTTGACGACCTGGACGATCCGGTCGAGCGAGCCGAGCTTGCGCTCGACCGAGGCGAGGATGCCGAGCGCGGTCGCCCGCGCTGCCGCATAGCCTTCTTCCTCGCTTACCTCTGCGCCGACCTTGCCGAAGGTCTTGACGCCGAAATTCTCGGGCGGCGGATGGCCGGACGTGTAGCAGAGATAGCGGCTGACGACGCAGCCCGTCCGGTTCTTCGACGGATAGACGAATGGCTCCGGAAGTTCGAGTTCGAGCGCCTTGAGGCGTTCGCGGATTCTCATGCGGTCACCTTTGCGAAGGCTTCGTCCTGCATCGGGATTTCCGCGGCGGCGAGCGGCGTGACGCGGCACGGCAGTCCGCGCGTGTCGGCGGAGCCGGTGACCGGGTCCCACGGCGCGCCGTAGCTCAGCGCAACGTTGACGTTGACCTCGAGCGCGCCTCGGTCCGGTCCGGGCGCTTCCGGAAGCCACCAGCCCATGCCGGTCCGCAGGATGCCTGGCGCGGTCTCGTCGGTGACGCGGAGCTTGAGCTTGCAGCGCCCGTCGATGCCGGGCGTCTCGACAGCGACCCATGCGCCGTCCGCGAGCCCGTGCGCCGCCGCTGTGTCCGGATGGACCTGGAGCAGCGGGAACGGGGAGACCTTGCGGGTCCACGCCTGGTCGCGGTAACGCGAGTGATGATAGGTCTTCTCGCGCGCGCCGGTCAGCAGGACGAGCGGATAGGCCGCGCGCGTCGCGGCATCGGCGCGGTCGGTGCGCGGCGGCACGTAGTCGGGCAGGGGATCGAGCCCCAGCGTCGCAAGGGTCTCCGAGCGCAGTTCGACCTTGCCCGTCGGCGTACGGAACCCGGCGTCCGCGAAATTGCCGAGGCGGAAGTCGAACGGCGCCCACCCCTGCGCCCGGAGAACGGACCAGTCGACCTCGTCGCCCAGCAGGTATTCGTTGAGCTCCTGCTTGGTCTCCCAAGGGAAGTAGCGCCGCGTGTCGACGCCGCGCGCTTCGAGGCGGCGGGCCAGATCGGTCGTGAAGTCGAAATCGGAACGCGCCTCGCCTTCCGGCGAGATGACGGGTGCGGTGTAGCAGACGACCTGCGCCGACGGTTCGAGCGAAACCTCCTCCTCCTCAAGGCCCGTCGTCTTGGGCAGGACGAGGTCCGCGATCTCCGCTGTCGGCGTCATCATGTGCGTCGCGACCGCGAGGAAATCGAGCGAACGCAGCGCTTCGATCGTCCTTCGCGTGTCCGGGTAGGTCACGGCGATGTTGACGCCGGAGACGTAGAGCGCACGCACCGGGTAGGGTTCGCCGGTCAGGATCGCATCGATCACGGTCGGGTTGTGCGCCGCCGCCTGCCAGCCCTTGGGCCCCGCCCAGAGCGGAAAGGCCTCGGCGCCGAGCGTCTTCGTCGCGACCTCGGGCGGCAGGGCGAAGGCGGGATCGTGCAGGATGTCGATGTAGTTGCGGAAGCCGCGCGGGCGCTTGACCCGGATATTGCCGCCGCGGCGGTCTACGTTGCCGGCGATCGCGACGAGGCAGTGGAAGGCGCGGAAGGTCTGTACGCCGTTCGAGAAGGCATCGATGCCGTGCCCCGATACGAACGCCGACGGGCCGGCGGCATAGAGCCGGGCGGCGGCGGCGATGTCGGCTGCCGGGACGCCCGTCAGCTCCTCGGCGCGGGCCGGCGGATACTGCGCGGCGCGGGCCCGGAGCTCGTCGAAACCGCTCGTCCAGGTTTCGACGAATTCACGATCGAAGAGTCCTTCCTCGATCACGACGTGGATCATGGCGAGCGCGATGGCGGCGTCGGTGCCGGCCCGCGGACGCATCCAGATGTCGGCGATCTCGGCTGCAGGCGTGCGCGCCGGGTCGATCACGATCACCTTAGCGCCACGGGCCTTGGCGCGCTTGAGCGCCATCCACTGCACCGGATCGGCGGCCGACGGGTTTCGGCCGGCGATGAGCGCGCAGTTCGTGTGCTCCACGTCCTCGCCGCCGACGATGCCGAGCCCGGTGATGCGGTCGGACAGCGCCCGGCAGCCGCCGCACAGGTCCTGGTTCATCATCCAGTTGGGCGAGCCGAGAGAGCGCATGAGAAGCGCGACCATGGCGCCGCGGCTGAAGAAGGCGCTCGAAACGGCGCCCGCTAGCGACAGGGGGCCGTGCTCGTCGCGGACGGCGAGCAGCCTCTCTGCCATCTCGTCGAGCGCCTCGTCCCACGAGATGCGTTCCCAGCGGCCGTCGCCGCGGGCGCCGACGCGCCGCATCGGGTGGCGGACCCTGTTCGGGCCATAGGTGAGTTCGGGAAGCGCGCGGATACCCTTGACGCAGAACGCGCCTTTGGAGCCTGGATGGTCGGCGTTGGGGCCGACCTTGGCGACGCGGCCGTCCTTCACGGTCACGAGCGAGCCGCAGCGCGTGCTGCACTCCCAGCAGGTGCTCGGATAGGTTCCGTCGGGCCTGGTCATGACCGAAGTCTAGACCGGTTCAGGCCTTCCCGAACAGCCCCAGACCGTCGAGCCATCCTGAGGCGACGAGGCCGCCGATCAGCAGGCGCAGGGCCAAGAGCGTCAGCAGGATCTTGAAGACGAGACGGAAGGTCTTTTCCGGGATGCGGTTGAGCGCGTGGCCGCCGACCCAGTTGCCGAGAACCGCCCCGCCGAGCATGACGAGGATAAGGGGTGCGTATGCCCCGATGCTGAAGCCGATGACGCCGAAGACGAGGAGCTTCGCGATATGGGTCACGGCCATCAGGGTCGCCATGGTCGAGACATGGATGCGCCGGTCGGTGCTGGCGTGCGCGATGAAGGGCGAAAGGAACGTACCGGTGGCGCTGACGAAGACGCCGAGAAAGGTCGCGACGAAGCCGAGGATCGCGAACCGCGTGCGCTCCGGGCCGCCCGCGCCGAAGCGCGGCGTCCACATGATGACCAGGATGAACACGCCGAGCATGCCCTGGAGGAGGCTCGACGGCAGGGTGACGAAGATCTGACCGCCGAGGAGCGCGCCCAGCAACGAGCCGATCGCGAAGGGCAGGATCAGCGTCTTCTTCACGTAGCGCCACATCAGGACGGCGCGGCTCGTGCCCGCGCCGAGCTGGACGACCGTGTGGACGGGGATCAGCGCGGCCATCGGATAGAAGAAGGCCATGATGGCGAGCAGCAGCAGCCCGCCCGCCGTCCCCGTGACCGTACCGAGGAACGTCGTCACCATCGCCGTCAGGCCCATGGCGAAGAACAGGATGACGTTCGTGTCCGGGACGCCGAGGAAGTTCTCCGCCAGCATCAGCCGAAATATCCCGACTTCTCCGCGGCGCTCCAAAGGAGGCGAAGCGAGAGCAGCGTGAGCGCGACGATGAAGACCTTGCGGAAGAGTTCCTCCTCCATCCGGTCGAGAAGCTTGAAGCCGATCCAGTTGCCGAGGAAGCCTGCGGCCACCATCGCCGCCATCAGCGGCAGGTAGGTCATGAACTCGAAACCGAGCCAGGCGAAGACCACGACCTTGAGGCCGTGGATGAACATCATGATGCAGGAATGGGTGGCGACGAAGACCCGGCGGTCCTCGCTCACGCCCCGTACCCAGGGGGCGAGGATGGTCCCGGTCGCCCCGATGAACATCGAGATGAACGCCCCCACGGTACCGAGGACGAAGAAGCGCTTCGAAGTCGGCTTCCCCGCCGTGATCTTGGGCGACCAGCAGACGTAGAGCATGAAGAGCCCGAGGATCAGCTGCATGAGCGCGACCGGCAGGGCGACCACGATATTGCCGCCGATGACGGACCCGATCAGCGCGCCCAGGCCGAACGGGACGATGGCGCTCTTCATCACGAGGCGGTGGGCGATGATCGTCCGCGTGACGTTCGATCCCGCCTGTACGACGCCGTGGACAGGGACCAGTGCAACCGGCGGGAAGACGGTCGCCATGATGCCGATCAGCAGGACGCCGCCGCCAAGGCCGGCGACGACACCAAAGGCCGCGGTGAAGCAGGCGAGCCCCGTGAACAGCAGGAACATCCAGCCGTCGATCTCCGGCGTGATCGAGAGGAATTCGATCATGCGAGATAGACCGTCGCGGCCGACCAGAGGAGACGTAGCGCGAGAACGGTCAGCACGAGGTTGAAACCAATGCGGAACACCTTTTCCGGCATCCAATTGAGCAGGAAGCGGCCCGACCACGTCCCGACGATGCCGAACAGGATCATCGCGACGAGGAGCGCGATATAGGGGCCGAAGGCGAAGCCCAGGACCCCGAACGTGACGATCTTCACGCCATGCTGCCACGACATGAAGGCCGCGTGCGTTGCCACGATTCCGAGCCGGTCGCCCGCCGATGCCTTGATGAATGGGGCGATCAGGGGGCCGGTGGCGCCGGCGAACATCGTCGCGAACGAGGCGAGTGCGCCTACAACACCGAATGTGAGCTTCGACGGCCGGGTGGCGCGGACCTGCGGTCCCCATACGGCATAGAGTACGAACGCGCCGATAATGCCCTGCAGCGCGTGTTTCGGCAGGGCGAACACCACGTGGCCGCCGGCGACCGCTCCGATCACGGTGCCGACGACGAAAGGCGGCATCCAGGTGAACAGGATGTTCCGCCACATCATGACGGCGCGGAAGAAGTTGGATCCCACCTGCACGACCGCGTGGGTCGGGATGATCGCGATCGGCGGCAGGAGCGAGGCCATAACGGCAATCAAGGCCGCGCCGCCGCCGAGCCCGAATGCGGCGGATACCGCGCTGGTCAGGAAGCTCATCAGGCACAGGACAGCGAAGGACCACTCTGAGAGGCCCGGTGCGCTTGCCAGAATGTCATGGAGGGCGGACATGAAGGGCTACCGAATATACCCGCTGTCCCATATTGGAAAGCGGATTTGCGCCGATGGAGATTTCTCGCTAACCCACTTGATTGCGTGCGGAAAAGGGCAATGATTTGCGGGCTGCGGTCGCCGACCGAGTCGCAACAGAGGCGCGCGGACGGTTGGCTCGGTATCTGGCCCGAACAGAGGACGTCCTGCGATGACCGACGGGAAGCCTCGAATGCAAATTCCCCGCTTGTTCTGGCGCGTGTTGGCGTCCGGGCTGACGCTGCTGACGGTCGTTTCCATCGAAATATCGAGAAGCGCCGGCGTTCCGCCGCCGATCCCGTTTCTCGCTCTCTATGCGACGGTCGTCTTCGCCGGCCTCATGGGCGGTATCGTCGGCGGAGCGGCTGCGAGCGGCATGGCAGCCTTCTACGTAATCTTTGTAAGTTTTGTCGGCTTCGGACCCCCGACGCTTACCGGCGACGCGTTTCACGTGACACTGGGAGTCGTGCTCTTTGCGGCGACGGGAGTCGGTCTCGGTCACCTGCGCGATCAGCGCGATCGCTTGCTTGCCGCCGTGCGGCACAACGAAGCGGTCCTGGAGGCAGAGATCGCCCGCCGGACGGAGCGCCTTTCCGCGACGATCGAGCATCTGCGATTGTTCCGTCAGTATGCGGACACGTCGGCAGACATGCTCGCCATGGCGAATGCCGAAGGCAGCATGCTTGCGGCCAATGGCGCATTCTGCGCCTTCTTCGGGCTGCAGCCCGAATATGCCGCGGGACCCCAGATCGAGGAGGTATTCGGAGCGGACATTTACGCCCGGTTGTTCCGCGAACCGGTTCGCAGGGCGCTTGCCGGGGAGTCCACGCTCTTCGATGCCCAGATAGAGGGCGCGGGGATCGGGATGCGATGGCTGGATATAGCGGTACTTCCGCTTCGCGGTTCCAGCGGCGGCGCGCCGGTCGGAGCGGTGTTCAGTGCCCGCGACGTCACCCAACGCCGAGCTTCGGCGGCGGAGCTTGAAGAAAGCCGGGACCATCTCCGCCTCATTGCGGACAACCTCCCCGCACTCATTGCGCATATAGATGCCGGTCAGCGCTACCGCTTTATCAACGAAACCGGCGCCCGCTGGTTCGGGCGCAGCCGCGAACGGATCGTGGGTCAGACCATCTGGGACATCCATGGCGAAAATGCCGACCGGCTGAAGCCCGGAATCGTCCGCGCGATGTCGGGAGAGCGGTTTCTCGACAACCTGAAGATGACTTACCCCGATGGCGCGACGCGAATTATCCAGGCGCAGTACGTGCCGGAAATAGCCGCCAGCGGTTCGGTGGTCGGCTATTTCGTACTGTGCGAAGACGTGACTGAACTTCGCAAGGTTGAGGAACGCCTGGTGCAGGCCCAAAAGCTCGAGGCTATCGGCCAGCTCACCGGAGGAATTGCCCACGATTTCAATAACCTGCTCGCTGTTGTTCAGGGCAATGCCGATATTCTCATCCGGCAGGGGAACGAGGATACGCGTGAGCTTGCGGAGTCCATCCACGACGCCTCCCATCGTGGCACCCTGCTGATTCAGCGCCTGCTTTCGTTCGCACGGCGTCAGCCGCTTCGGTCGGCGCCGGTCGACTGCGGCAAACTCTTGGCGGGCATGCGCGACATGCTGGTGCGTACGCTCGGCGAGATGGTGACCGTCGAGATCGCACCCGCCGGCGAGTTGTGGACCGCGGAAGTCGACCCTGCGCAGCTCGAGAACGCGATCCTCAATCTCGCGATCAATGGGCGAGATGCGATGCTCGGGGGTGGCCGCCTCACGATCGGCTGTTCCAATGTTCGTCTGAGCGCTGGGGACGTGGCAAGAATTCCGGACGCGACACCGGGCGAATACGTGCGGATATCGGTCCGAGACAGCGGCCTGGGAATGTCGCCGGAAACGGCCACGCGGGCCTTCGAGCCGTTCTTTACGACGAAGGACGTGGGGGAGGGATCGGGGCTCGGCCTCTCGATGGTTTACGGCTTCGCTCAGCAGTCGGGCGGGTTTGCGACGATCGAATCCGTGCCCGGCGTCGGTTCGACCGTGTCAATTCTGTTGCCACGGGCCGTCCGTGATGCCGAACCGGCCGCCGAAGACGAAGAGGAGCTTATCCCGCAGGGCGACGGCGAAATAGTGCTGGTCATCGAAGACGACCCCCGGGTGAGGGCGCTGGTGGTGCGGATGCTGAGCGGGATCGGCTATCGCACGGTCGAAGCGGCCGACGTCGCCGAGGCACGCCGGCGGGTGATTTCCGGCGTGCCACCGGTTGACCTCGTCCTTTCGGACGTCGTCCTGCCCGGCGGGGAGAGCGGAGCCGATTTTGCCGC
Source organism: Alphaproteobacteria bacterium (assembly GCA_038106605.1). Lineage (GTDB taxonomy): Bacteria > Pseudomonadota > Alphaproteobacteria > MPNO01 > UBA830 > JAYOEF01. Next base: position 11,316 of record JAYOEF010000078.1, read on the forward strand.
TGAACTCATGCGCGACGAGCCAGGTCTAGGCGTCGTCCTGATGTCGGGCTATCGCACGCACCGCGATCCCGGTGCGGCCCGGCTGCCGCGCGGCGTCGCATTCTTGGATAAGCCGTTCAGGCTCGTCGATCTTGCCAAAGCGATCCGAAGCGCCCTGACGAACGGTGCCGCCGGCGACGCCCTGAAGGGATCTAACAATCGGGCGTTGGGATGACTGGGATCGTCGTCGGCCGAAGAGTTTCGTCTAACATTATTGTTTAAAAACAAACATTTAACAAATAATATTAATAAATAAGATAAGAAATGAATGCGGTGCCGTGATCGGTGTCGAACAACCGTCCCCGGTATCGGCCCTTTTCCCGCCCGGCGCGATGCCTTAAACATCGCCGAAACGGCAGGGAACAAATTCATGACAAGCGCAAAAGGCCCGCTGTCGGGCGTTACCGTGATCGATCTCACCCGCGTCCTCGCGGGGCCGACCTGCACGCAGATGCTGGGCGATCTCGGCGCCGACGTGATCAAGATCGAGCGGCCGGGGGCCGGCGACGATACGCGCAAGTTCGCGCCGCCCTTCCTCAAGGACGGGGAAGGAAACGACACCTCCGAAAGCTCGTACTTCATGGGAGCGAACCGGAACAAGCGCTCGGTCGCGCTCGACATCGCGAAGCCCGAAGGCGCGGCGCTGGTGAAAAAGATGGCGCTTGCGGCGGACTGCCTGTGCGAGAACTTCAAAACCGGAGATTTAAAGCGCTACGGCCTCGGCTACGACGACCTCAAGGTCGACAATCCGAAGCTTGTCTACTGCTCGGTTACCGGGTTCGGGCAAACCGGGCCTTATGCGCCGCGTCCAGGCTATGACTTCCTGATCCAGGGTATGGGCGGGCTGATGTCGATCACGGGCGAGCCCGACGGCGAGCCGCAGAAGGTCGGCGTGCCGATCGCCGACATCATGGCCGGCATGTATGCGGGCGTTGCCGTAAATGCCGCCCTTCGCCATGCCGCGATCACCGGCGAGGGCCAGTACATCGACATCGGCATGATGGACACAACGGTCGCGATGCTCGCCAACGCAGGGATGAACTATCTCTATGCCGGTTCGCTCGGGCGGCTCGGCAACGCGCACCCGAACATCGTGCCCTACCAGCCCTTCAAGTGCGCGGACGGCTACATCATCGTCGCCATCGGCAACGACAGCCAGTTCCAGCGCTTCTGCGAACTCGCCGGCCGCACCGACCTCTGCGCGGATCCGGAGTTCGCGACCAACGATGCGCGCGTCCGCAACCGCGCCAAGCTTCTGCCGATCCTGAACGAGGTCTTCGCCTCGCGGCCGGCGGCCGAATGGCTCAGCGGGCTCGAGGCGCAGAAGATCGGCTGCGGGCCGATCAACAACCTGCAGCAGGTGTTCGACGATCCGCACGTAAAGGCGCGCGGAATGGTGATCAACATGGATCATCCCAAGGCTGGACCGGATGGCGCTTCGCTGATCGGGAGCCCGATGCGTTTCTCTGAAACCGCCGTCACCTACCGGCGGCCGCCGCCCCTGATTGGCGAGCATACCGACGAGGTGCTGCGGGAGAAGCTCGGTCTCCGCGACGACGACCTCGCTGCGCTTCGGGCCAAGCAGGTGCTCTGAGCCGGGAACCAGGCAGTTCATGGCGAACCCGCCGCCCGCCGAACGCATTGCGCCGATCAGCGACGAGGCCAGGGCACAGTCTCTGAGGGAGACGCTGGCGGTCGCCCCGGAGCCCGGTGCATTGCGGGTCTTCGGCTACGGTTCGCTGATGTGGCGCCCGGACTTCGATTACGTCGAAAGCGCGCTCGCGGTGCTCGACGGCTATCACCGCGACTTCTCCATCTGGTCGGTATTCGGCCGCGGCTCGCCGGAGTTTCCAGGGCTGGGTTTCGGGCTCGAGGAAACGCCCGGCGCGAGCTGTGCCGGGATCCTTTTCCGGCTTCCGCCCGATACCGGGGAACACGATCTCCTGCCCTTGTGGGAGCGCGAAATGTGGACGGATACCTATCGGCCCGCCTGGGTGACGGTCGAGAGCGGCGGCAGGGCGCTGGCCGCGCTGACCTTCGTCGTCAGGCCCGAGCATCATCAGTATGCGGGTCGCCTGCCGCTCGCGGAAAGGGCCCGGTACATTGCCGCAGCGACCGGAAAATATGGCGCCTGCCGCGATTATCTCGCCAGTGCGGTCGCCCATCTGACCGAACTCGGCATCTGCGAGCCCGAGCTCGCGGCCCTTCTCGAAGCCGTCGACGCGCTTCGCGCGTGAAGTCCTTGCGCCGGCCGTTCCCGCATGCAGACTAGCGCCCGGGACAGGAAACGGGAGGGAACCATGACCGAGATCGGCTTCGTCGACTACACGACCATGAACGTCGACAAGAACGCGACCTATGACAGCCTCAAGGGCCGGGTTGCGATCATCACCGGCGCGGGGCAGGCGATCGGCCGCGGCTATGCGCATTATTTCTCGGCACAGGGCGGAATTCCGGTGATCGCAGACATCGACGGCGGAAATGCGAAGAACGTCGCCGCCGAGATCGAAGCCAAGGGCGGCAAGGCGCTTGCGGTCGAGGTCGATGTTGCCGACGAGCAGTCCGCCCAGGACATGGTCGCCGCGGCGCTCAAGGCGTACGGCCGCCTCGACATCCTGATCAACAACGCGGCGATCTTCTCGCGCATCACCATGGCGCCGTTCTGGGAGCTGCCGGTCGACGAATGGCGGCGCGCCGTCGACGTGAACGTGACCGGCTCGTTCCTGTGCGCCCGCGCCGCAGTTCCGCCGATGATCGCGGCGAAATGGGGACGCGTCGTCAATGTGTCGTCGGGTACCGTTATCCAGGGACGGGTGAACTATCTGCACTACATCACCACGAAGTCCGCGATGATCGGCATGACGCGGTCGATGGCGCGCGAGCTCGGGCCCCATGGGATCACCGTCAACACCTTCTGGCCGGGCGTGATGCAGACCGAGGTCGAGCGCCCGTCGGTGCCGCGCGCGGCATTCGAGCGCCTGACCTCGACCCAGTGCATCCCGCGCCAGGGAACGATCCACGACCTCGCCAAGGCGATGATGTTCGTCTGCTCGGACGAGGCGGCCTATTTCACGGGACAGGGAATTCTCGTCGATGGCGGCCAGGTCTTCCTCTGAGGGCGCCGCCGCGCCCAAGGAAGGCGGCGGCAGTCCGCAGCACGGCGTCGACTGGGCGGCCTATTACGCCAAGACCGGCACGCGGCCGCCGCGGAAGACGCTGATCTTTGCGCTCGACCGTTTCGACGCCGAGGGGCGGCCCGAGAATGCATTCGCAGCCGACCTCGGCAGCGGATCGGGCCGCGATACGATCGAGATCCTGCGCCGCGGCTGGCCGGTCCTTGCGGTCGATTCCGCCCCTGAGGCGATCGAGCAGCTTACCGCCCGGCCGGATCTTCCTGAAGGCGCCCGCATCGAGACGCAGAATTGTCGTTATGAGGAGATGAAGCTGCCGCCCTGCGATCTGGTCAATGCGGCCTTTTCGCTGCCGCTATGTCCGAAGGAAGCGTTTCCGGAGGTGTGGGCCAAGATCGTCGGGGCGCTCAGGCCCGGCGGACGGTTTTCCGGGCAGCTCTATGGCGACCGCGACTCCTGGGCGGGCGATCCGACGATGACCCACCTGACGCGAACGGAGGCGGAACGCCTTCTGGACGGGCTCGAGGTGGAGATGTTCGAGGAGGAAGAGGACGATTCCGTCACGCCCCGCGGCATTGCGAAGCACTGGCACATCTTCCACATCGTCGCGCGCAAGCCGCCGGGGAAGGGCGCATGACCGGTGATCGCGGCGCCGTCGAAGCCCTGCGGGCGCAGATCGCCGCCTGCACGCGCATCCTCAACTTAGAGGGATTGATCGACTATTCCGGGCATGTAAGCGCCCGCCTGCCGGACGGTCAGGGCCTTCTGATCCAGTCCTTCGACGATTCCCGTGCCGCGCTCGCGCCGGAGGACCTGCTCGTCTGCGACATGGACGGCCGAATGCTCCATGGCCCGGCGGGCAAGAAACCCCCGCGCGAGGTTCATATCCACACGGAAATCTTCAAGGTGCGGCCGGACGTCAACGCGATCGGACACTTCCACCCGGAGACCGCGACCACCTTCACGCTCGTCGAAGGGCGGCCGCTCGTTCCCGTCAAGAACCATGCCGCACGCTGGATGGAAGGAATTCCCGTGCATCCCGATCCGGGTCATATCAATTCGCCGGAGGCGGGCCGTGCGCTCGCCGAGACGCTCGGGGCCTGCCACGCCGCTTTGATCAGGGCGCACGGCGTGATCGTCACCGCGGAGGACGTCCCGTCGCTTCTCGTCGATTCCGTGCATTTCGAGGAAAACGCGGAAACGCTCTATCGCGCGTCCGCGCTGGGCGTGGTCAACGGGTTAAGCAGGGGCGAGATGGCATCGTTCCTCCAGCGCTTCAACAGGGAAGATCATGTCCAGAAGCTTTGGAAATACTACGTGGGCCGGGCCATCGGAGCGGGGGTCGTCCCGCGCGAGTGGGCACTGGCCGGCGGCGGACACTGATCGCAAGATGCCTGCGATCCGCACAAAAGTTGACTGAAGCATGCAATGGCGTCTTGATGGGCCGCGGGTGGCCATATTTGCGCATCCCCAGCTCTCGGCCTGAAGGTGGGAAATGACGGATGGGGACGGTAAGGCAGGAAAGACCGGCGCCGGAGACGGTGCAAAATACCAAAGCCTGTTCCGGTTTGTGCCCTACGGGATCGTCCTCACCCAAAACCGCCAGATCGTCGAGGCGAATGCCGCTGCCGTCGCGCTGTTAGGCGGCTCC
>JAYOEF010000079.1:0-16092 GCA_038106605.1 Alphaproteobacteria bacterium
GTAGGCTCCTCCGCCTGCAGCCCCTCGGCCGCGCGGATCGCGAGCTCGTGCTTGCCGGCACCGACGTAGGCGGCGATGAGCTGAAGCGATGCCGCGCGGCGGTCTCGCGACGTCGCACGCGCCTTCACCAGCCACCGGATGGCATCGTCGCCGCGTCCGCGCCGCTGATCGATATCGGCCAACGCCATCATGATCCTGCCGTTGAGCGGTTCGGCGGCGAGAACCTTGTTGTACAGCTCATAGGCCTGTTCGTACCGACCTTGAGAGACTTCGAGTTTCGCGAGGTTGGTCATCGCCGGCAGGTGCTTCGGGTCCGCGGCGATCGCCGCCTGGAACGCCTGCCGCGCCCCTTCGATATCCTTCATGCCGAGAAGAGCGCCGGCGATCAGGTTGTGCGCCGCCGCATTCTTCGGCTCGCGCGCCGCGACGAGCCTGGCCGTATTGAGGGCGTTCTCCGGCTCGCCCCGGCGAAGCTGGGCGACCGCAAGCATCATGGCGACGCTGGTCGCCTCGGGGTTCTTTTCGATCGCCCCCTTGAGGTTCGCGACCGCAGCGTTCTCCTGCCCGGAAGCTAGCCGGAGCATCGCAATCTGGGATACCGCGACCGTACCGGCCGGGGCGACCGCTGACGCTCGCTCGAGGACGGACGCGGATTCCTGCATGCGGCCCGCGCGCATCAACGCGTCGCCCAACATGATCTGCACCTCGAAGTCCTGGGGCGCACCGCGTGCAACCGGTTCGAGCAGGTCGATCGCCGCGCTCGGGTGGCCGCGGCTGAGTTCGAGGGCCGCGAGCAGCTTGCGGGCTCCCGTATGCTGCGGAACTTCGCGGTGGTACTGGCTGAGCTGGGAATATGCCGCCTCGAAATCCTTCTTGAAGTAACTGACGACGCCGGCCAGCAGCAGCATCGGTGGGTCGAAGCGGATGAAATCCGGCGCGTAGGCCTTGAGAATCTGATCCGCTTCGTTGAGCGCGTCGCGCGCGCCGTCGTTGTCCTTCTTTGCGGTCAGCACGAGGGCATGGAGGTATGCCGCCTCGGGATTGCGCCGGTCCTCGCGCCGCACTTTGGCAACGTCGGGTTCGGCCTTCGCGAAGTCGCCGCGGTCGAGCAGGATGCGGGCGCGGGCGAGGAGGGCGCGGTGAAAGTCCGGCGCGATCGCGACGGACTTGTTGTAGTCGGCGAGCGCGTCTTCGTTGCGGTCCGTCAGCCGGGCGACCTCGCCGTGAACGAACCACGCCTCGGCGCTGTCCGGGTTGAAGCGGACGGCGTCGTTCACATGGTCGACCGCGACCTTGAGCGTATTGCGTGCGATGGCGATGCGGGCGAGCCCGACATGGGCATCGACGAGGTCGGGAAGGAGCTTCAGCGCGGCACGAAAGGCATCCTCGGAATCGGCGAAAAGCCGTTTCGCGAGAAACGCCTGCCCCCGGATCGCATAGACCTGCGCCTGGATGTCCGGCTGGTGGCCGGTCGTATTGATCTGCTGCAGCAGCAGGTCGAACTTTCCCTGGAGGAGATAGGCGCGGCCGAGGGGCGCCACGATGAAGGGCTCGCGCGCGCCGTCGCGCCGGGCGCGCAGAAGCTCCTTCTCCGCCGACGGCCCGTCCTCCAGCTTGAGATAGGTGTCGCCGAGAAGGACGCGGGCAGCGAGATCGCGTGCGTCGGCCTGCAACGCATTCTTGAGAGGGATGACGGCGCCGGCGTAGTCCTTCTTGTCGATCAGGCCGAGCGCCCGCTGGTAGAAGTCGCTGCTCGCGACGGGATTGACGGCGGCCATTGCCGACGGTGCGGCCACGGTCGCAGCGGCCGCATACAGGAGCGCGGCGGCGGCGCTTTGGAGGACGTACTTCATCGCTTTCCCCGGTTCGCGCGCGCGTCATCCGAAACGGGCACGCTGGAACTTGCGGTCGGAACCTTACCTATTATCCGAAAAATTTGAATCAACCTTAACATCACGCAAACGCTTCACTTTTTCCGTTTCGGCAGGCGTCCTTTCGCGGCAAGCGCCTTCAGATCGGCGAGGATCGGCATGTCCTCGACGTCCTGCGCGGTCAGCCGGTCCCATTCGATGCCGGCGGGCGCGGGCGGCGGTGCCTCGACGCGGATCGTCCGGGTCGGCGTCGCGATCACGGTGAGGGGAATGTCGTTGCTCTCGATCGGGAAGCCGGCGACCACCTGGACGTCGTTGACTGTGGTCGCTACCGGCACCGGGGCGTGGCCGAGCTCGCGCAGGATCGCGTATTCGATGTCGCTGTAGCCTTCGCCCTTGCCCGCCCGCCGCCCTCCATCGGTGACGGCGACGCAGCCGGTGACGATGGCATCGAGCTGCGGCATGTCCTCGAGGGCGACGGGGTCTGCCCAACGCGCGCAGCGCGACATCTGCGAGGCGTCGGCGATCGCGTCGAACGGGATACGGGCCGGATCGAGCTTCATGAAACCGCCCTTGAGGCGCGGCGTCGGCACGTAAACGACGATCCCGCGCCGGAGCGCTTCCGCGCGGACGTATTTCTGAGGCGAGTCCGGGTTCACCTTGATGCGCTTTGCATCGCGCCATTCGGGCTCCTCGAACAGGCGGAGCGCGGCCTCGCGGGCGCCCTTGAAGTTCGGGATACGGCCGTGCGGCGGAAACGGGAAGCGCGCGAGCCGCTCCTCGACGAGGCGGTCCCAGACCTCCTGCCGGGCGGACTGCTTGTCGGCGAAGCGTCCGGCCATTGATGCCGTCAGATGCCGCCGGGCGGCGCGAACTGCTCCCAGAAGCCCGGGCGCAGCGGCAGCGTGGAGAACGGCACCACCTTGTCCGCTGCGCGGCCGACGATCGCCGGCGCGTCGTCGCCGTGGCGCGCGAGATACGCCTCGACCTGGCGGACCGCATCTTCGAGAACGCCGTAGCCGTTGGTGAAGGCGACGCTCGAAAGCTCGACCGCGTGGGCGCCCGCGAGCATCAGGCGGATCACGTCGTTGCCGTCGCGCGCGCCGTTCATGCCGATCAGCGGCACGTCAGGCCCGAGGCGTTGGCGCGACTTGGACAGCCAGTAACAGGTGATCGGCAGCGCCCAGTAGCCGCCGAGCCCGAGATTGGTGCCGAGCAGCGGCTCCTGCGTCTCGATGTCGGGGACGAGGCCGAGGAAGCGGCCCATCAGGACGACCGCGTCGGCGCCGCCATCGCGTGCGGCTTGAGCAAGCGCGGCGACGTTCTCGCTCTGGCCGGTGATCTTGACCCAGACCGGGATGCTCACCGCATCGCACACGGCTTTCACGATCTCGGTAATGCGGGCGGTCGCGCGCTCGGTGGAGACCGCGCCCGCGGCCTCGTCGCCGTAGGGCGTGCCGACATTGTATTCGAGGACACGGATGCCCGCGGCCTCGACTTCCTTCGCCATAGCGACGGCGGCATCGAGTTCGGCGAGGATGATGCTGGCGATGACGTAACGGCGGGACTTGGCGGCCTCGCGGTCGAGGTCGGCGACGATCCCGATCCATTTGCGGTAATCCATGCGGATCAGGCCCGAACGGCTCGCCAGCGTGGCGTGGCGCGGCGCCTTGAAGTCCCACGGGAGCCGCGTCCAGTCGCCGTCCAGCAGGGAATAGTCGGTGCGGTCGAGCTGGTCGCGTGCCGCTTCGGATTCGTTGAACGATTTGGCGACCACCGCGCCGACGCCGGTCGCGAGCGCCGAGCGGAGGCCCGCCTCGGTCATCACGTGCTCGCCGGAGCCGCAGATGACCGGGTTGGGAAGCGTGATGCGTCCGATCCTCACCTGCGTCGATCCCGCCATCCGTTCCTCCCTGTTTTGCATGCTTCCGGGCCCGGCCCGTCTTTTCTGCCAATGGTTTAGCACATCCCTCCCGGCAGATGCGCATTCCTTGGCCCGGGTTTTTGTGTGGTAGAATTCCGTCATGCGGTTCCCGACGGCAATCCTCCTTTTCCTCTGTCTCGCCGCGCCGGCGCGGGCGGATTTCGACAGCGCGCGTGCGGCGCTGGCGCGCGGGGATACGGCGGAGATGGCTGCGCTCGCGGAGGCGGGCGATGTGGCTGCGCAATTGGCACTCGCGACTGCGTTCCTTGTCGGCCGTGGGGTCGAGCGCGACGAGAAGCAGGCGTTTGCCTGGGCGAAAAAGGCAGCCGCGGCCGGACGGCTGGAGGCACAGCTCATGCTGTCGCAGCTTTACGAGCAGGGCAGCGCCGTCGAGCAGGACCTCGCCGAGAGCGCGCGTTGGCTGGAAAAGGCCGCAGCGCAGGGCGATGCGGAGGCGCAGCTCGGCCTCGGCACCCGCTATCTCAGCGGGGCCGGCGTCGAGAAGGACGGGATCGTCGCGATCTCCTGGATGGAGAAAGCGGCGATGCAGGGCGACCCGGTGGCGCAGATGCAGCTCGGCGTGGTGCTCGCGAACGGAGCTGCCGGCGAGACCCAGCCGGAGGCAGGATTGCGCTGGATCGAGCGCGCCGCGGACCAGGGCTACGTCGACGCCCTGATGACACTCGGCATGGTTTATGTGCAGGGAATGTTCGGCTCGCCCGATGCCGTGCTCGCGTACAAATGGTTCCGCCTCGCGGCCGACCGGGGCGAAGACCGTGCGATCGAGGTCGCGCACCAGCTCGAAGGGCAGATGAGCCCCGAAGACCTCGCCCGCGCCCGCAAGCTGGTAGAGACATGGACGCCGAAGTAGGAACGATCCCGACAGGCGCGGAGCTCGTGGAGCGCGCGCGCTTGCTTGCCCCCCGCCTCGCGGAGCGCGCCGCCGCCACCGAGGCCAACCGCTCGATGCTGGCCGAGACGCTCGCCGATCTCCGCGATGCGGGCTTCTTCCGCATCATGCAGGCACGGCGCTACGGCGGCTATGAGCTCGGCGTCTCGACCCTCGTCGAGGTGACGATGGAGATCGCCCGCGGATCGGCGTCGGATGCATGGGTGCTCGGCCTCTGCGCGAACCAGACCCGCTTCATCGGCTGCTATCCCGAGGCCGCGCAGGAGGAGGTGTTCCGCCGGAGCGGCGCGGACCTCGTCACCTGCCTCGTCACCGGCCCGACCGCGACGGCGGAAAAGGCCGACGGCGGCTACAGGCTTACGGGCCGCTGGCCCTATGTCAGCGGCGTCGACCAGTGCAATTGGCTGCTGCTGTCGGCCTATGACCCTGAAGCGGCGGAGAAGGGCGCCAAGTCCTCGCTCACCTTCCTGATCCCGCGCGAGGACGTCGCGGAAGTGATCGACGACTGGCACGTGCTCGGCCTGCGCGGGACGGGCTCGAAAACCGTGGTCCTCAAGGACCTGTTCGTGCCCGCGCGCCGCGCCCTCAATTTCTGGAACTACGACGAGGCGCCGCCGCCGGGTGCGGCCGTCAATCCCGGCGCGCTGTTCCAGGGCGTGCCCCGGATCGCGATCTTCTCGATGACCGTCGCCGCGCCGGCGGTCGGGCTCGCACTTGCCGCAGCGGATGCGCTCGCGGACAGGCTCAAGGTGCGCCGCAGTCCCCTCATGGCGGGCGGCGCGTCCGAGAACCAGCCGCTGCAGATCGCGCTCGGTGCGGCGAAGGACCGGGCCGGCATCATGCGCGACCTGCTGCTCGGCGCTGCGCGCGATTTCCAGGCGCAGGCGGAGGCGGGACGGCGCTTCACCTCCGACGACCGCATGCGGTTCCGCCTGCGGGCGGCCGAGGTTCTGAAATCGAGCGCCCAGATCGTGCTCGACGTCTTCCAGGCGGCAGGCACCGGGGCGACCTTCGACGGCCAGGTTCTGCAGCGGCTCGTCCGCGACGCGCTCGCGATCCGCTCGCATGTCGTCGTCGACTACAACAGCGCGGCCGAGAATGTCGGCCGCCGCGCGCTCGGGCTCGACCCCAAGCCGCCCTATAACTGAATGGCTGCCAACTGACGCGCCGGCCCCAACGACCGGCCGCATGCGAAACGAACGGATGGAGAGGAGACTTCGGGATGGCGCTTCCCGCCCATGAGACCGGCAAGGTAAGGAGCGGCGACGTCGAGCTGTTCTATCGCAAGTTCGGCAGGCCCGGCGCCCCGGATGCTGTGCCGGTCCTGATCGTCCACGGGCTCAGCTATTTCTCCTACGACTGGATCCCCGTCGCGAGCCGGCTCGCCGAGGCAGGCCGTGAGGTCGTCGCCATGGACATGCGGGGCTTCGGGGACTCGACCTGGAGCCCGAGCGAGGCGTACGGCGCGGGCGATTTCGCCGACGACATCGTCGCCGTGATGGATGCGCTCGGCTGGGAGAAGATTCACCTCATGGGCCACTCGATGGGCGGGCGCAACAGCACTTGGTGTGCCGCGACCCATCCCGACCGGATCGAAACGCTCATCCTCTGCGACTACTCGCCCCAGAATGCGCCCGCCGGCTCACAGCGCGTGACGCGGACGGTTGCCGGCGTCCCGGACGTCTTCCCGACCGTCGACGACGCGCTCGGCTATTTCGGCAAGCCCCGGACGCTGGCCGCCGACGATCCCTACCGGAAGCGCATGGAGGCCTATTTGAAGCCCGTCGAGGGCGGGTTTATCATCAAGCGCGACCCGTGGCACCGGGCGCGCTTCCGCGCCGTGCTTGAAGGCAAGGGCGGGGGCGGGGGGCCGGACATGTGGGCGAAGCTCGGGGAAGTGCAGTGCCCGACGCTCGTCATCCGCGGCACGCGCTCTGACATGTTCGCCGCCGAGAACGTCGAACGGGTCAAGGGGGCGAACCCCAACATCTTCCTCGTCGAGATCGACGCGGGCCACGATCTTTCAGGCGATGCGCCGGACGCGCTGATCGCCGAAACGAACCGCTTCCTGGGAGGAAGAAAATGAACGAAATGACCAAGCCGAAGATCGGCGACCGGCCGAACCTTCGCCCGTCGGCGACGCGCGGCATCGACCACCTTGCCTTCGTCACCGACGATCTGAAGGCGACGATGGATTTCTATACGCGCGTCCTCAAGATGCAGCTGGTCCACGTGCGCCGGGTGCCGTTCGAGCGCGACCGCGGCCAGCCGCCCTACGAGAACCTGCGGCATTATTTCTTCAACATGGGGAACGATACCTTCCTCGCCTTCTTCGAGTATCCGAAGGGGCTGGACCGCTCCGACCGCGACCTGCCGGGCGGCATGCAGCATGTCGCGTTCCATGTGCCGAAGGATCGCTTCGACGAACTGTGCGCGCATGTGAAGTCGTGCGGTGTCGACGTCATCGGCCCCGTCCCTCTCGGCGGGCGGTTCTGGTCGGCCTATTTCTACGATCCGAACGGCATCCGGCTCGAGCTCGCGACCAGCATCGCGGACGCGAGCTTGTCGGTGGTCGAATCCGGCTGCCAGACGGAAGCGGAAGCCCGCGCCGAGCTGGAGACGCTGTTCGACGATCCGGCGGAGGTCGAGAAGTGGCTCGCGCAGATGCCGCTCGTCGCCCACGAGATCACAGGCGACATTCCGGCGGAGTAGTCCCGCCTATTTCTCGCGATAGGACTCGAGCAGCTTGTTCGGGACGAATCCCGCGACATGCGGGGCCGCGAACGCGCCGAACGCGCCGTTCTTTGCGATTTCCGTGCCGATGCGGTGGAGTTCCGCATAGGCACAGCGCGCGAGCGACCCGCCGACGCTGATCCTGCGGACTCCGAGGTCCGCCAGCGTCCGGACGGACAATCCAAAGGTCAGCACGTTCACCGGTTTCGGGGCTACGGCAGCGACCACGGCCGCGATCTGCGCCTCCTCGCGGAGCCCCGGCGCATAGAGGCAGTCGGCGCCGGCGGCGGCGTAGGCTTTCAGGCGTTCGATGGTCTCGTCGAAGTCCGGTTTTCCCGCGAAGAAGCCTTCCGACCGCGCGGTGAGGAAGACGTTGCTTCCGCTGTCGTCGATCGCCTTCCGCGCCGCGGCGACGCGCGCGACCGAGAGGTCGAACGCATAGAGCGGATCGCTTTCCGCCCACGACGAATCCTCGATCGACAGGCCGGAAATTCCGGTCTCCAGGGCAAGGGCGACGTTCGCCGCGACGCCTTCGGGCGCATCGGCGAAGCCGTTCTCGAAATCCGCGTTCACCGGCAGGTCCGTCGCGGCGCACAGCGCCGTCAGGTGAGCGAGCGCCGCGTCGCGTTCGACGTTGTAGTCCGGGCGCGCCTGCGACCAGGCGAACCCCGCACTGGTGGACGCCAATGCCTTGAAGCCGAGGCTCTGCAGGATCGCGGCCGAGCCAGCATCCCAGGGGTTCGGAATGACGAAGCAACCCGACCGGTGAAGGTCTCGGAAGGCGTCTCGTTTCTCGGCAGTCGTCCGGTCCATGATCGCGTCTCCTCCCGGCGGATTATCGTCGTCCGCGCACGACTCTGGCGCTCCGGTCCGCACGCGTCACTCCGAAAATTGCGCTTCGCGGAACGCCGCTGGTGAAGCTGATCCGGGCTCAGGCCTTCTGCGGCACTGGCTGGCGTTCGATGGGCCGGTCGTTGATCGGGTAGTTCATCAGCGAGGCCACGACGCCCATCACGATCGCCGACCACCAGACGATGTTGTAGTTCCCGAACATGTCGCGGAAGTACCCCGCGGCATAGATGCCGATGAAGCTGCCGATCTGGTGGGCGACGAACGCGAAGCCGAACAGCATGCCCATGTGCCGGAGGCCGAAGACCTGGGCGACGATCGATCCGGTCAAAGGCACCGTGCCTAGCCAGAGCAGCCCGATGATCGCCGAGAAGACCAGCACGCTCGTGGAGGTAATCGGCATCAGGATGAACGCGGCCATGGCGATCGAGCGGAGCGTGTAGAGCCAGCACAGCAGGTACTTCTGGCGGAACTTCCCTCCGCCTGCGCCCCACAGGAACGTTCCGAGAATGTTGAACGCGCCGATCAGCGACAGCGAGAGCGCGGCGATCGTGCTGTCCACCTTCAGGCTGGTCAGCATCGCAGGAAAGTGCGTGCCGATGAACATCGTCTGCAGGCCGCAGACGAAATAGCCCGATATCAGGAGAACGTAGCCGCGATGGCCGAAGGCCTCGCGGATCGCCTCGCCTGTCCGCTGTACCGGGATCGACGAGCCGCCTGCGGGGCCGCCGGATTTCGATACCAGCACGAAACCAAGCGGGACGATCAGCGCAGTGAGGACAGCCATGGCGTAGAGCATGACGATCCAGCCGTGGGAATCGATCACCGCCTGGCCCATCGGGATCATCAGCACCTGCCCGGACGATCCGCCCGCGCTCGCGATGCCGAGATAGAGGCTCCGTTTCTCGGACGAGACGGCGCGGCTGATGGTCGACAGGATGATCGGGAACATGGCCCCCGACATCGCGAGGCCGGTGAGAACGCCGATGGAAAGGTGAGCCATCAGCGGCGTGCGCGACACCGTCATCAGCAGGAGGCCCGCCGTGTAGAGGATGCCGGCGGCCGCGATCACGCGGCCCGTGCCGAAGCGGTCGGCGATATTGCCGGCGATCGGCGTGCCGATGCCCCAGAACAGCGACTGGAGCGCGATGGCGAGCGACAGGATCTTGAACTGGCCGGGCCCCCAGATGTCGAGTGTCGCCGGTTCCAGCCAGAGCCCGAACGTCATGCGGACGCCGAGCGACAGGAAGACGATGGTCGTCCCGGCGAGCAGGATGACGAAGGGGGTGCGCCAACCGTAGGCGGTGGATTCTGATGCGCTCATGTGTGAAATCCGGTCATTCTGTACATTCGTTGGTCCGGTCAAAAATCGGAAGCCGTTTCGGCGTTACCAAGCTCACTCGGTCGGTAATGGCGAGCAATCAGCAGAAGTGCGATCGAAAAGACGCACAGTGCGAGCGGCAGTTCCGGCACCATAAAGCTATTTTGATCGGTGTTTTTCCGCACCATTATAACGAGCGGTTCGCTTGCGGCGATGAAGAGGTGATAGACTGTAAGGGCGAGCGTAAAACTCAGAATGAAGCGTTGCCGCCGTAAGTTCCTGCCGACGATGGAAAGCAACAGCACGTACATTGCGGGCGGAACGACAAATGTAGTGATCCCGCCCAGGACCAACGAGATCCACGATGCCGGCAGCGTCACCGTTGTCAAAGCGTAGGCGATACCGATTACGGGGAAGGCGGGGATCAGCGTCCAAGTGTCGAAGCGTTGCGATAGCGCGAGCAACGTCAAAAGACCGAATATCGTTGCCAATATGCCGGGAAGCGCCAGCCACGCCTGCGCGATGAAGACTGATGCATTGTTTCCGCCGCGTCCGAGCCCCATGAACCGGCCCAGCGGCGTTTCGATCGCCTCGGTGTAGAACGATGTTGCCATCAGGGCGAATGCAAACGTTGCAATGAACACACCGACGACAAGCAACGCGAATACCTTCCAGGATCCCGGCTGCTTTTCTGCGCGGGGAGGGACTCGGCGAGACGTTTCATCCCGAGGCGTCAGGCATAGAAAAATAATTGATGTAAAAACGGCGGCGATTGCGAATGAGACGGGAACGAAATGCAACCTGTCAGGCCCGAGTAAGAATGCGAAAAATACACTCGAGACGCTCGTGCTGGCTTTCATGACCGCAGTCACCAAGTACACGCCGACGAAGACCGCGATGGCGGTCCGTGCCGCATAAAGCTTGCCGGCGTAGGCGTAGATCAGAACCGGATTGCATAGCCAGAAACCCGCGCTGGAAAGAATCGCGCCGGCTTTAAAGAGACCGGGCATCTCCAATTCCAGAGCCGCGCTGCATAACCCGTGCCCTGCAGCGACCGCGACGGCGCCGAAGCCGACGACCCGGCTCACGTCGATTTTGTCTGACAAAAAGCCGGCAAGTGGGAGCAGGAGCGTACTCAGCAAATAGGGCAGCGTTCCAAGAAGGAATCCCATCGTTTGAAATTCGATTCCCAGCTTGGCTTTCAGGGAAAGCGCATAGCTTCCGGCAGCCGTAACCGGGAGGCTTCCGACAATCGCGACACAGAGAGCGGCGCTGAGAAAGATTGTGAATCCCGATGCCAGATGACGCTCTGGCGAGGCATCGGCGGCGCTAGTCATCACGCTCCCTGCGGCGCCGTCCGTTCGACCGGGCGGTCGTCGATCGGGTAGTGGAGGAGGGCGGCGACGAGGCCGAGGATGACCGCGGTCCACCAGATCGTGTCGTAGCTGCCGGTGCCGACGAACATCTTGCCCGCCAGCCAGACCCCGACAAAGCTGCCGAGCTGGTGCGAGAAGAAGACGATCCCGGTCAGCGTCGCCATATAGCGCAGACCGAAGATGCGCGCCACCAGTCCCGAAGTCAGCGGCACCGTCGCGAGCCACAGGAAGCCAATGGCGGCCGAGAACACGTAGGTGCTTTCCGCCGTGATCGGCAGGACGAAGAACAGCGTCATCACGATCGAGCGCAGCACGTAGATGACGCTCAGCAGGTTCTTGCCGCGCCAGCGTCCGCCCATCGCGCCCCAGGCGAGCGTGCCGAGGATGTTGGTGAAGCCGATGATGGCGATGGCGGTGGCGCCGACCCAGGCGCCGAGGCCCTCCTCGATCAGCAGCTTCGGGAAATGGTTGCCGAGGAACTGGATCTGGAAGCCGCAGACGAAATAGCCGGTCGAGAGCAGGATGAAGCCCCGGTGCGTCAGCGCTTCGCGGAGCGCCGCGCCCATCGCCTGGGGCGCGGGTCCGGAGGGTGCAGGCGCGCGCTTCGGATCGGCCAGGGTGAAAGACAGTAACACGATCGAGGCGACGATGGCGGAGAACACCACCAGCGCGAACGCCCATCCCTGCGTGCTGATGAACTGCTGTCCGAGCGGCACGAGGAGGAGCTGGCCGGACGAGCCGGCGGCGCTGCCGATGCCGAGGAACAGGCTCCGGCGCTTCGCATCGACGCGCTTGGTGACCGCGGCGAGGATCATCGGGAAACCGGTCGCACTGAGACCGAGGCCCATCATGAAACCGGCGGTCACGGTCATCTCGAGCGGCGTCGTCACCTGCGACGTGAGGAACATGCCGGATGCGTAGAGCGCACCGCCGATGGCGACCATCCGCGCCGTGCCGAAGCGGTCGGCGAGGGCCGCCGTGATCGGCGTCGTCAGGCCCCAGATGAGGAGCTGCATCGAAACCGCGTCAGAGAAGCCCGCGACCGACCAGCCGAGCGACTTCGTCATCGGATCGAGCAGAAGCCCGAAGATGTTGCGCGCGCCGAAGCTGATGAAGAGGATGATGGTGCCGGCCGTCAGCACGACCGCCGGCGTACGCCAGCTACCCTGCATTAAAACGCGTTTCCCCCGGGTTTCGTATTGGGTCGAAACTACCCCGGATCGGCGGCTTGCCGCTATCCGCCGTGCCATGCACGAACGGCATGGGTGTTTCCCGTACTCTGGCGGGAATCCCCGGATTTCTGCGGAGGACGGCGCCGTCAGTCCATCAGCCAGCCGAACTTGTCCTGCGCTTCGCGCAGAACCTCGAGGCTCGGCGCGTTGACCGGAGGATACTGGTCCTTCCAGTGGAAGGGACGGCAGGCGTCGATGATCGCGCGGCTGTTGGTGATGTCGCCGATGGCCCGCTTCTCGGGCGAGACGCGAGGGTCCGCGGGCGAGGTCCAGGTGCCGTTCACGACGTCGATCGAGGTCGCCGGATCGCAGCGCGTGCACATCGCCCAGATCAGCTGCTCCAGGTTGGAGACGTCGATGTCCTCGTCGACGACGACGATGAAGCGGTTCGCGTAGTTCGCCGCCCGGCACTGGGCGGCGATGTGGCCGGCCTGTTTCGAATGGCCGGGATAGCGCTGCTTGATGGCGATGCCGTGGAACAGGCGGGACGCGCCGATCTCGTGGCACCAGACGCCGGTGACGTCGGGCACGCCCGCATCCGCGAGGTTCTGCTTCAGCATCGCCGAGCGAAGCACGGCGCGGTAGCGCGCCATCTCGTCCGAGCCCTGGCCCATCGGCGGTACGCCGAGGATGATCGGATCGTTGCGGTGATAGATCGCCTGCACTTCCAGGATCGGTTCCGGGTGCGTGCCGCTGGCGTAGTAGCCGGTCCACTCGCCGAACGGGCCCTCGTTCTTCACCTTGCCCTCGTGGAGAAATCCTTCGAGGACGATCTCGGCGTTGGCGGGAAAGGGAAGCCCGGTGATCTTACCGGTCACGCAGTCGACCGCCTTGTTGCGGATGCCGCCCACGATATCGAGTTCGAACGTGCCGTAGGGCGCCTCGGCGCCGCCCTGGAAGAAGGCGATGGGCTCGCCGCCGATCACCATCGCGACCGGGCAGGGCTCGCCCTTCGCCCAGTACTTGTTGCGGTGGATGTAGCCGTGCTTGCCGGTCACCATGAAGCAGCCGACCGACTTGCTGTCGTGCACCATCGCGCGGTAGGCCCCGCAGTTGAGCCAGCCCTCCTCGGGGTCGCGCGTCACGGTGTAGGTGCCGGTGCCGATATAGCGGCCACCGTCCTCGGGGTGCCACATCGGCGTCGGGAACTTCATCAGGTCGATGTCGTCCCCGGTGACGACGTTCTCGAACACCGGCCCGTCCTCGACGATACGGTGCGGGACCGTCTTGCGCTCCTTCACGAACGCCTCGAAGCAGGCGTCGGAAAGCTCCTGCTTCGTGAGGTGGTCGGGAAATCCCAAAGTCATGTTGCGGCGGACGCCGCCGAACACGTTGATCAGGACGCGGAAGCCCTTGGGGCAGCCCGGCACCTCGTCGAACAGCACGGCCGGGCCGGTCTCCTCGCGGATGACGACCTCGGAGGCGAGGCCGATGTCCTTCTCCCAGGACGCGCCGTTGACGCGGCGGAGCTCCCCCCGCATGTCGGCCTGCTCGATCCAGTCGCGCAGGTCCTCGTAGGCGAACTGCTGGGCGGTGTTGCTGCCCGCGGGCGTAATCGTATCCATCGTATCGCTCCCGAAAGACGTCGGGCCGGTCTATGACCGGCCCGCGGATTATAGGCGAAGCGGCCGGGCAGGAGCCATGCGCTCCGCCCGGACCGGCAATTCGTCAGAGCTTGAGGAACTTCTTCGCGTTGTTGGCGTAGATGTCCTCGCGAATCTTCGGATCGAGATCGACGTTCTCCAGGCACTTGATCGTCTCGCGGATGTAGAGCGGGCCGCCCTCGGGATCGAACGGGCAGTCCGACGCGAACAGGCAGTGGTCCTTCTCGAAGAAGTCGAGACCGCAGCGCATCGCGCCGAATGAGCCGAACGTCGCGGTGTCGGCATAGAACATCTTGAAGTAGTCGATCGGGCGCTTCTTCAGGCTCTCGCGGAGCTTGGTGAGCTCGTCGCCCGGCGTGCGCGAACCGAGCTGGTCCTGACCGTAACCGACGCGTCCCTCGACGTAGGGGATCATGGCGCCGAGATGATGCGTCAGGATCTTGATGTCGGGCAGCTTGTCGAACAGGCGCGAGAACACGAGGCGTGCCATCGCCGCACTCGATTCGTAAGTCCAGCCGAAGGTCCACCAGATCTCGAACTCGGATTTGTTCTCGGTCAGGTAGTCCGGGAAGTTCGGACCGCGCGCCGGATGCAGGAACAGCGGAACGTCGAGGCGCGCTGCGGTCTCGAACACCGGGTAGAACTTCGGCAGGTCGAGCGGCTCGCCGTTGACGTTGGTGAAGATCTGGAACGCTTTCGCATTCAGTTCGCCGTGGCAGCGCTCCATCTCCTTCACGGACGCTTCCGGGTTGTTCATCGGCAGCGACGCCACGAAGGTCGGGAACTTGTCCGGGTGCGCGCGGCAGATGGCCGCCATGCCGTCGTTGGCGAGGCGGGCGAGGGCGGGGGAGCCTTCCGGCGGGGCGAGATACTCGATGGTCGGCGCCGACAGGCTGATCACCTGGCAGTAGTCCTCGCCGAATTCGTCCATCATCCGCATCCGCGCGTCCATGTCGTACAGCACGGGGATGTTGAGCCAGCGCTTGATCGGCCCGGTATCCGGCAGGACCTCCTGCATCTTCTCGAAGAACGGAACCGGAAATACGTGATTGAAAATGTCGAGCTTCACGAGGCTCTCCCTTTGCTGCTTGTTTGTGGTGCCGGATTTTTCCGCATTCTACCGGTAATTTCCCGGCGTCAAAGCGGAAGGGTAAATCAGTTCTGGATCAGTGCCTTGGCATCTTTCGGCAGGAACGCCTTGGCGCATTCGGGACAGATCAGTTCGACCGTCTGCATGGCGATCAGCGCGGTCGCGACGTGGAACCAGTGATCGCACTCCGGGCACTGGACCCAGTTCGCGTTGCCGGTCTTCTCGAACGGGGAATCGGTCATCTCAGGCGGGCCAGTCGGTGGTGTCTATGCCGTCGAGGGCGGCGATCGCCGCGTCGAGGGCCTCGTCGGAAACGCGATTGCGCGGCGCGGTCGGCTTCGGCCGGCCGGGACGCGAGGCTGGCGGCAGCGTCGCGTCGATCGCGGCCTTGGTGATCGTGTGGCCGGTGGCGGGCGCGGAGGGATCGAGCGGCGCCAGCGTCATGCCGTCCATCCGCATCACGTCGCGGTGCCACTGCACGCGGGTGGCGATCGCCCACATCGCCTGGCGATCGTCGAAGATGTCGATGTCGTCGTCGAAGGCGAACACGGCCTTGAGGCGGCGGAAGGCGATGGCCGCCATCATCGCGTCGCGCACTTCGCCCGGCCGCGGGTCCTTGAACTGCAGATAGGCGTGGAAACGCCGGCCCGACACGGGGACATGCACGTTGACCAGCGACGGCGAGACCTGGCGGGCGAGGGCGTAGATGTAACCCTCCATGCCCATGTTGTCGGGCACGAGGTGGTCGGCGAGGCCGGAGCCGCAGTCGTGATAGATCGCGTCGCGTCGCCGCGTGACGCAGGTCACCTCGACGACGGGGTTCGGGATCTGCGGGCCCTGGTAGCCGGAGAATTCCGCGAACGGGCCTTCGGCCTCGATGCGGTCGGGCGGCAGGAAGCCTTCGACGACGATCTCGGCGTCGGCCGGGACCATGATCCTGTCGCCGTGGGTGCGCGACGGCACGAGGCGGAGCGCCTCGCCCAACGCGCCGCCCGCGACGCCCCAGTGGCTCTCCGGGTATCCGAGTTTGCTCTGCGCGCCCATCTCGACGGCGGGATGATGGCCGATCCAGATCGCGACCGGGCAGGGCTCGCCCTTTGCCCAGAACTTCCGCAGGTTGATCATGTTGTGCGACGTCTCGAGCATGTAGCAGCCGAGGAGCCGCGGTCCGCGCACCCAGAG
>JAYOEF010000080.1:0-11527 GCA_038106605.1 Alphaproteobacteria bacterium
CGACGCCGATGGAGACCTACGGCATCGTCGCGCAGTTCGAGCGCCAGCCCGACCGGTACACCATCTGGTCAAACTTCCAGGGTCCGTTCATTCTGCACGCGCTGATGCAGGGTGCGCTCGGCGTCGCCGGCAACCGGCTGCGCCTGATCACGTCGCCCCATTCCGGCGGCAGTTTCGGCATCAAACAGGCGATGTTCCCCTACATGGTGCTGATGGCCGCGACGGCGCGCATCCTCGGCTGCCCGGTGAAGTGGATCGAGGATCGGCTGGAGCATCTCGTCGGCTCGTCGAGCGCGGCGGACCGCGCCGACAGCGTCGAGGCGGCGTTTTCGAACGACGGCGAGCTGCTGGGCCTCCGCTTCGACAATCTGGTCAATGTCGGTGCGTTCGTCCGCGCGCCTGAGCCCGCGTCGGTCTACCGCATGCATGCGGCGTCGAACGGCTGCTACCGGGTGCAGAACATTTTCGTCGAGAACCGGCTGGTCGTGACCAACATGACGCCGATCGGTCTCAACCGCGGCTATGGCGGGCCGCAGTTCTACTACGCGCTCGAACGGGTGATGGACGCGGGCGCGAAGGAGCTCGGCATCGATCCTGCCGAGATTCGCCGCCGCAACTTCATCCGCCCGGAAGAGTTCCCCTACAGCGCGCCGGCGGGCGCGGTCTACGACTCGGGCGACTACGGCGCCGGGCTCGACAAGGCGCTGGAGCTCGCCGACTACGAGGCGCTCAAGGCCGAGCGCGACCGTGCACGTGCAGAGGGCAAGCTGTTCGGCATCGGCATGGCGGCAGGGGTAGAACCCTCCGGCT
This sequence comes from Alphaproteobacteria bacterium, assembly GCA_038106605.1. Lineage (GTDB taxonomy): Bacteria > Pseudomonadota > Alphaproteobacteria > MPNO01 > UBA830 > JAYOEF01. The sequence continues at coordinate 811 of JAYOEF010000080.1, forward strand.
CCAACATGGCCTACGTCACGCTCGCGCAGACGCCCGAGGAGCGCGCCAAGGCTGGCGGGCGCTCGGGCGGACTCGGCACGGCGACGGTCTCCATCGATCCGTCCGGTTCGGTCACCGTGCGCACGGTCTCGACGCCGGCGGGGCAGGGCCACCAGACGGTGGCGGCGCAGGTCGTCGCGGACGCTCTCGGGCTCCGGCCCGACCAGATCGACGTCGTCACCGAGGTCGACACGCTGACGAGCGCCTGGTCGCTGGCATCCGGCAACTACGCCAACCGCTTCTCGTCGGTCGTGATCGGCGCGATCACCGAGACGGCGGAGAAGGTCGCGACCAAGATCAAGCGTATCGCGGCGGAGACGCTCGAGGTCGCGCCCGAGGACATCGAGCTTGTCGGCGGCGAGGCGCGGATCGTCGGAGTTCCCGACAAGGCGCTCCCCATCCGCCGCGTCGCCGCGCAGACCCACTGGCATCCGGCGGGATTGCCTGAGGACATGGCGCCGGGTCTCACTGAGACCACCGTGATGAACCCGCCGATGCTCGGCGCGCCCGACGAGGCGGACCGCGTCGCGAGCGCGGTGACCTTCGGCTACGTCTTCGACCTCGCGGCGGTCGAGATCGACCGCGCGACCGGCAAGGTCGAGGTGAAGCGCTATGTCTCGGTGCACGACGTCGGCAACATCCTGAACGAGATCGTGGTCGAGGGTCAGATCTACGGCGGCTTCGCGCACGGCGTCGCGGGCGCCCTGCTGGAGGAGTTCGTCTACGACGCCGGCGGCAATCCGCAGACCGGCACGTTCGCGGACTATCTCTGCATCACCGCGCCCGAAGTGCCCCACCTCACCGTCGGGCACGTCAATACGCCGTCGCCCCACAATGCATTGGGCGCGAAGGGCATGGGCGACGGCTCGTCGATGCTGGCGCCGACGGCGATCGCGAACGCGGCGGCGGATGCATTGGGCACGTTCGACATCGAACTGCCGCTCACGCTCAACAAGACCTGGGCGCTGGCGAACGGCCTGCCCTACGAGCGTGCCGGCGCCGCGCGCGCGAAAGTGGGCGAGGGTCCGCAGGAGGCGGGCGCCGTCGAGGGCGGGCTGACGGGCGAGGGCTCGGTCGAATTGTCCGCCTCACCGGCAGAGGTCTGGAAGCTTCTCCTCGATCCGGCGACGCTCGCCGCCGTCGTGCCGGGCTGCGAGGCGCTCGAACAGACCGCGCCCGACAGCTTCAGCGCCACGGTGACCATCGGCGTCGCGGGCATCAAGGGCACCTACAGCGCCGAGATCGACCTCAGGGACAAGAGGGAGCCCGAGAGCGTGCGCCTCGTCGGCAAGGCGTCGGGCGCGCTCGGCTTCGGCCAGGGCGAGGGGCGCGTGCGCCTCGAAGCGCTGGGAGAGGGAAAGACCAAGCTCACCTACAGCTACCGCGCCAATGTCGGCGGCAAGGTCGCCGCGGTCGGCCAGCGCATGCTCGGCACCGTGACCAAGATCCTGATCGGCCAGTTCTTCAAGGGGCTCGACCGGCGGCTCAAGTCGAGTGCTGACGGTCCGTCCGGAGGTTCGGGCGGCGGCTTCTTCGCGCGGCTGTTCGGCGGAGGGCGCAAATGAAGCCCGTCGCTTTCGAATACTGCCGTCCCGACACGCTCGAAGAGGCGCTCGCGCTCCTGAAGGAGTACGGCTCTGACGCCAGCATCGCGTCGGGCGGATTGTCGCTGGGGGCCATGCTCAACATGCGCCTCGTCCGCCCCAAGGCGCTGATCGACATCAACCGGATCAAGGACATCTCCGGGATTGCCATCGGCGACGCGATGGCGACGACGGGTACGCTGGTGCGCCAGGCGGCGGCGATGCGCTCGCCCGAGCTCGCGGCGGGTGTGCCGCTTCTCGCCAGGGCGCTTCCCAATGTCGGCCACTACCAGACGCGGTCGCGCGGCACGCTCGGTGGCTCGGTTGCGCATGCCGACCCGAGCGCCGAGATCCCGCTGTCGCTCGTCACGCTCGGCGGCGCGGTGCGGCTCCAGTCGGTGGCCGGCAAACGCGAGGTGCCGGCGCGCGAGTTCTTCCACGGCGTGCTCACGACCGACCGGCGCGCCGACGAGATGGTCACGGCGCTGATCTGGCCGCTCCGCGCCAAGAAGACGGGCTACGCCTTCGAGGAGATCGCCCAGCGCCACGGAGACTTCGCGATCACGGCGGTGGCGGCGGAAGCCACCGTCGCCGACGACGGTACCATCGCGGCGCTGAGCCTCGGGCTCGGCGGCGTCGAGGACCGGCCGTTCGCCGCGGCGACGGCGGGGTTCAAAGGGAAGCCGGCCACGGCAGACATCGCGCGTGAGATCGCGGAAACTGTTGCCGAAGCCTGCGATCCGATGGTCGATCTTCAGGCGAATGCCGATTACCGCCGCCAGCTCGTCCGCGTGCTCGGCGCGCGGGTGCTCGAAGCGGCGTTTGCGGAAGCGAGGGAGAACCGCTGATGCTCAGGATCAAGCCGGATCAGAAGCAGCGGATCACGCTGACGGTGAACGGGAAGAAGATGTCGGGCTTCGCCGAGCCCCGCATGCTGCTCGCCGACTTCCTGCGGCACGAGCTCGGCCTGTTCGGCACCCATCTCGGGTGCGAGCACGGCGTCTGCGGCGCCTGCACGGTGATCATCGACGAGGCGGCGACGCGAAGCTGCCTGCGCTATGCGGTGCAGTGCGACGGAGCGGAGATCGTGACCGTCGAGGGGCTCGCGGATTCCGAAGGCAAGCTCAACGCACTGCAGAAGGCTTTCAACGAGAACGGCGCGCTCCAGTGCGGGTTCTGCACTGCGGGCGTGCTGATGTCGGCGACGAAGTTCCTCGAGGAGGTGCCGAAGCCGACGGACCACGAGATCCGCGACATGCTGTCGGGGCACATCTGCCGCTGCACCGGCTACGAGCAGATCGTCGCCGCGATCCGCCAGGCGAGCGGCCAGGAGAGCGGTGAGGCGAGCGGGCAATGAACCTCGGCGAGGCCTTCCGGCGCAACATGCTGCGCGAGCCGGGGGCGCTCGCGCTGGTAGACGGCGACGTGCGCCGCAGTTTCGCGGAGTGGTACGACGAGATCCGCGCCGTCGCGGGCGGTCTGCGCCAGAAGGGCCTCAAGCCCGGCGATCATTTCGTGACGGTCCTTTCGAACCGTTACGAGACGGCGACGCTCTACTGGGCCTGCCAGATGCTCGGGCTGATCTTCACGCCCTTCAATTGGCGCGGCAACGGCGAGGAGGTCGCCTACGTCCTCGACAATGCGGATGCCGTCGCGGTCGCCTTTGAGGACCGTTCACGCAAGGCCGTGGACGAGGCGCTCGCGAAGCATGGCGACGCGGGGCTCGTGACGCTCGACATCGACGGCGGCGATTTCGCCGCGCTGCTGGCGGCGCCCCCGGTCGACGGGCCGTCCGCGGTGGACGAGCGCGAGATCTGTCTGATGCTCTATACCTCGGGCACCACAGGCCGCCCCAAGGGCGTGCCGCGTTCGCACCGGGCGGAGAGGCTGGCCGCGACGCACTGCATCGCGCTCCTCTATTACCGTTACGGCGAGTCGACCCTCGGCGTGATGCCGATGTTCCACACCATGGGCGTGCGCTCGATGCTGATGGGCATGCTCCTGAACGGCGCGCTCGTGTGCCTCCCCGCGTGGGACGCGGAGACGGCGATGCGCCTGATCCGGGACGAGCGGATCGCGACGCTGTTCCTGGTGCCGACCATGTTCCACGACATGCTGCACCATGCGAAGCGAGGCGAGTACGACCTCACGTCGGTCACGAACATCGCCTATGCCGGCATGTCGATGACGTCGGCGCTCACCCTCAAGTGCGCCGAAGAGTTCAAACCGACGCATTTCTGCAATTTCTACGGCTCCAGCGAGATCTTCTGCTTCACCGTCTGCGACCATGTCGCCGAGAAGCCGGGCTGCGCCGGCCGGCCGGGCATCTGTCAGACGATCCGCGTGGTCGAGCCGGATCCCGACGGCGGCAGCGGGCCGGACGATACCCTGCCGCCCGGCGAGTCGGGCGAGATCATCGCGCCGATGGACGGCATGGAGGCGTTCGGCGGTTACTGGAAGCGCCCGGACGCGGACAAGAAAGCGATCCGGGGCGGCTGGTACTTCACGGGCGACCTCGGCTATTTCGAAGAGGACGGCGAGCTCTACGTGGTGGGACGCGTCGACGACATGGTGATCTCGGGCGGCGAGAACATCTATCCCGAAGAGGTCGAGGACGTTCTGGCGAAGTCGCCGCTGGTCGAGCAGGTCGCGGTGATCGGCCTGCCGGACGAGCGCATGGGCTCCAGGATCGTCGCCTATGTGGAGGCCGCCTCGCCCGACTGCACGGCGGAGGCGCTCGATGCGTGGTGCCTCGCCAGCAGCCTCGCGCGCTTCAAGCGCCCGCGCGCCTATGTCTTCGTCAAGGCGATCCCGCGTTCGGCCTCCGGCAAGCTTCTGCGGAGGCTGTTGCGCGACGGCCAGTACGAGACCGACCCCGATTTCACGAGCACTTTGAACTGACACCGAAGGAACAGGGACACCCCAGATGACCGAAAAGAATTATGCCAAGCAGCGTGCCGAGATCCTCGAGAAGCTCGACGGTCTGCGCGTCGACGTCGATGCCGACAAGGGCATCGGCTATCTCATCCTCGACCGGGCGCCGCTCAATATCGTCTCCTACACCGGACGCTACCAGATCCGGGCGATCATCGAGGCGATGGACGAGGATCCGGACGTCGGCGTGATCGTGATCAAGGGCGCCAACGGCGTCTACACCTCGGGCGGCGACGTGAAGGCGTTCCCGGACATCCCGAAGAACAAGATGTCCGATCTCCACTGGAACATCGGCGCGCCGGAGCGCGCGGAGAAACCGGTGATCTGCGCGATGGAGAAGTACGGCTTCGGCGTCGGCTTCGAGCTCGCCATGGCCTGCGACTTCCGCTTCGCCACGAAGGATACGCTTGTCGGCCTGCCGGAGAGCTCGCTCGGCCAGATGCCGGGTTCGGGCGGCAGCGTCCGCGTCGCCCGCATCGCCGGGCTCACGCGCGCGAAGGACATGGTGTTGCTGGGCAAGCGCATCCCGGCGCCGCAGGCCGAGGACTGGGGCCTCCTCACCGCCGTCGTCGACGATGCCGCCGCGCTGCAGGCGCTGGTCGAGGACTACGCGGCGAAACTCAATGCCCTTGCGCCCGTCGCGCTCGCCTCGCTCAAGAAGGTCCTGAACTCCGCTTACGAGGCGCCGCTCAAGACGTCGCTGGAGGTCGAGGGCCATTCCTACGAGAAGCTGCGCTGGACCGAGGACTACATGGAAGGCATCAACGCCTTCGCCGAGCGCCGCAAGCCAGAGTTCAAGGGCCGCTGACGGCGCTTACGGGCCGGACGCCCTGACCGCTTCGGTCAGGGCGGCGACCTCGGGGGTGCGTGCCTCCGCTTCCGCCGCCGGATAGCTCGCCCGGATCCGGATCATCGCACGGCCCTTCTCGAACGCCGCGAGAGAGGTACGACGCACCCGCCCCTGCGCGTCCGGCGGGAGGTCGAAGGTCGCGACCGTCCCCTCCACTGGCTTCGCGCCGGGAAACTGCTTCTCGATTTCGGCGCGGGACGCCGTGAGTTCCTCCGCCAGAGACACGCCGCGGTCGACGGAGACGTAGACCGACACTAGCGTCGCGCTCCATCCGCCCGGCCCGATCCGGTAGTGGACCGCGACGTTGTAGCCGGTCTCGTCGAACATGGTGCGCCTGAGGCGCGCGAAGGGGCCGATCTTCTCGGCGAAACGCCAGCCCGACGGACCGTGCCGCCACGTCGTGCCGTCCGGCTCCGTTGCCCACGCATCGGCACTGTGTTCGAGGATCGCTTTCGCCTCGCGATAGACCGCGCGCGCCTCCTCGATGCGGCCCGTCTTGTAGAGCACGATGGTCTTGGCCCGCAGCACGTCGGCGAGGAGAAGGCTGCGCGCGCTCCGGATCGACCGCGCGATCCCTTCGGCCTCGGCGATCGGCGACTCGGCTTCTCCGAAACGCTCCTGCGCTGCGAGCGCGAGCCCGAGGCGGAACAGCGCCTCGGCGCGCACGCTGCCCCGCGGCTCCTGCCGCAGCGCCTCACGGAACGCCTCTTCGGCGCCGGTGTGGTCTCCCGCCTCCATCGCATCGGCGCCGCTTCTGATCACGGCTTCGAGGGCCGGGTCAGGCGCCTCGTTCGGCATCGCCGGAGAAGCCGCCCATGCCGGGGAGACGGCGGACAGCAGCAGCAGGGTCGCTATCGTGCGGCGAAATTGTATCATGGGGCAAATATAGACCCGTTTCGCCAAAGGGAGGATCACATGGCCGCGAAGAGAGAAAACCACGTCCCAGACACCGTCTATGCTCGGATCATGAGCGGAAAGGCGATGTTTCCGACGGCCGTTTCCGTGGAAGGAAAGCGGATGATCTTCGTATCCGGGCAGCTCGCCTGGGACGCGAAGGGAAATGCGGTCGGCAAGGGCGACATGCGCGCCCAGTTCGAGCAGGTCGGGCAAAATCTGAAGAACGCGCTGGAGGCCGCCGGGGCGTCGCTCGCCGACGTCGTGAAAGCGGTGACCTACGTCACCGACATGGATGCGTTCTTCGAGTGCGTCGATATCCGGGAGAAGTATTTCGGGCCCGGATGGCCGACGTCGACGACGTTCGAGGTCAGCCGGCTCGCGCATCCCGACATGATGATCGAGATCGACATGATCGCCGTCGTGGACTGACTTCAGGGGGATCTGCGGCGTCCGCCGCGGGAGGGATTCAGTCCGCGGCCTGCTGACGGCCGGGCGCGGTATCCGCGATCTCCAAGATCAGCTTCTTCAGGATCGCGTCGGCGAAATTCTCGCGGTTCTCCGCCTTGATGACGAACGCGCGGGGGCCGCCGGTGATGTTGAGGCGGAAATATTCCGGGAGGTCCGGCATCACCGGGCGCTCGATGACGAGGCCGTTGATGGTGAAACCGCGGCGCACCGCGTCGTCGCGGGCGACCTGCACGGGCACGAGGCCCGTGGTGTCGGGCCCGTCGCCCGAGACGTCGATCACCTTGCGCGTGCCGTCGAATTCGTTCTCGAGCGTCGTCTTGGTGGCGAAAACCACGGCGTCGCCGATTGCGTTGCCGCCGGAGCAGAAGTCGCGCGGCGCGGCGAGGACGCGACCGCCGAATGATTTCGCATCGGCCTCGCCCGCGATCCGCGTCCAGCCGACCCGCTGCCAGACGCAGCCGTCCGCGGCGAACTCGATGTAGGCGACAGCGATCGCACGGAGGAAGCCGGACGAGATCGCCTTCTGGACCTGCGGGTTCGAAAGCGCGTCGGCATAGCCCTGGCGCTGGAGACGCATCTCGCGGTCGTCGATCGAGCCCGAGGCATCGACGACGAAGGCGAGCTCGAGATCGACCGGCGTCGCCTTCTGGGCGAGGGCCGGTGTTACCCCGAGCAGCCCGAGTGCGAGCAGCGCAGCGCCGGTGCGACGCATGAACGCCGTCTCCATCAGAGCGAAGCGAAAAAGTCGAGCAGAGCCGCTTCGAACGCCCGCGGGTTTGCGATGTTGCAGATGTGACCTGCGTCCGGCAACGAGACGTGCTGTCCGTTCGCGACCGATGCTGCGAGCTCCTTCATGACCGCGGGCGGGCCGCCGATCATGTCGAGCGCGCCCGAGACGAACAGCGCCGGCATGCGAATCTCGTGCATGCGGTCGCCGAAGCCGACGGTGAGCAGCGCGCGGATGCAGCCGTGATAGCCGTCGAGCGACGTACGCCGGATCATCGCGCGCACCGCGTCCATCTTTGCCGGGTTCGCCGCCCGGAAACTTTCCGGGAACCAGCGCGATGCGGTGATGTCGACGATGCTTTCGATGCCCTCGGCGGTCGACTTCTCGATCATCGGCGGCCAGATGGCGTGGTACTCGGGAACGAGCTCGACCCGGCACGCTGTGGGCACGATCGACGCAATGCGCTTCGGCGCGCGGAGTGCCGTCGCCACCGTCGTCATGCCGCCGAGCCCGATGCCGACGAGATGAGAGCGCTCGATGCCGAGGGCATCCCAGACGCCGATGACGTCGCCTGACAGCTGGTCGAACGAGTAGGGCGGCTTCGTCGCTTCGCTGCCGCCATGTCCGCGCGAATCCAGCCGCAGGAGGCGGTACTCGCGGCTGAGCGCCGGGACGTGGTCGTCCCACATGGTGGTGTCGTTCGTGATGCCGGTGACGAAGGTCACCCAGGGCGCGCCTTCCGGCCCGTCCACGACGTAGTTGATGGAGATCCCGTTCGCTTCGATACGTGCCATCACTGCATATCCCGATCTGGAGACCGCAATTGTACTGGCGCGGCGAACGCGATAATAGATGCGGCGCGCACAGATGCCGGAATTGCGAGACAAAAACGACCATGGCCGCTGCCAAATCCAAGAAGACCAAAGCACCCGACTGGCCGGACAAGATCTTCCGTTCGCTCAAGGACGCGGGGATTGCCCAGGTTAGCTACGTGCCCGACGCGGGCCATGCGCAGCTGATCCGGAGCTGCCACGCCGACAACCACATCAAGACGACGCGGCTTACCACCGAGGAGGAGGGGATCGCCCTTTCTCTCGGCGCGTGGCTCGGCGGCGACCGCAGCGCGCTCCTCATGCAGTCCTCCGGCGTCGGCAACTGCATCAACATGCTGTCGATCATCCAGGAGACGCGATCTCCGCTTCTCATGCTCGTCACCATGCGCGGCGAGTGGGGCGAGTTCAATCCGTGGCAGATCCCGATGGGGCAGGGCACCCGGAAGGCGCTCGAGGACGCGGGCATGATCGTCTATCACGTCGACGACGCGGAAGACCTTCCCGAGACGATCCGCGCGGCATCGCAGATCGCGTTCTGCTCCTATCGTGGCGTCGCGATCCTGATCGGACAGAAGATCATCGGCTACAAGGACTGGCGGAAATAATGGCTGCGGGCAAAAAGATCACGATGAACCGGCGGGACGTCGTCTCGCGCATCCTGAAGGACCGCGGCGACGTGCTCGTCGTCACCGGGCTGGGATCGGCGACGTGGGACACAGCCGCGGCCGGCGATCACAAGAACAACTTCTATCTCTGGGGCGGCATGGGCGGCGCGGCGATGACGGCTCTCGGGCTCGCCAAGGCGCAGCCGGACCGCAGGGTGCTCGTGCTCACCGGCGACGGCGAGATGCTGATGGGCATCGGCGCGCTCGCGACGGTTTCGGTCTCGGCGCCGTCGAACCTCGCGATCTGCGTCCTCGATAACCAGCATTACGGCGAAACCGGCATGCAAGAGACCCACACGGGCCACGGCGTCGATCTCGCGGCGATGGCCGCGGCCGCCGGCTTCGGCACGACGGCGACGGTGTGGACGAAGAAGGAGCTGGAAGGCGCGATCCCGACGCTCTACGAGGCGAAGGGGCCGGTGTTCGTCGATGTGAAGATCAGCACCGACCACGTCCCCATGGTTCTTCCCATGCGCGACGGTACGGCGATCCGCGCCCGTTTCCGCGAGGCCGTCCTCGGCGACAAGGCCTACGACTAACGCGCGGCTTGCGCGCGTCCGCCCGGATGGCCGACCGGAAACCCCTCATCGGAATGATGCTCGTCGGATCGGCGGCGAGCATCGGCGGCCTGACCGTCGTGCTGACGCGCTTCGTCGTCGCCGAGTCCGATCCGTTCACGCTCGCGTCGTTCCGTTACATCCTCGCGTCGCTCGTCCTCGTCGCCGTCGTGAAGTTCCAGGGACGCAGACTACGCATCGATCCGCGTGACAGGATCGCGCTGCTCGTCCTGTCGGTGATGTTCTACGGTGCGTTTCCGTTCTGCTTCGCACGCGCATTGCAGGACACGACGTCGGCGCGCGGCGCGCTCATTTATGCGTGCATGCCGCTCGTCACGATGACGCTCGCCGCATTTTTTCGCGTCGAACGAATCACTTTGTGGAAATTTTTTGCAGTCGTGCTCGCGATCGCCGGCGTCTGGTCGGCGATCGGTTTCGATGTTGCGTCTCCGCCGAATGCAATCCGCGGCGACGTGATCATGGCGATCGGTACGGCGTGTTCGGCAACGTACACCGTCTTCGCGAAACGCTACGTGATCAAGTACGACCCGATCGCGATGACCGCGTACTCGATGATGATCGGCGCGCTCGCGCTCGCGCCCGTCGCATTTGTTTTCGGACATCCGCTCGACGGCTCGCTCGATCTCAGCATGGCGGGATGGCTTGGTTTTGCTGGGCTTGTGCTCCCCGGCGGCGTTCTGATGATGTGGTTTTTCATCTCCGGATTCCGACTCGTGACGCCGACGCAGGCGGCGATTTCTGTCGGCTTCAATCCGCTCACTGCGATCCTTCTCGCGGCGTGGATGCTCGGCGAACCGATCGGATGGGGAAGTGCCGTCGGCTACGTTCTGATCATGGCCGCGGTGTTCTGCGCGAATAGAAAATCTTCTCCGCGCGCATCCTGAATCGACTCCTGAACCAGACGTTGCGACGCCGTGTGCGACTCGTTCCGCGCGGCCAAAATTATTTTGAAAAAAGGAGAATACAGATTCAGTATAGGGGGGCATTTTAGGACTTTGTTAACGATCAGGTATTAACCGATATCACGTGAACTAAACGCCCGCGTTATTAAAGGGCATCCCGGCAAACGAAAAGGAAGGAGCCTAAGATGGCTGCCAAAACGTCAGTGAAGAAACCGGCCGCGAAGAAACCGGCCGCGAAGAA
>JAYOEF010000080.1:11627-16002 GCA_038106605.1 Alphaproteobacteria bacterium
GCGAAGAAGCCGGCGGCGAAGAAGGCCGCAGCGAAGAAGCCGGCGGCGAAGAAGGCCACCGCGAAGAAGACCGCCGCGAAGAAGGCTCCGGCGCGCAAGACTGCGGCGAAGAAGCCCGCGGCCCGTCGGGTCGTCCGTCGCACGGTTCGCCGCGCGGCGTAATCTGTTCTGCCGGCATTGCCGGCAACGGGAAAAGGGCGGCGACCTTCCGGTCGCCGTCTTTTTTTATGCGCCGGACTTTTTTTGTGAGCGGGACTGTCCAGGTCTCGCGGGCGTGACTTCGCCGATTTCGCTTTTTTCTGAAAACAATCTCTCCGCCGGGCGCCGAAACGCTGCCTGCAGGGGGGTGCGGCAGGGTTCAAACGGCTTCCAAGGGCGGTCGTTTCCCCCGGGTTTCCGCGCTCTCCGGCATTCGTCCCGAATTTTCCGAAAAGTAAATCAATCGTTAATGGCGGGGTAATGCTTCCGGTCTAGTCTGCTCCCTTAAACATAAGAACTTCGGTGCATCCAGAACCCGTAACAGAGACAGAGGGTCTGGCTGTGGCAGACATAAACAAGACCGATCCGGTCGTGACGTCGATCGTGCACCCGCGGGTGCAGCAGACGGACAACATCGCCGCACTCGTTCGAGAGGCGAAGGGTGCTGCATCGCGTTCCGTGGATCTCGAAGGCGTCGGCATCCGGTCCGACAAGATTACAATTGCGGCGAGCAGCCGCTTCACGCAGCGCGTGAACGAACTCAGGGAGGTTGCGCAGAATGCAGCGCAGGCGTCCACGGTGCTCGGCATCGCCGACAGCGCGCTGAGCGATATCCAGGACAAGCTCGACCGGATGTCCGAGATCGCGGCGTCCGCTTCCAGTGCCCGGACCGAGCGCGAAGACGGGTCGTTCCGCGATCCCGACGATCTCTCGGTGCGCGACCGGGCGTTGCTCGACGGCGAATTCGTCCAGTTGCGCCGCGACATCGACGACCGGGTCGACGATGCGAAGCTGAACGATCAGGATCTCCTGAAGGGCGATCCCGATACCCCCGACGATCCCTACCGGCTTTCCTTCAAGGTGCGCACCACGCCAGGCGAGGGCGACACGGTCGATGTGGAACTGTCCGACGCACGGGTCGCGGCCATCTCCGAAGATCTCGAAACCGCGACGCTCGCGAGCGAGGCGGATGCGGATGCGGCGGTGACGGCGGTCGAAGAGGCCTCGGACTCCATCCGCGACATCCGCGCCGCCGTGCGCAGCGCCCGGTCGCAGATCGACGCGGTCGAAAGTGCGGCCGGCGAAGTCAGTGCCGTACTCACGCGCGAACGCGACATGATGGTGACGCCGGATTCGTTCGTCGAGCTCTCGCGCGCCGTCGCCGATCAGATCACCCGCGATCGCGGCATCGATCTCTCGGCGAGCAACGAGCGCATTCTCCAGGACGTTCTCCTGCGTGCGTCCGCGTCCACCACGAACGGCGGCCCGGCCGCCGGCGGCGACGGGCTGGAGACGTTCGGCGGCAAGACGGCGGGTGCGCCCGCGATCGAGCCGGCGGGCGGTTCGCCGATCGACGGCAGCTCGTAATCCGGGATCAGCTTCCGAGCGCGGCGTCTATGTCGAGCCCCGGTTCCCATACCGGGGCCGACAACCTGCGCTTTCCGTCAGGTGTCCGGAGGGCCGCGGCATCTTCCAGATTCTTGCGGTCCCAAAGTTTGCACGTCACCGGCACGTGCTTCTGGTCGAGCGCCTCGCAGTAGTTCGTGTATTCGCAGACCACGACCTCGGAGCCGCGCCCGAGCCTTACCTTCAGGAACCAGTCCGGATCGGCGAGTGCCTGGCGGGCGAGCCCGACCACGTCGGCTTTCCCGTCCGCGATCATCTCTTCCGCCTGAAGGAAGCCGTGAACGCCGCCCGTTACCACGACGGGCGTCGCGTGCCCTGCCTCGCGCACCGCGTGCCGGATGCGCGCCCCCGCTTCCACGTTCCGGCCGAACGGGCCTTTCTCGTCGGAGTAGTATTGGGGCATGCATTCGTAGCCGCTCGGCCCGGTATAGGGATAGGCCGCGGCGCCCACCGCGGGTTGTTGCGCGTCTTCGAACCGGCCGCCGCGCGACAGCGACAGGAAGTCCATGCCCGCGCCCGCGAACGCGACGCCGATTTCCATCGCGTCCTCGACGCGGTTGCCGCCCTCGACGATGTCGTCGGCGAGATAGCGGCAGCCGACGACGAAGTCGTTGCCCACCGCACCGCGCACCGCCCGGTAGACCTCGAGCGGCAGGCGGAGGCGGTTTTCCAGCCGCCCGCCGTAGCCGTCGGTCCGCGTATTCAGGCGCGAAAGCAGCGACGACATCGTATAGGCGTGGGCGTAGTGGAGCTCGGCGCCGTCGAAGCCAGCTTCGCGCGCACGCAGGGCGGCCGAGGCGAACAGGCCGGGCAGCACCTCCGGAAGGTTGGCGATGTGCGGCAGATGCGTGTCGGTAACGCGTTCCCGGTAGCCCATCCTGAGCGCCTCGAACTCGCGCGCGTCGAGCACCAGCTCGAGCGTGTTGTCGGCCATCGCGAGGAGCCGGTCGCGGATATCCTTCTCGTCGGCGCCCGCAGCATCGAGGATGTCGCGGTGGCGGGGCGTGATGCGCAGGAACTCGCGGAGGTAGCGCTCGCGGTCCGGCCGCCGCCGGATCGCCAGGAAGTCGATGAGCTGGATGAAGAGCCGCGTGTGCCCGCCGCTCTCACGCCGCACCGTCTCGACGAGGTCGCGGAGGCCAGGAACGAAGCGGTCGTCGCCGATGCGGAGAAGGGGCCCCGAGGGAATGTCGCGGATGCCGGTCGCCTCGACGACGATCGCACCGGGACGGCCGCGCGCGAAGCGGCCGTACCAGTCGAGCACCTCGGGCGTCACCATGCCGTCGCCGGTCGCACGCCACGGCACCATCGCCGGGATCCAGGTGCGCTGTTCGAGCGTCACCGGGCCGACATCGACGGCGCCGAACAGGCGCGACGCCGCCGCGACGTCACGCGTCGGCCATTCGCCGGGCTCGGGTGTCCACTTGATTCGCTGGGGGGGACGCCACATCCGAATTCTCTCCCATGCAGGCCCGTGCCGGGCGCGGAACGGCGGCATCGCTCATGCCGCCACGGGAAAAATATTTTAAGCTTAAAATAAATTTGTTCAAGATGCACGGGGCCGCCATTGAAAAAGGGCCGCGAGCGGCCCTTCGGAGAAGCTTCGGGCGGGTCCGCTCAGCGGAGCGGGGCGGTCGTGACGGCGCTGCCGGATCCCGCACCCGGTCCGGCGTCGGCGCCCGGCGCCGGGCGGCCGCGGGGCGAAACCGTGATATCGATCTGCGATCCGCCGAGCGTACGCGCAAGAATCTGCACCGTCGCGACGCGATCGCCCCGCGTGTAGGTCAGGACGCTGACCTCGGAGCGCACCGTCGTGATCTCCTGCCAGCCGAATTTGGGCATCTCGGCGAGGAAGAAATCGTAAGTGGCGGTCGTATTGCCGGTCGCGGTCATCGCAAGGCGGCCGATCCAGGAGTCCCTGGCACCGAGGATGAGCGAGCGCTCGACGTCCATGCGCGCGCCCGCGGGTACGGCGATGTCGGAGAACTGCGAGAAACCCACCGCGGTGCGCGGCGAGCCCCCGGTCGAGGTCGCCGAGCTCGCCGGCGGCGCATCCGCCGGCGCGCCGGTGGTGCAGCCGCCGAGGAGCGCGCCCAGAAGGGCAAGCGAAGCCGCGGTTTTCCAGCGGCGCGAACTGTTTCCTGAAAGGGCTTCCGGAGCGGGTTTCATGAAGTTTTTATAGCATGGGCCTCGCGGAACCGAACCGGTATTGATTCGCCGGAGCCGCGTTTTCCGCCATTCCGGCGCCGCGGCGGAAGCCACATCTTGGTGCCGGTCCCGGGATGTCCCCCCACATGTCGGAATCGTTTCGCTGAATCGCGCCGAAATTGCCCCGAAAACCCTTCGGGCGGTAAAAAAGCGCAGAAATCCGCCATTATGGACAACTCGCTTTTCTTCAAAAAATCTTCACAAAAAGGGTTTGACAGCCATACGGGTCTGCCCATATAACCTGCCTCCGCGACGGGGCACGCCCCTTAGCGAAAAAGTTCCCCCGGATAGAAAACGGTTCCGAGAAATCGGAAGCGGGATCGTTCGCGGAAACGCGCTCTTTGAAATTGTGAATATCGGAAGGGATGCGCAGGCGGCGGCGTGTCGGTATATACCGAGCACCGTTCAACCAAGTGCGCATTCCGGCTAACTTATAAGCCATGCGTAATTTGCTTGAATTGGAGCTCGTTATTCCGGATCCGGAAAGGCGCAAGCCTGACCTGATCTAGGTAACATCAAACTTGAGAGTTTGATCCTGGCTCAGAACGAACGCTGGCGGCAG
>JAYOEF010000081.1:0-2316 GCA_038106605.1 Alphaproteobacteria bacterium
TCGACGCTCCGCTGCGTCGTCTCGCCCGACCGGCTGCAGGGCGTCGGCATCGTCGTCTGGACCTCGACCGGCTATCACGAGGACGGCAAGCCGTTCGACCGGCCGGGCAGGGCGACCGTGATCTTCCGGCGCGATGACGCCGGGGGCGACTGGAAGGGCATCCATACCCATATATCGCTCAACCCGGGCACGCCGCAGCGATCCTACGGCGCGCGCACGCCGAAGAGCTGAAGCGACCGAAAGAGGGAGGATACCGTGATCACGCCCGAATACGTCCGCACCATGGCGGCCTACAACGCGTGGCAGAACCGGAGCATCTATGCTGCCGCCGAGACCTTGCCGGATGACGCGCGACGCAAGGACCGCGGTGCGTTTTTCGGATCGATCCATGCGACGCTCAATCATCTCCTCTGGGGCGACCAGATCTGGATGAGCCGCTTCGCGGGAACGCCGAAGCCCAAGGCGGCGACGATCCCGGACTCGCCGAACCAGATCGAGGCGTTCGAGGACCTCCATCGCGAGCGCACCTCGTTCGACGGCGTGATCTCCGAATGGGCGCGCGCGGTCGACAGTGCGTGGCTGGGCGGCACGCTGACCTGGCATTCGGTCGCCGCGGGCCGGGATCTGTCTGCGCCCCATGCGCTCCTCGTCACGCACATGTTCAACCACCAGACCCATCACCGGGGCCAGGCGAACGCGATGCTGACGGCGGCGGGCGCGAAGCCCGACGACACGGACTTGATGCTCCTTCCCATGCGCGGGGTCGATATCTAGCTGTGGAAATCCGGTCCTAGCGTCATCACGAGACCGCGATTAACCAATTCCGCTAGCGAACCGGTAAGCATCGCGCGCTTGAATCCGGCCATGTCGATAGGGTCGGTCGTTACCGTGCCTTCGCTCGGGCGTCTCGCCACCGTGGTCGGAACCGCGGCGGTCGGCGCTCCGCAGGAAGGCCGCCAGTACATGCAGGTGCGCTACAGCGCCCGTTTGACGGATACGGCCGCGGGCGGCGGCAACGCTGCCGCCGCAGTGCCATCGTCGGTCTCCGAGACGGTGCGCACGACGCGCCCGGTCAAGGCACCGGGCGACTGCTCCGACTGCGGCGACGATGAGGAAAAGAAGCTCCAGAAGAAGAAGGACGACCTTACGGCCGAGGAGCGCGCCGCGCTCGACCGGTTGCGCCAGATCGATTCCGCGGTCCGCCAGGAGGAAAAGGCCCATGCCGCATCTGCGGGGGCCGCCGCAGGGCCGATCCGCTACAGCTACCAGACCGGTCCGGACGGGCGGCAGTACGCCACATCGGGCAAGGTCGCGGTCAGCTTCGACAACCCGACGGGCGATCCCGCACGCCTCGCCGACACCGCGAACCGCCTGTCCGCCGCCGCCAATGCCGCGACCAGCCCGTCGGCCGCCGATCTCGGCGTCGCCCGCCAAGGCTACCGCGCCGCGGCAGCCGCGACCCAGACCGTCCAGCGCTCGCTCGACATCGTCGGCTGATTTTCTAGAGCACGTTACTCAGAGAATGTGGCCGCTCTTCTCGGCCTTCACGGCGAGATAGCGCTCGTTGTGGACGTTCGTCGGGAACGCGTGCGCCACGCGCTCGACGACCTCGATCCCGTAATCCTTGAGCTGGGCCACCTTGCGCGGATTGTTCGTGAGCAGCCGGACCTTCGAGAACCCGAGCTGGCGCAGCATCTCGGCGGCCGCAAGGAAGACACGCTCGTCGTCCTCGAAGCCGAGGCGCTGGTTGGCCTCGACGGTATCGAAGCCCTGGTCCTGCAGCGCATAGGCGCGGAGCTTGTTGATCAACCCGATGCCCCGGCCTTCCTGGGCGAGATAGAGGAGGATGCCGCTGCCTTCCTTGCCGATCTGCTCGATCGCGCCACGCAGCTGTTCGCCGCAATCACATTTAAGAGAGCCCAGCAGGTCGCCCGTGAAGCACTCCGAATGCAGCCGGATCAGCGTCGGGCCGGGCGGCTCGGGTTCGCCGATAACGATGGCGAGGTGCTCGATGCCGCCGTCGGCCGGGCGGAAGGCGACGATCCGCGCGTTCTCCGCCCCCGCGAGCGGGACCTTCGCGGCCGTGACGCGTTTCAGGGCTGAAGCCGCTGTTTCGTCGTAAGACCCGATATCCGCGGCATTCGCGACCACGACCTCCGGATGCCGGCCGATCTCTATTTCCGCCACACCGACCGCGAGCGTCGACGGCAGGAGGCGGGCGATCTTGGCGAGCTTCACACTGGCCTGTACAGCGGCAGGCACCGGTTCGCGCGAGGCGAGGAAGGGCCCGCGCATCGGGTCGGCGAGGTCGAACTG
>JAYOEF010000081.1:2416-3922 GCA_038106605.1 Alphaproteobacteria bacterium
CGCAGCTCGTAGGCCGCGCGCTCGACCGCCGCGAGCGCGGTTTCCGCCCCGGTTGCGGCCGTCGTGTCTGTTCCCTGAGAGCCCGCCATGAACAATTCTGTGTAAAATCCGTAGTCTACATACGATGGCGGGACGGTCGGGACAATGGCCGCATGATCCGGACCGCCCCGTATTTGAGGGGGCCTCCATGATTATCTGCCTGATCGAGTTCGAAGTTTTACCCGGACGGGAGGCCGACCAGCAGAAATGGCTGGCGACGCTGTTGCCGATCGTCGGCGAGATCGAGGGCTTCCGGGGGAAGGAGAGCTACGCCCATGTCTCGGGCGACGGGCGCGTGAGCACGGTGTCCTACTGGGACGACGAGGCCGCGCTGATGCGCTGGACCCGCGATCCGCGGCACCGCGAGGCGATGAAGGAGGGCCGGGAGCGCATCTTCGCCCGTTACGATATCAGGATCTGCGAAGAGGTACGGCGTTACGGCGGTCCGGAGGCGGCCCGGACCTGAGGCGATCTGCGCCTAGAAATCCCAGCTCGGATTGCCGGGGGTGGTGACGACCGGCGAGAATACCTCCTGCGTACCGGCCGAGGTTCCGTCCGGCCCGCCGGAGACGGCGAGAAGGGCGAATACGATCGCAACCAGTATCAGGGCGCCCTTGAGGCGGTCCGACAGGCGTTCGAAGGGTCCGTTTTCCATGCCGCCTAGATAAGCGACGTTCGGCCGAAGACAAGGGGTTGAAATCCCTCCGTCCGATCAAAGAAACGTGACGGACGGATGGATCAGGCCTGTCGCCTGTTATGCATTCCGGGCCGGTGGATTTCGGGCGAAATGCGGAAAAACTCCGGATTCCGGCGCCATATCTCGCAGATATATTCGTACGGCGTCCGCCCGTTCAGCGTCTTGAGCCGGCGCGTGAAGTTGTAGCTGTCGAAGAACGCCAGATAATGCTCCGCGAGCGCCGCCGGATCGGCATAGGCCGGAACGCCGCGGCCGCCGGGATGGCGCACGGGGGGCGTGCGGTAGCGCCCGATCGCCCAGGGGTCGTCCGACGCGACGACCGTATGGCGGATGCCGGCCGTTTCGCAGGCGGCGACGAACGGATGGGGAATTCCCTCCACCGACGCCACGAACGAGGCGCCGTCCCCGGTCCGCACCGCAGTAATGGCATAGGGCGTCGCCTCGACAAGCCGTGAGAGAAAAATCTCTCCGTTTTCAACGGCTTCCGATTCGAAGATATCAGCGAACGCGAAGCGGCTCGTACGGTCGAAGGCGATGAAGATCTGGGGAAATCCGGTCGCTGTCCGGACCGCCGCGCTGTCGATGTAGAAGTCGCCGATTCCGCCTTCGGCCGGGGCATCGCCGCTGCCGGGCAGACGGCTGACGCCATGGCGCAGATAAAGCCTGTGAAGCGCCGACCGCGTGAGATGCGGCAGTTTGAGTTGAAGCGCATAGAGGCAGTCGTCGAGGGGCAGCATGGCATGCCGGCGGAAACCGACGCACATCGCCTC
>JAYOEF010000081.1:3932-16000 GCA_038106605.1 Alphaproteobacteria bacterium
CACGTCGCGACCGTCTTCGGATCAATGCCGAAACGCGCGGCGAGCGCACGGATGGACTCGCCAGACCGGCGGATTTCCGCCCGCGTCTCGGCATCGGTTGTCTTCAGACGCTCGATAACGCGGGATTTCCGGACGGTGGACGGCATGCCGGACTGTACCATGATTCCATGGGACTCGTAGCCTGTTGTCGCGGCGGAACCTCTATGACAGGCTTGGCCCGTCATGAGCACCGATCTCGATCCCCAGCTGGTCAAGGACAAGGCTCGCGCATATGGCGCCGATCTCGTCGGCATCGCGAGCGCGGCGACGCTCAACGCGTTCCCGCCCGATCCCAAGTGGCCGCAGACGCCGGACCGTATTTCTCCTTACGCCAAGAGCGTCATCGTCATCGCCAAGCGCATTCCCGTCGGCGCGTTCCGCGCGAAGACCAACATTCCGGTCCAGTACATGGACATGCTGGTGCTGCGGGCGATGGACAAGACCGCCTACAACATCGCCCAGTGGCTGGAGGACGAGGGCTATCCCTCCTTCGTCACCGCGGCGCAGGAAACCGACTGGAGCTACAAGAACGCGAGCTACGGCCGCCTCAGCACGCGCCATCTCGGCATCGAGGCGGGGCTCGGCACGTTCGGGCTCGAGGTCAACATCCTGACCCCGGAATTCGGGCCCCGGATCTACCTGACAGGTATCCTGACCGAGGCCGAGATCGCGCCCGACGAGCGCATCACCGAGCAGGTCTGCATCGGCGAATCCTGCAGCCGCTGCCTCTATTCCTGCCCGTCCGACGCGGTGCGCCATTTCGGCATCGACAAGCGGAACTGCGCGACCGAGGCCCAGGAGTTCGGCTTCGCGACGATCCTGCGGTTCTGGGGCGAGTACCTGAAGGCTTCACCAAAGGAGCAGCGCGACCTCCTCAAGGACCGCGAACTGTTCGGCTTCTGGCAGGGACTTCTCCGCGTGGTCGGTTCGTTCGGCGACTGCCCGCGCTGCCTCGCGGTCTGTCCCGTGGGCAACGACTATCACGCGCATCTCGCCGAGGTGCAGAAGGTCATCCCGGAGAAAACGCCGGAGAAGGTCGAGAAGGCGCGCGGCTTCAAGGAAGCGCGCAAGAACGGCGATCCGATCGACGGGCTGAACGAGTGGAACAGCCGCTGGGTCGGGCCCGAGGGCTACAAGGGAATGGTCGCGCGCCAGCTCCAGGAGTTCAAGAAGCTGCAGCGCGAGAAGGAAGAGGCGGCGAAGACCGCCGCAGGGGAGCAGGGCTGATGGTATCCGCGTTCCAGTCGCCGGTGACGGCGGCCGACATCAAGGCGAAGGCGCGCGCGCTCGGCGCCGACCTCGTCGGCATCGCCGACGGCGCCGCGATGGAGAACAACCCTCCGCCCGGCTTCGACAAGCGTCCGTCCGACATCACCGACCACGACGGCGGCAGGGTCATCGTCCTCGCCAAGCGCTACACCAGCGGCAGCACGCGGATCGCGCGCTGGGACGAGCGCCACAAGTATTACAACGACGAGCTCACCATCACGATGCTGGAGGAGGCCTCGCTCGGCCTCGTCTACTGGCTCGAGGACCAGGGCTATCCGGCGATCATCATCCCGCCGACCCATGTCGATCCCTGGGCCTACAAGAACGACCCGGACGAACACCTGACGACGCTGCTGTCGCTCAATCATGCGGCGGTGGAGGCGGGCCTCGGCACGCTCGGGCTCAATCTTCAGCTGCTGACGCCCGAATACGGCCCGCGCGTGATGCTGACGGCGGTGATGTGCAGCGTCGACTGCGAGACCGATGCGCCCATGGCAGAGGCGCTCTGCAAGGGACCGGAATGCGGACGGTGCCTGAGCGCCTGTCCGGGCGACGTGGTCGGCCACTGGGCGCGCGACTGGCCCTCCTGCGACGCCTACCGCTCGCCCCACGGCTTCGCGCAGCTGACGGATCATCTGGAAGCGATCTTCGACGAGCCGGATCCGATGAAGAAGCTGGCGCTCGTGCGGTCCGAGAACTCCTTCAACCTGTGGCAGAGCATCCTACGCGGCTCCGGCGTCGTCACCGGATGCCGGCGCTGCCAGGACGTGTGTCCGGTCGGCGCCGACTACGAGCGACTCCTGGGCGACGCGCTCGCCGAGATCGCGGAAGACACGCCGGAGAAGCGCGCGCGGCTCGAAGCAATGAGCGCGAAAGAGAAATCGGGAGACCTGCCCGACGGCTACACGGCGCAGAAGCGCTGGATCGGCGCGTTCGGCCCGGGAACCCGCCGATGAGCGGACCGGCGATGGACCTGCCGCTCGGGCTGCCGGAGTCGCCCGAGGCGATCGAGCGCATCCAGCGCGAACGCAAGCCAATCGCCTTTGCCAATGCCAAGCGGGCCAACTTCTGGAAGGGCAAGCTCGTCCACATCAATCCCGCGAAGCTCGACGATCCGGAGGAATGGGCGAAGATCCCGATCCTCGACAAGGATCAGCTCCGCGGCATGTCGGTCGAAGGGTTCTACGAGGATTTCTGCACCGCCCGGCGCGAGGACATCTGCGAGTACTGGCGCTCCGGCGGCAGCACTGGCAGGCCGCTGTTCTATCCCAAGACCTACGACGACATCCGCTACAACATGGTCGGCTTCACCCGCACCTTCGAGTGCACGGGAACGAGGCCGGGGAACCTCGCGCACATCTCTTTCCCGCTCGGAATCCACCCGGCCGGCCACATGTGGGCGCGGGCCGCGCGCCACATGGGTATCGGCGCGGTGTGGGGCGGCTCGGGCGCGGCGCTGCCGTCGGCGATCCAGCTCGAGCTGATCCGCACCATGAAACCCACCGTCTGGATGGGGATGTCGAGCTACGGCCTCCATCTCGCCAACCTCGCCGCCGCGAACGGGATCGACCTCGCAGGCGGCTCCGTGAATCGCATCCTGTGCACGGCAGAGCCGGTTTCGGCGTCGAAACGCGCCAAGCTGGAGCGCGAGTGGGGTGCGGAGGTCTACGACTGCTTCGGCATGACCGAGTGCAGCATGATGGGCGCGGAAAGCGAGGCGCGCGACGGCTTCCACATCTGGACCGACCTCGCCTATGTGGAGGTGCTCGACGAGCACACGATGAAGCCGGTGGGCGAGGGCGAGCCCGGCGTCTTCGTCATGACGCCGCTCTTCAGCAACAACGGGGCCGGGTTCCTGCGCTGGAACTCGGGCGACATCGTCACCTGGCAGAAGGCGGGCAAGACGAAATCGGGCTTCTCGGTGTTCCCGGTGATCCGCCACGCGCACCGCACGGCGGGCTTCTTCAAGATCCGCGGCGTCAACATCAATCACCAGGAATTCGAGGACTTCGTCTTCGACGTGGCGGAGATCAACGACTTCAAGGCGGAGCTGGTGTCCGCCGCAGACGGCACCGACCGGTTCGCCCTGTCGGTCGAGGTCCGGCCGGGCTGCGATGCCGCCGCGGCCTCTGCGGCGCTTGCGGAGCGCACGAAAACCGTGTTCGAGGTCACGCCCGACATCACCGTGCTGGAGACGGGAACGCTGGCAAAGGAATTCGAATCCAGCGTGAAGGCGCCGCGCTTCGCGGATCGCCGCAGCTGAGAGAACGGAAAGCCGGAGAGAAAGCCTAGCCGGCGGCCTGGACGCCGACGACGGTCCGCGAGATGTCGTGGGCGGCTTCGCGGCTGCCCGACGTCGGGCGCGCCGCGGCACGGACGGCGAGCGAGAGCTGGGTGAGCAGCTCGATGTCCTTCTTCTTCACGTCGCCCTGCGATTTCACCATGCGCTGGATGACCTCGCGCACGGCGACGCAGATTTCCTCGAGTTCCTTCGCGCCGGCGGAGAATGCGCGCATCTTGAGCTCGTTGGTCAACTTGACGAGATTGCGCAGACGGTCGCGGTCCATCTTCTTCGCGCCGCTCTCGACCTCCTGAACCACCATGTCGGCGAGGAAGGAGAGCTGCAGCGCCTGGCGGTCGATCTTCTGGTCGTTGATGCTGGCGCGGGTCGCTTCGATCTCGGCGCGGATCTTGTCGGGATCGAACTGGCCGAGCGCCTTGTCGCGGAGCGAATTGGGAACCTCGATCTTCTCGATCTCGGTCTCTGCCCCGCGTTCCTGCAGCAGCCGGCGGTCGGGGCCGACATAGTCGCTGGTCACGACGAAGGGCTTCCGGCTGTGCACGAGCGAGCCGATGCGGTCGAGGATAAGGGCAGGGGAGATCGGCGCGGCGACCAGAAGGTCGGCACCGGAATCGATCACCTTGGAAACCAGGGCGTGGTTCGGCGACCACGCCACGGCAATAATGCAGATGAACGGATTGGTGCCGAGCTCGTTGTGCCGTATCGCATTGAAGATCTGGCACGCCTGATCTGAATTCTCGGTGACGTCGCAGATGATGATGTCCGGACCGTTCGGGTCCGCAACCGCCATCTCGATCGCCTCGAGGTCGTTTCCTTCCCAGATGTTCTTGTTCCTGATGCCCGCATCGTTCAGGGCCATGCGAAGGCTCGTCCTGATCTGCAGGCGAGGGTCGCACAGGAACAGTCTCACATCGTCGAATTTCACTGTCGGTCCACCTTATACGGACAGCCGAATCTCACCACAGGAGCATGGATCCTGAGGGAATCTGTCCGTAAAAGATTTAAGAATGGCTAATCGGCAGACCGGAAGCGGGCACGATTAACGCCCGCGGAGCTTACAGCGCCCCGAGCGTGCGGAGGATTGCGACGCCGGCGAGAACCCAACCCGAAAGAATGAGGCCGCCGAGCACGAAAGGCGTCGTGTTGATCGCATGCGCGTTCATGAAAATTTCTACCCGTATACTACCCAATGGCGACTTACGCCGCCTGCCTGTCCATCAATATGACGCCGCGAATCACCAATTTCAATGGCGATATCGAAAAAAATCGCAACAAATCGAATTAATGGTTAACAATTCGCCGCGCTAGGGATTAGGCGACGGAAAGGACGGGTTCGCCCGTGCTTGCAGAAAAGCGCGGTTTCCAGAGGGTTTTTCATGAAGAGGCGATGCTTCATTGTCACGTCTTCGGCGTTCCTCGCATCCGGCCCGGCCGCGGCCTCGCAACGCCTTCCGACACCGGCCTCGACCGAGGGCCCTTATTTTCCCGATCGCATGCCGGCGGATACGGACAGCGACCTGACTCGTATCGCGGGGCACGCCGTCCAGGCGCGCGGCACGCCTCTCGCCCTGACGGGGCGGGTGCTGACCGTGGACGGAGATGCGCTGGCCGGCGCGCGGATCGAGATCTGGCAATGCGATGCGGACGGGCGATATATGCATTCCGCCTCGTCGGGCGAGCGGGGCATCGATCCCGGCTTCCAGGGTTACGGGACCGCGACCGCGGATGGAAATGGAGTCTTCGGATTCCGGACCATCGTTCCGGTGCCCTACGGGGGACGGACGCCGCACATTCACGCCCGGCTCGTCGCGCCGAATGGACGACGCCTCACCACCCAGATCTACCTTCCGGGTCATGCGATGAACGATGAAGACTTCGTGTATTCCCGTCTCGGAAGCGCCGCCGCGAAAAGGGCCGCGACTTTGGCCGAGACGGCCGCGGCGGAGCCCGGAATCAAGGCGGGAACCTTCGATTTCGTCCTGCGATAGCGATTGACGAAGGCGAATCGATTCGACTCAGTTGTTTCGGTTTGTATGCAGACTTCTCGTAATCGTTTGTCTTTAAAAGATGAATCAGAACGAATCACCCCCTCAAGAAGAGGGTTGGTTTGTCTGTGCGATTATAGTGAAACCTGATAATACTGTTTGAATGAATACTGTACCCGGTATTCACGAATTGCCGCGTGGTTCTCTCCCTTGCCGCGTGGCGGATGCGCCGCAAAGGAAGTCGTTTTGGTTGTCCCACCAATGCCTCCCTGTACTCCTTTGCGTTGGGCGGAGCCGGTAAAACCGGCGCAGGTGTTGGCTCCGCTCTTTTCATAAGGCCCGGTAGGGGGCCTATCCGTAAAGCAGCGAACAGATGAAGACGGCGGCGGCAATGCCCGCGAAATCGGCGCACAGTGCGGCGACGAGGGCATGTCTTATGCGCCGGATCTGAACCGCGCCGAAGTAAACGGCGATGACGTAGAACGTCGTCTCGGTCGAGCCCTGGATCGTGCTGACGAGATATCCCGCATAGGAATCCGGCCCGATCGTGGGGTCCTGGATGATCGAGGCCAGGACGCCGTAAGCACCGGAGCCCGACAGGGGCCGCAACAGCGCCATGGGAAGCGCCTCGGGCGGCATGCCGACGAGCGAGGTCAGGGGACCGATGGCGGCGATCATGACGTCGAGAGCGCCGCTCACCCGGAACATTCCCACCGCGACGAGGATCGCGACGAGATAGGGGATGATCCGGATGGCGACGTTGAACCCGTCCTTCGCGCCCTCGATGAACGCCTCGTAGATCCTGACCTTCTTCGCAACGCCGAAGCCCAGGAGCGCAACCATGAGGCCGGGAATGATCCAGGGGGATATCTGGCGGCCGAACAGGATCGTGATAGGGATCAGCGCGACGATTCCGGCAAGCGCCAGCGCGGAAATCCAGGCCGGGTAGGAGGCCTCGGCCACCTCGGGAATGACTTCCGCCGCGCCGTCCGGCATCGCATGCTCGGTTTCAGGCTCCGGCGTGACGTCGGCCGCCGATTTCCAGCGGCGCTGGAGGAACAGGCAGGCGAGGATCGCGATCGTCGTCGAGCACACGGTCGCGAACAGGGTGGTCGGCAGGATGCCTGCCGGATCGGTCGATCCCGCCGCAGCGCGGAGCGCAATGACGCCGGTGGGCAGCAGGGTGACGCTCGAGGTGTTTATCGCGAGGAACAGCACCATCGCGTTGCTCGCCGTGCCCTTGTGGGCGTTCAGATTGTCGAGCTCCTGCATCGCGCGGATGCCGAAGGGCGTCGCCGCGTTGCCGAGGCCGAGCGCGTTCGCCGACATGTTCATGATCATCGCGCCCATGGCGGGGTGATGCGCCGGGACGTCCGGGAACAGGCGGACCATGAGGGGACGGATCGTCTTCGCGATGATGCGGAGGATCCCGCCCTCCTCGGCGACCTTCATAAGCCCGAGGAACAGCGCCATGACGCCGACGAGGCCTATGGCGAGGGTGACCGAGCTTCCCGCTGTCTCGACCATGCCGTTGGCGAGCGCCTGCATCGGCGAGACCGCATCCTTGCCCGCCGGTGCGCTCCAGGTCAGCTCGCGCCAGCCGGCGGCGAGGAAGGAGATGAGGACGATGGCAAAGAAGATGCCGTTCAAGGGAACCGCCTACGGGCCGGCCCGGACCCGGCGCGGCGAGACGCTGCGCCCCGCGGCGTAGACGGAGAAGGCCGACAGGAAGATCAGCACCGCCGCGATGTAGAACACGACGAGCGGGCGGCCGACATCGAGCAGATATCCGTATATGGCGGGAACGATGGCGCAGCCGATGTCGAGCCCGGAAAAGACGAAGCCGAAGACCTTGCCGCTCGCCTCCGGCGGCGCGATACGACTGACAACGAGGTCGCGCGCCGCGAAGCCGAAGCCGAAGAAGAAGCCCGCCGCGGCGATCAGCACGTAGACCGCCGGCATCCAGGGCGGTGTCAGCGACAGCAGCACGACCATCAGGCTGGAGGCGAGGAAGCTGAGGAACGTGACGTTCAGCGGATCATCCTTGCGGTCGGCGACGATGCCGCCGCCGATCACGCCGAAGATCGCACCGACGACAAAGATGGTAACGAAGCTGTTGCCGATCAGGAGGGGGATGCCGTGGGCGACGTTGAACACCTTGTCGGCGTTGAACTGCACGCCCACCTGACCGCCCGCGAGGAGCGCGAAGAACAGGATGCAGAGGAGGAGCGCCGGGGCCATCAGCATCCGGAGATCCTCGCCGAGCGAGTTCTTCACCGCGACCTCGCGCCGCGCGTGCGAGGAGTCGCGGAAGTCGCCGCTGAGAACGATCGAGACCAGCATGACGAGGAGGCCTGTGATGCCCGCCGCGATCACCGCCGTGCGCCAGCCGTAGATCTCGCCCATCGCCGCCATCGAAAGCGGCGCCACGGCATAGCCGACGAAGCCCCCGAGATTGTGGATGCTGAACGCGCGACCGAGGCGCGGCTTCGTGACCGACGCGGCGAGGATGCTGTAGTCCGCCGGGTGGAAGACGCTGTTGCCCATGCCGGCCAATGCGGCGAAGACGATCATGGTCTCGTATGAGGGAAAGAAGCCGTAGAGCATCGTCGCCGTCGCCATCGTCCCGATGCCCGTCATCAGGATCGTACGCGCGCCGAACTTGTCGACGAAGAAGCCGACCGGGATCTGGAGCGAGAACGAGGCGATGAAGAAGACGGTGATCAGGAGCCCGAGGCTCTCGAAGCTGTAGCCCTCGTGCCGGTTGATCAGGATGAACAGCGGGATCAGCGCGAACTGGTAGAAGTGGCTGAAGAAGTGGCAGACGCCGACCACGCTCATCACGCGGATGTCGCGGCGGCGTTCGACGAGGGCGGTGGACTGCATTCCGGGCGGCCTTCTATTCGGCGGGAACGGCGGCGCGCCGCTGCGAGGCGACGTTCGTCATGCGGATGATGACGATCGCCGAGACCCAGAAGACAGCGACGCAAAGGAAGGCGGAGCGCGGGATGCCCGTATCGACGAACCAGCCGAACAGCACGGGCGTGATCGCCGAGCCGACGTCCATGCCGGAATAGACGAAGCCGAACACACGTCCCGACGCGCCCTTGGGCGTCGCGGCGCGCACCAGCAGCTCCCGCGACGGGAAGGCGATGCCGTACATGAAGCCGATCAGCGCATAGACCGCATAGAGCAAGACCTGCGGCAGGTCGATGCGCCAGATCGCCAGGATCGCGACCACGGCAGTGAGGTAACCGACTGTGACGATGCGGTCAGGGCGCTTGAAATACTCGACGATGTAGCCGCCCGTGAGCACGCCGGCGGTCACGCCGAACAGCATGACCGTGACGAACGCGCCGCCGATCTTGAGGTCGAACGAATAGATCTTCTCCATCAGCGTCGGCGAGAAGGTCTGCAGGCCGATCTGGCCCATGGCGACGATGAGGAAGAAGAACCAGCAGAGCACGATGGGCGCCTGGAAAAGCGCGCCGAGGCTCTGTCCGAGGGATTCCTCCTTGCGGCCGCTCTCGGAGCGCTCGTGCCGGCTGTCGCGGAAGTCGCGGCTGCCGCCCCACAGGCTGGCGAAGATCACGAGGCCGACAAGGCCGGCGAGCGTGATCGCGACCTGCCAGCCGTATGCGGTGCCGATCGCGGTCATGGCGAGCGGCCCCGCCGCATAGCCGATATAGCCGCCGAACATGTGATAGCTGAAGGCGCGCGCGATCCGCTTCTCGCTGATCGTCGCGTTCATGATGCTGTAGTCGCAGGGATGGAAGACGCTGTTGCCGGCGCCCGCGAGAACCGAAAGCACGAACAGCACCGGGTAGTATGGCAGGAGGCCCATCAGTGCCGTGGAAACCGACATCAGCCCGAGGCCGGCGAGGAGGACGACGCGCGCGCCGAACCGGTCGACGAGGAAGCCCGACGGCGGCTGGAAAATCGCGGACGTGATATAGAACGCCGCGGTCAGGATGCCGAGCTCCTTGAAGGTGAAGCCGTGGCTCGCGTTCATCAGGACGAAAAGCGGCGGCAGCGCGAGCTGGTAGAAATGGCTCGCGCCGTGGGAAATGCCGATCAGCGTGGTGACGCGTTTGTCGCGCCGATGGATGTCGGCTTCGGACAGGGCTGCCGCCTGGGACATGTAGACTTTCTTTCCGTGAGTGTGCGGGGGATCAGACGACCGCCGTGAGCCCCGCCGCTTCGATCCCGGCAACCGCCGCGATCTCGTCGTTGTCCGACGTGTCGCCGCTGACGCCGACCGCGCCGACGACCTCGTCGCCGTTCTTGATCAGCACGCCGCCGGGCACCGGGATCATGCGGCCTTCCGAGGCGGAGACGAGCGCCGCGCCGAAGTGCGGACGCTCCTGGAACATGGCGCCGAGCTGGCGCGAGGACCGGCCCATGCCGACGGCGCCGAACGCCTTGCCCGTGGCGATCTGGGGACGCAGCGCCGCCCCCGGCCCGTCGGAGCGCGCGAAGGCCTTGAGATGGCCGCCGTCGTCGACGACCGCGACGGTGAGCGGGTTGAGCTTCATATCCTTGCCCTTCGCGAGCGCCTTCTCGACGATGATCTGCGCCTGGTCGAGTGTCAGCTTGGCCATTTTCGGTCCTCATCCCTGGATTCAGTGGCCGAAACTTACCGGCTCGCCCATGGGAGAGAAAGCGGCAAATTGTTTCGCGCTCTGATAAATTGATGTGCGGAACAGCGATAATGAAAAGCGTAATAAACGCAGGCGGTCCGGGACGCCGTCCGGGACCGCGGTACCACACCTGCAGATAGGGGTAGACATGCCGGATACGCGCGTCGGATTCATCGGTCTCGGCACCATGGGCGGGGCCATGTGCGGCCATCTGCTGAAGGCGGGCTTCGCCGTCTCGGTCTGGGGGCGGTCGAAAGAGCGCAGCAAGCCCGCACTCGATGCCGGTGCTGCGTGGGCGGAGAGCCCGCGTGCGCTCGCCGAAGCCTGCGATGCCGTCCTGCTCTGCGTCTCCAACGACAAGGCCGTGGGCGAGGTGGTGTTCGGCGAAAACGGACTCTCCGGCGCGGCGGGGGCGGGGAAGCTCCTCGTCGACCATTCGACGATCCACCCGGTGACCACGCGCGAGTGGGCGGCGCGGCTTGAGGGCGAAAACGGCATGACCTGGGTCGACGCGCCGGTCTCGGGCGGGCCGGGCGGCGCGAAGCGCGGCGAGCTGATCGTCATGGCGGGCGGCTCGGACGCCGATTTCGGCCGCGCTGAAACCTTGTTCCGGCCCTATTCGAAGCAGATCACGCACATGGGCCCGGTCGGATCGGGGCAGGCGACCAAGGTGTGCAACCAGCTGATCATAGGCGCCGAGATCTGCGCGATCGCCGAAGCCCTCAAGTTTGCCCAGAACTTCGGGCTCAGGGCCGCCGCGCTGCCCGACGCACTCAAGGGCGGCTGGGCGGATTCAACCGTCCTGCAGGACCACGGACGGCGAATGGCAGGTGCCGACTATTCCGATCCCGCGAGCGCCGCGATCATGATGAAGGACATGAACATCGCCTGCGACATGGCGCGGCTCACCGACACGCCGATGCCGATGACCGAGGTCGCAACGTCGCTCTACCGTCTCGCGATCCAGCTCGGCCACATGGACGGCGGTCAGATCGCACCGATGCGGCTCTATTCCGAGGAACCGCTCTGAGGCGAGGCGGGCCCAGCCGGCCCGCTCAGTTGCGCCGCGATCCCCGAGATCCGTTGCCGTATCCAGATATGGCCGGGCGAACGCGCCGTACGCTCGTGCCAGAGCGCGAGCATCGGGAATTCCGGCAGCTCGAACGGTGTCGGGAAGATCTTCAGCATATGCGCGTATGCACCGAGCACCCGTTCGGGGGCGACCGCGATGAAATCGGTCTCCTGCAGGATCGCCGGCAGGCTGAGGAAGGTCGGCACCGAGATGCTGACCCGCCGTTCCCGTCCGAGGCGCTTCAGCGCATCGTCCGCCGGGCCGCGGAACCCGTCGCTCGACGGCGTCACCAGCACGTGGTCGAGCGCGCAGAACCGGGCGAGATCGAGCGGGCCCGACGCATCGGGATGGTCGCGGCGGAGCGCGCAGACATATCGGTCGCGGAACAGCTCCATCGCATGGACGCCGGCGGGCGCCATTTCCGGCACGGTGACGGCGAAATCGATCTCTTGGCGCTCGAACTGCTCGGGCATCTCGCGGACGTCGGTGGAGACCACGGCGAAGCGGATCCCGGGCGCCAGCCGGTGTACCTCGCGGATCAGCGGCGCGAGAAAGGTCATCTGGGCATAGTCCGTCGCCGCGACGGTGAACACGTCCGTCGCCCGGTCGGGGCGGAAATCGGCCGCCGACAGCAGCGTGTCGATGTCGCGCAGCACCGCCTTCACCGGGCCGATCAGCTCCAGCGCCCGCTGGGTCGGGCGGATGCCCTGCTGGGTGCGGACGAAAAGGGGGTCGTCGAACGTCGTGCGCAGCCTTTTGAG
>JAYOEF010000082.1:0-15778 GCA_038106605.1 Alphaproteobacteria bacterium
GTACTTCATCGATGCGTTCTACCGTCGGATACTGAAGTCGGGTCTCGGCAAGGTCTACGACCATATCGGCGGCGGTTACACCGCCGCGGACTCGGATAGCCCGGGCGACTACGTCACGGAATGGGTCCTGAAGAACGGCAAGCCGAACAAGGGGAGCCGGCGCGCAGACTACAGCATTACCATCGGCGGCATCCGCTACGACTTCAACGTCGTCGACCTGCTCTCCGACGGGGCGACCATGACGGCGCGGGAACGCCGCGCGTTCGAGGCGATCATCGAGATCAAGAAGAAATGGACGAACGACGGCAAAACCTATGCCATCGGCAAATCCAAGGGCATGACGTGGGAGGAGTTCACGGCGAAGGCTGACCGGCAGATCGCCGTCATCGTCGAGGAGGTACTGAAGCGCCACCGCGCGAAATAGATCGTTGACAGTCCGGGTCCGGACAATAAAGTATAGGTTGTATTTCGTTCGGATCCGGTTTTTAGGAGTATGGAAAATTCGCGACGACAGATACCGGTGCCATGGTCGGGCCGTGACGTTTTTATACGAGGAACTTAAGGAATTCGACGAAGAGTTCCTCTCTCCGCGCTTTCCCGATCTGATGCGATGCGAATTTAAGAATGTACATCCATGGTTGAAATTCTATTGGAACATCTGCGAGGCCGATCATAAGGTCAATCTGTACGAGACCTGGCCGGAAGGCATCCGTTCGTTCCCGCTGCCGCCGCCCGGCGGCGAATATCCGCGCGCTTTCCGCCGGGCCCATTCCAAGCTGGGCCAGCCGTTCGTCATCTCGGTATCGCGGATAGAGATGCGGGATCTCCGCAGGACCCGGCCGGACCGGAAGTTTCCGCAAACAATGACGGTCGTGGAGAACGGAAAACGGATCGTTCGCGAAGTCCCGCCGGGTCCGGAGTGGCGGCCGATCGACGTCACCTGCCGGGAACCGCAGTACTATTTTCGCGACGACATGTACGGCTGCCATCTCGTCGGCGACGACCGGCGACGGAAATTCTTCTCGGCCATCGTCCGCATATCGGGCAAATACATGACCAACCGCTGGGAGGTCTACGACATCGAAACCGGCGCCGTCGTGGAAACCTGGCCCACGTCCATATACTGGGCCGGACCCGAGAGCGTACGGCTCGCGAAGCTCGACCCCCACTTCTTCCACGGCATCTATTTTTGTCACGAGCGGAATACGTGGATCGGGCGAAAACCGGTGCCGAAGATCCGCTGAATCGGCTTTCCCGGCACCTCCCTAAACCGCCGCCGGCGGCAACGCCACGCGGCCGCGGATCATATCGGCGGCCTTCTCCGCCATCGCGATGACGGGGGCGTTGGTCGCGCCGCCGATCAGGTCGGGCATCACCGAGGCATCGACGACGCGGAGCCCGTCGATGCCGCGCACCTTCAGCGTCGCATCCACGACGGCCTCGCCATCGCCGTCCGGGCCCATGCGGCAGGTGCCGACGGGGTGGTGGACGGTGATCATGGTCTTCCGCACATGGGCGTCGAGATCGGCATCCGACGTGGCGTTCGCGCCGGGCGCGAGTTCCTCGCCCGCGAAGTCCTTGAGCGCGTCGGTGCGCACGAGGTCGCGGATCATGCGGAGGCCGCGGCGCATGGTGCCCCACTCGGCGTCCGTCGTCAGGAACGACTGGTCGATGATCGGCGCTGCTCCCGGATCGGAAGATGCGAGCACGACGCGACCGCGGCTCTCCGGGCGCATCGGCATGCAGCGGACGGAGAACGAATCCGCGAACGCCGCCTTGAACGGCGGCAGCCAGGGCGCGGCGACCGTCGTCGCGCCCATCCAGAACAGCATCTGCACGTCGGGGATGGGCTCGTCCTGCGCGCTCTTCAGGAACGCGGTGATGCCGAACGGCAGGTCGGCGGCGAAACCGCCCCAGCCCGCGTAGGCCCTTCCCAGCGACGGCAGCAGCCGGTCGAGGCGCATGGCGGCGACGAAGGGGCCGGGCGACTTCCGGCGGAAGACGAGCGCCGACGAGGTGTGGTCGGAGAGGTTGCGTCCGACGCCCGGCAGCGCGACCTCCGGCCGGATGCCGTGGCGCGTGAGCGCATCCGGATCGCCGATGCCGGACAGCATCAGGAGCTGCGGCGAGTTGATCGCGCCGCCAGACAGGATCGTCTCTTTCGCTGCGCAGGCCGCGACCTCCTGCCCGTTCGCCGCGTAAGTGACACCGGCGGCATGGCCGCCCGCGAGATCGACGCGGCGCACCTGCGCGCCGGTGACGACGGTGAGGTTGGGGCGCCCGAGCGCGGGGCGCAGATACGCGGACGCCGCGCTCCATCGCCTGCCGTTGCGGAGCGTCATCTGCATGCGGGCGAAGCCCTCGGGCTCGGGCCCGTTGTAGTCGTCGGTGAAGGGATGGCCGAGGGCGCGGGCGCCATCGAGGAACGCCTCGCACAGCGGGTCGCGGAAGGTGCCGTAGCGCGTCGTCAGCGGTCCGCCCGTGCCGCGATAGGCGCTCTCGCCGCCCTCCCAGTCCTCGGCGCGACGGAAATAGGGGAGGAGCTCGGCGTGCGACCAGCCGGGCAGGCCCATCGCCGCCCAGCGGTCGTAATCGGCCGGGTGGCCGTGGTAGTAGGCCATGGCGTTGATCGAGGACGAGCCGCCGACCACCTTGCCGCGCGCGCATTCGATGGCGCGGCCGCCCATCTCCTGCGACGGCGCGGCGAAATACATCCAGTCGTGCAGGCGCTTCTGCAGGATGCGGCCCCAGCCGAGGGGGATGCGGATCCACGGGTCGCGGTCCCAGCCGCCGGCCTCGAGAAGAAGCACGCGCGTGCCGGGATCCTCGCTCAACCGGCCCGCGAGCACGCAGCCCGCCGATCCCGCACCGACGACGATGTAGTCGTATTCCGTTCCGGACGTCACCCCAGCCGCCATGCGCTCCCCCAGCCCTTCGTTGTCCCGGTTCCTCCCGAACTCTTTAGAGGATTATCGCACCGAGGGCGACCCGTTGGCTCGCGCCGCGCCGCGGGCCGGTCCGCGATGCGACGAGTGTCAGCAAGACCGCTCCCGAATCGGATCGGATTGCCGTTACCTCCCCCGCCGCCAGCACTCATTGTCGGGCTCAGTATCGGGAGAACGCGATGTCCGGAAAGCTTCGCCGTGTGGCCCTGTTCCTCGTCATCGGCCTCGCCGCCCTGTCGAGCATTGCTATTGCGGCTCAGTCGATCGCGGACCTGCGCGCGCGTCGCGCGATAGCGGGGATCGAAAACGACCTGAGGCTCGCGCTCGGGAATGTCGAAATCGATCATTCGGGGGTGAGGGCGGATATTCTGTCCAGAAGCGTCGTCCTTTCCGGTCTCGCCATACGCGAACCGGCGACCGGGGACAGCATCTTCATCGATCGTCTGCGGATCGGAGGCAGCGAACGGAGGATAAGACTGCTCGCCGCGGACGATGTGCGTATCGTCGGCGTATCGGGAGGCTTTTCCGCGCGCGTCGCCCGTCTCCGGGGCGAAAATATCAATGTCGATCCGTCCCCCGGGCCGGAATACGTCCCGGATACCGGCGTGGTCCGCCTTTTGCGGGGCGTCGTTGCGGAACACCTGCGGGTTGACGGTTTCACGCTCGCACATCCGGTCATCAACCTCGGAGTTGCCGTGGCTGACATGCGTCGGACGGTTCGCGGCAAGGTCGGCAATCTCTCTGTCGCCGGCTTCAGACTGGAACAACGTGGCGCGGCCGGCGTAACCGCCGGGATCCGGGCGCTGGAAGTTTCCGGCCTCGATCTGGGCCTCGGCCTGAGGTACCCGAACCCGACTTCCGCCGTCGGCCTTCTGGGAGCGAGCCGGTTCGCGGCAAGCGGTATCGACCTCGAAATGGGTATGCTCTCATCCGGGATCTCCGTTTCCGCGATCGTCATGGAGAAGGTCCGGCGACGCGGCGGCATCCCGGTATCGGGAGAGATTCGGGTCACGGATCTGGCGTTTCCGATTGACGGGCTCCTGACGGCCTTTCCCGACCTCTCCGGTCTTGCGATGCGTGTCGGAGGATCGAACATCGCCGTTTCGGCGTCCCTGCGGGCGCACACGGACGGGCGCGACGGCACGTTTCGTCAGACGATGGAGGTCTCGTCGGCCAGCTTAGGACGCATGAAAATCGGGTACAGGCTGCAGGCGGCTTCCGGCAGTTCGTCGGAAATCCGGGGTCGTATCGAGAACGGAAATCTTCTGGCCGTGCTTCCCCTTCTCCTTATCCGGTCCGCCGATGTGACGTACGAGGACGCAGGGCTTGCTGGCATGGTGATCGATGCGCTGTCGGGGTCGGATCGAGAGACGATCGCCAACAGGTCGGCAGACGCCATCCGCTTCTATCTCTCCGGTGACGGCGACCTGGCGGAGACGGTGGCCGTCGCAGCGCGGGGGTTCCTCCTGGGCGGGAGGCATTTCTCGCTCCGGCTCGAGTGCCACCGGCCGATGTCCGTCTCGGAGCTTCCGCTATTTGCCGGACGCCCACCGGGTCAGCCGCGCCCGTTCACGCTCGAGGTCGCGGGGGGCTGAACGGAAGACATCCAACCACGCGGCTCTATCTCCCCACAACGAAGCTGTCTTCCAAGACGACTTCGCCCGAAACTATGAACTCGACACGCCACTTGCCGGGCGCCGCCCGCACCGACGCCCACGTCCGCCAGCTGTCGGACGGCTGCACGTCTACCCGAATTTCGGCGTAGCGGCGATCTCCGCGATAAAAGCGGAATGCCGCACCACCCCGGAAATCGAGACAATGAAGCGCAGCATACGCATATATCCGCCGCGTTCCGCTGCCGAAGCTTCTGGAAGGCGAGATCGGCCGGCGACCGACGACGGCGGGCGCAATCTTCCAATCGCGTACGATACAGTCGTGGCTCCGCACACCTGCGCGCCCCTGCTGCGTCGAAAACACCGTGCAGAGAAAAACCACGGCTGCAAGGAGCGACGAAATCGAGTGCGCGATTACAACTGCCCGGTTTCCGATCGGCCGGACGCATTGGCGAGAGCCGCAGCATATCCTCCCCCGGGCGAAGTCACAGGTCTCTCTGTTCCCAAATAGGCCCATGGCATCAAGCTTCCAATGGCTTCCTGGAGTCGACCGGTTCTGCCGTTCACCGGCCCGTAAAAAACGGACACCCTTCCGTTAAAAACGCCGGAAGGGTGCCGCCCGCAGCAAGATGTTGCACAAGGCTGCATCGGACGCGTGTGGGGGTCGTGTCCGAAGCCGCATAATGGATGCTGCATCGCTCTATTTAAATGCCGAGGCGCCCACTATCCGGTCCGGAATCGGGTCTTTTTTTCGGCGAGGGTGGGCCTGCGGTTGCAGAGAGATACGAAATCTCAGAAGGAGACCGGCGTCTTCATTCGCATGCGCGCTCGGGGCATCGGAGCGCCGGCGAACGCAAGGCGGCTGCCGTCCCGAAGGACGACAGCCAACCCTGCATTTTAGGAAATGGAAGGACAGATACGCGCCCCACCTCCTCGATTGGAGCAGGCCCTACGCATCCGGCGCAAACGCTACAAAGTCCTCAAACGGACCTATCGATGATGCGAACGGGTGGGGCGGCGAAAAAAAGGTCACGCCGCGAAGGCGTGACCGTGAAGTCTGAATTTCGGCGAGTCCATTGTTCGCCGAACCCATAGGGTGGAAACACCGGAGTATTAGTGCTTCCGTCCTTCTGGTACCGCGAAGCGCAGAGCAAAGGGTAGCGATAACCGGTCCAGATTGAACGGATTCCCATGAAAAGACTTCGAAAATCGTCGATCCTTTGCCGTCGCTCCAGCTCTCCCGAATCGGGGATGAATGCCGCCATCCCGGAACGACACGACAGGCAACGCTCTAATTAAGCGCGGGCGCCTCGGTGCGCGAGAAGCCGCGGACGAGCTCGACGTTGAAGGCGGCGTGGCTCGGCGACACGTGAACGAGCTTGTCCCTGATCTCCGCATGCACCGCGGGGAGCGCGTGGAACGGCACCGAGGGGAAGGTGTGATGCTCGGTATGGAACGGCATGTTCCAGGCGAGCCATCGGACGAACGGGCCCGCGAGCACCGTGCGCACGTTCTCGAGCATGTTGGGCCCACTCGAGCAGCCGGTGTGCTCGGTCACCAGATAGAGGCGGAGGAAGACCTGGCCGATCAGCGCCGGGCCGACCCAGAGCATCAGCGGGATCAGCGGATCGGTGAGGAGGCCGATGACGGCGATCGCTGCGTAGCCCGAGAGCACGAGCCGCGCCTCGCGCACGAGACCCTTCTCCGCCTGGGGCGCGATGTAGTGCGCCTTCGCCTTTCCGGTGAAGGCCCAGCGGAACAGCAGGCCGAACTTGCCGGTCCAGTAATACCGGCCCGAAATCCACGCCAGATACTCGCGAAGGTTCGTCGGCTTCTTCATCGCGAGTTCGGGATCGCGCTCCGGGTCCTGGGTGTAGCGGTGATGGGCGAAATGGTAGCTGCGGTACATCAGGCGCGGATAGACCGTGAGGAAGCCGCAGAGGTCGGCCGTGCGGTCGTTCTTCCAGCGCGTGCGGAAGGCGGTGGCATGGACGCATTCGTGGAGCGGCGAGAACAGGAAGACGAGCAGGATGCCGTGGACGACCATCAGCGGCCAGACCCAGGGCGTCGCCTGGAGCCAGAGGATGGCGCCGCCGGTGAGGCACAGCGCGCCGAGATGCTGGGCGAGACGGAGCGTCGCCGGCCCGTCCGATTTCCGCGACAGGGCGCGCAGCCGGTCGCGGGGAATGAGGTCCGGGAGGGCGACGAAATCTTCCATTCCTAAGAGCTTACAGATTGTGCAACCCTTTGAAAAGAGAGGAAAATGCGCAAATTATGGGCAGATTTAGCCGATATCGCTGAGTATCCCCGTCGCCCGCCCCGATTGCGACGCCGCAGCGAGCGCGATTCCGCGCCGACGCCCTGAACCCAAATTCTCCATGCGTTACATATGTTTGACGCCGGCACCCGAATCTTGTGTCGGAATTCTTTACATGTCTTCCGGCGTCGCCGTTGGCGACCGCTCGTATGTCGTTGAATTTGAATAATTCCGATTCTTGGCGCGATTCTTGCATGCCCGCGTATGCTCTACGGGGCCCCTGAAAACAGGGGGGTTGGCCAAAAGGAAAAACGCCTCAATGAACCTCAACAAGCTTCTCGCCCGTTCGATCCTGCCGGCGCTCGCGCTCGTCGCAGGCCTTTCCGCCGCGCCGGCAAATGCCTCGGTCCTGCTCGACCAGTCCTCGCCCGCGACGGGCTTCGTCTTCGGCCTCGGGCACGACGACCTCGAGGGCCAGACCTTCACGGTCGGAACCGCGGGGACGCTCGACAGCATCGCCGTGCACCTGCGCAAGAGGTTTCCGGCGCAGGGAGCGGTGCCGGACTACAACATCCTGCTGACGCTGCAGGGCGTTACGGGCGGACTGCCGGACGGCAACATCCTCGCGAGCGCGATCGTCCCGCCAAGCCTGCTCCCCGACGCGCCCGCCACCGATTCCGCATACGTCTCATTCGACCTGAGCGGCTTCAACATCAGCGTCGACGTCGGCGACGTGTTCGCCTTCGTCCTGTCGGGCGACGGTACGGGTACGAGCGGCGGCTACAACGTCTTCGTCTCCGGCGACGGCAACGACATCTACGCCGGCGGCACGACCATCGAGGAGACTTCCGGCGGGTGGATCACCCGCAACAGCGACCTCGCCTTCCAGACCTTCGTCAACACGGGCAGCGTCACCGAGCCCGCGCCGGTTCCGGAGCCGGGCGCGATCGCGCTCCTCGGCCTCGGCATCGCCGGCCTCGGCTTCGCCCGCCGGCGCCGCGCCGCCTGAGCGCACGACATCGCGGGGACGTCCCGCATCGCGAGCGGCGGCCTTCGGGCCGCCGTTTTCGTTTCGCCGCCCCCTCCCCGCCACGCACGATTTGATTTCCGCGGCCGGTTCCGGCGTAATTCCCGCGGACGGCGGCACAAGCCGCCGCGTACGCAAAAGAACGACGGGGAGAGACGATGAAGAAGGCTGCGGCCGGAAGGCCCGAGGTACGCCGCCCGAAGAACAAGGCGAAGGACGGATCCTGGACCGAGGTCCGCGACGGCATGCGGATCGACTGGGACCTGCCGGTCCCGCTCGGGGACGGTACGGTGCTGCGCGCCGACGTCTACCGCCCGAACAAGAAGGGCAAGTACCCGGTCATCATGACCATGGGCCCCTACGCGAAGGGGCTGGCATGGCAGGACGAGCTTTACGCCACGACTTGGAAGCTGTTCTCCGGCGACCATCCGGACGCGATCGCGGACTCGACCAACAAGTACCAGAGCTGGGAGACGGTCGATCCCGAGCTCTGGGTGCCCGACGGCTACGCCTGCGTGCGCGTTGACAGCCGGGGCGCCGGACGCTCGCCCGGCTATCTCGACCCGTGGTCGCCGCAGGAGACCGACGATTACGTGGAATGCATCGAGTGGGCCGGTACGCGCGACTGGTCGAACGGCAAGGTCGGGCTCAACGGCATCTCGTATTACGGCATGAACCAGTGGTGGGTCGCCGGACGCAAGCCGAAGCACCTCGCCGCCATGTGCGCGTGGGAGGCGGCGAACGACTACTACCGCGAATTCGCCCGCCACGGCGGCATCCTGTGCACCTTCATCAAGGACTGGTACCGGATGCAGGTCTGCTCGGTGCAGCACGGCGTCGGCAGGAACGGCTTCCGCAGCTGGGTGCACGGCGAGCCGGTCGCCGGGCCCGAGACGCTGTCGGCGAGGCAGCTCGCCAAGAACCGCTGCGACATGCACGGCGACATCCTGAGCCGCGAGATGGAAACCGACTGGTACAAGGCGCGCGAGCCGGATTTCAGGAAGATCAAGGTGCCGCTGCTGTCCGCCGCGAGCTGGGGCGGCCAGGGGCTGCACCCGCGCGGCAACTACGAGGGCTTCTACCAGTCGGCGTCAAAAGAGAAGTGGCTCGAATGCCACGGGCTGGAGCACTGGACCGAGTTCTACACGCGCTACGGCGTCGCGCTGCAGAAGAAGTTCTTCGCGCACTACCTGAAGGGCGAGAAGAACGGCTGGGAGAAGAAGCCCCGCGTGCTCCTCAAGGTGCGCCATGTCGGCGAGAAGTTCGTCGAAAGGGCCGAGAACGAATGGCCGATCAAACGCACGAAATGGACCAAGCTCTTCCTCGATCCCGCGCATATGAGCCTGGAGAGGAAACCGACGGCAAAGAAGGTCGCGATCGCCTACGACGGGATGGGCGACGGGCTGACCTTCTTCCTGCCGCCGATGGAAGCGGACACCGAGATCACGGGCCCGCTCGCGGCCAAGCTCTTCGTCTCGTCCGACACCGTAGATGCCGACCTCTTCGTCGTCGTGCGCCTGTTCACGCCGGACATGAAGGAGGTGACGTTCAAGGGCACCGTCGATCCCCACACGCCGATCGCCCAGGGCTGGCTCCGCGCCTCGCACCGGAAACTCGACCCGAAGAAGTCGAAACCGTGGCGGCCGTGGCATACGCACGACGAGAAGCAGCCGCTCATGCCCGGGCGCATCTACGAGCTCGACGTCGAGATCTGGCCGACATGCATCGTCGTTCCCGCCGGATACCGCCTCGCGCTCTCGGTGCGCGGCAAGGACTACGAATATTCGGGCGCGGCGCTCAACCTCTCGAACTTCGCGCATCCGCTGAACGGCTGCGGACCGTTCCTGCACGACGACCCGAAGGACCGGCCGGCGAAGATCTTCGGCGGCAAGGTGACGCTCCATACCGGGCCGAAATACCCCACCCACCTGCTGCTGCCGGTGGTGCCGCCGAAGAAGGGATAGACAGCGCGGGAGCGCCGCTTGCGGCGCTCCCCTCCCGCCGCTAAGAGTGGTCGCGAAACGCCGCATTCACCGCCACGCTCCGGGAAGCGAGACCGATGACCCAGCCGCCGCTCTGGCCCGCCCATCTCCATCATTTCTGCCTCGAGACGCCGCAGATCGATGCGCTCGTCCCCTGGTACGAGACGCGGATGGAGATGAAATCCGAGACGCTCGCCGACGGCTCGGTCTGGCTGTCGGGGCGCCAGCGCAACATCGTTCTGCGCCCGGCCGCGGAGAAGGGCTTCGGCTTCGCGGCATATGCGATCCCCGATCCGGCACGCGTCGCCGCACTGGACGCCGATCTCGCGAAAAAGGGCGTCGCGATCTCCGACCTCCGCTCGCCGGTGTTCGCCGAGCAGGTGGCGATAACGGACCCCGACGGCAAGATTTTCGTCTTCGGCGTGCCGGCCCGGCCCGAGAGCGCGGCGCCCGACCGCCTGCCCGGCCGCCTCCAGCATCTCGGCATCTGCACCACCGACATCGCGCGCCTCAAGGATTTCTTCGTCGACACGGTCGGCTTCCGCGCCTCCGACATCGTGAAGAACGGCGACGGCAGGATCTCGGCCTGTTTCCTGCGCTCGGACCACGAGCATCACGACCTCGCTCTGTTCGCCGCGTCCTCGTCCCGCTTCGACCACCAGTGCTACGAGACGACCTGCTGGAACGACATCCGCGACTGGGGCGATCATTTCTCGACGACGCGCACCGAGATCGAGTGGGGCGCGGCGCGCCACGGCGCCGGCAACAATCTGTTCATCTTCGTCCGCGATCCGGACGGCAACCCGGTCGAGCTGTCTGCCGAGCTGGAAACCCGCGACTACGACGCGCCGCCCGGCCTGTGGAAGACAGAGCCGCGCACGCTGAACCTCTGGGGGAGCGCTTGGACGCGGGACTGACCGAAACCGACGTCGTCCTCGTCGGCGCGGGACCGGCGGGCCTCGCCACCGCGAACTATCTCGGCCTCTCCGGCATCCGCGCGATCGTCCTCGAGCGCAACAAGGGGACGGTCGCCGAGCCGCGGGCGGTCTCGATCGACGACGAATCGCTGCGCTCGATGCAGACGCTCGGCCTCGTCGACCGGATCGTCGCGCGCACGCTGCCGGGCTACGGCGCGCGTTACCACTCGCCCTCGGGGCGCGAGTTCGCGCGCGTGAAGCCGACGACGCTGGAGTTCGGCCACCCGCGGCGCTCGGCCTTCCATCAGCCGGAACTCGAGGCGACGCTCCTCGACGGGCTGAAGCGCTTCCAGGGCGTCGAGATACGGTTCGAACACAATTTCGAGCGCTTCGAGCAGGACGCCGACGGCGTGACGGTCTTCGCGCGCGGGCCGGACGGGTCGGAGGTACGCATCCGCGGCGCCTTCCTCGCCGCCTGCGACGGCGGGCGGTCGTCGATCCGCCGCGCCATCGGCGCCGAGCTCAAGGGATCGAGCTTCGAGGAGCGCTGGCTCGTCTTCGACACGGTGAACGATTTCGACGAAACGCAGGACTCTGTGGCGCACTGCGACCACCGCCGCCCGGCGATCACTCTGCCGGGGTTCGGGCGGACGCGGCGCTGGGAGTTCATCGTCCATCCCGGCGAGGATGCGGACGAATTCCTCAAGGAGGAAACCATAGCGCGCCTCCTGCGGCCCTATATCGGCGACCGGCCGGTCGAGGTGATCCGCAAGGTCGTCTACACCTTCCACGCCCGCGTCGCCGACAAGTGGCAGGACGGTCGCGTGTTCCTGCTCGGCGACGCCGCGCACCTGACGCCGCCCTATGCCGGCCAGGGCCTCAACAGCGGCCAGCGCGACGCCGCGAACTTCGCGTGGAAGGCGGCGGCGGTCGTGAAGGGCCGGTTCGGCCGAAGATTGATGGAAACCTACGAGAGCGAGCGGCGCGAGCACGCCTGGGCGCTGATCCAGATGGCGATCCAGATCGGCTGGGTGATGGTGCCCCGCAACTGGCTGCACACCCACTTCCAGATCGCGTTCTTCCGCTTCGCCGGGCTGATCCCGAAGCTCCGCGACTATTTCCTCGGCATGAAGTTCAAGCCCGAACCGCGCTTCCGGGACGGCTTCCTCGTCGCCGACGGCGAGACCGAGAAGCGCACCCTCGTCGGCCGCATGCTGCCGCAGCCGGTGGTGAAGACGATGCAGGGCGAAGCGAAGCTCGACGACGTCACGGGTTCCGGCTTCGCGCTGGTCGCGGTGGGCGGCGATGCGGCGGCGGCACTCGCCCATCTCGACCAGCCGGTATGGACGCATCTCGGGGCCGCGCGCGTCGGCCTCTCGCTCGACGGCGTCGCGCGCGGTGCCGGGAACGGCATCGAGATCGTCGGGCTCTCCTCGACGGCGCTGCCGCGCAAACTCCAGCCCTATGCCGGAAAGATCATTCTCGTCCGCCCCGACCGCTACGTCGCCGCCGCCTTCGCGCCGGCAGGCGCCGAGGGTGCGGCGCTAGCCCTCGCACGCCAGATCGGCGTGAAGCTGACAGAGTTTCCCGCAGACTGATCCGCAACGCTCGCCGGAGTTGGCAAGCGCGCCGCCTGCCGTCACACTCGCCCGGGCTCTGCCCCGCGCCATAACGAGACACTCCTGCCCAAGATGGATTTCGCCGCGATCCCCAAGGAAACGCTCCACCGCTGGACGCTGTCGTCGGGCAGCACGGTCGCGGTCGAGCGCATCCGCATTCCGGACTTCCTCGCGGCGTTCGCGCAGCTCCCGACGCCGGTCCTGCAGATCGGAAGCAAGGCTTCGGTCATCGACGGCGACACGGGCTCCGGCGCGAAGTGGCGGCGGCTGTTCGGGCGCAGTCCCTTCATCGGCGCCGACATCGAGCCCGGCGAGAACGTCGACGCCATCCTCGACGTGACGAAGGACATAAAGAAGTTCCGCAAGACCACCGGCATCCTGCAGTATCAGACCGTGATCTGCGCGCACGTGCTCGAGCATGTCGAGGATCCGTTCGCCGCCGCGCGCAACATCGCGTCGCTCACCGACAAGGGCGGGCACGTGCTGGTCACCACGCCCTGGGTGCAGAGCTATCACCCCTTCCCCGAAGACTACTGGCGCTTCTCCTTCGCCGGGCTCCGGAAGCTGTTCCCGGGCATGGAGATCGCGGGCGGCTTCTACAGCGACGCACGCGAGGAGACGGGCTACTGGATCGCGATCGACGGGCGGCCCGACTTCACCAGGGACGCGCTCCGCCTCGAAGGGAATCTCTTCCAGTTCCTGCTCGACGACCTGCCGCGACAGGACATGTTCCAGGACGCCTTCGACGGCGACAAGATCGCGCTGTCGCGCCTCTACATGCCGGCGATGAGCGTGAACCTGGTGTTCCGCAAGGGGTGAGCGCACGGGCAATGCCCGGCGGCCCGACCTGTCGGATTATCAGTGGAGAAGAATGGTGGGCGCGGCTGGGATTGAACCAGCGACCCCTACGATGTCAACGTAGTGCTCTCCCGCTGAGCTACGCGCCCTTTCCATTGTCGGCCGGCGGCGGGTGTCGGCTGGCCGTGAAAGGCGCGCCGTTTTATCGCCTCCGGCCCCATATGGCAAGGATATTGGGGAAGGTTTTTACCGCCCTTCGCCGATCCCCCTTCCGCCCGGCCGCGCGTGCGGCCGGAGGGCCGTCAGGCCATCGCGGTGTCCTTGAGGATGCGGTCGACCTCCTGCACGAGCTCGCGCAGGTGAAAGGGCTTCGACAGAATCTTGGCGTTGCGGTTCGCGCCCGTCTTCTGGGCGTTGAGGGCGACGGCGGCGAAGCCGGTGATGAACAGCACCTTGATGTCCGGCAGGTGGGCGGTCGCGCGCTGGGCGAGCTCGATGCCGTCGATGCCCGGCATGACGATGTCGGCGAGCAGCAGGTCGTAGTCGCGCAGCTCCAGCGCGCCGATGGCCTCGACCCCGTCGGAGCACGACGTCACCATGTGCCCGGCCTTTCCCAGCGCCTTCGCCAGGAACGTCCGGAGGGACGGGTCGTCTTCCGCGAGGAGTATGCTTGCCATCGGATGGTCACCCAGGATTGTCGTTCGGGCCGGCGGAGGCGCTGCCGAACCGTGCGTGTATAGACGTAAACCTGCCCCGTTATGAAATGGTAAACGAGGCGGTTTCTGCGTCCCGTTGCCGCGCGGGCGCGGAAGCTGGGGATAACTCCGAGCGGGCGGGCCGGGGCCGCCTGCTCCCG
Source organism: Alphaproteobacteria bacterium (assembly GCA_038106605.1). Classification (GTDB taxonomy): domain Bacteria; phylum Pseudomonadota; class Alphaproteobacteria; order MPNO01; family UBA830; genus JAYOEF01. Next base: position 14,015 of record JAYOEF010000082.1, read on the forward strand.
CCCCGCGCATCCCCTGCCTCCGTGCCGTTAATCCCTCCCGGCCCCCGGAATTCCGCGGGTTACAGCGCCGCGGATTCCCGGATATGCCGCCTGCGGACCGGCGCCGGGAGATGACAGGGCCGGAAGATTCCGTTAAATCAGGGACATGTCCGGTTCCGAGACCATGCCCCCTTCCCCGCTTGCCGCCTTCGACATCCGGAGGCCCGAGCTGCAGACGGTGCCGCTGGTCTTCGCCTCGCCCCACAGCGGCGCTGATTACCCTGCCGAGTTCGTCGCCGCCGCGCGGCTCGACCCGCTGGCGCTGCGGCGCTCCGAGGACGCCTTCGTCGACGAGCTGTTCGCCGCCGCGCCCGCCCGGGGGGCCCCGCTGCTGCGCGCCCTGTTCCCGCGCGCCTACATCGACGCCAACCGCGAGCCGTTCGAGCTCGACCCCGCCATGTTTTCCGACCGGCTGCCCGATTACGTCAATACCGGGTCGAGCCGCGTCGCCGCGGGCCTCGGCACCATCGCCAAGATCGTCTCCAACGGCCAGAACATCTATACCGGCAAGCTGCGCTTCGCCGACGCCGCCGCGCGCATAGACGGCTTCTACCGCCCCTATCATCGGGCGCTCGAGGGGCTGATCGCCGAGACGAAGCGCCGCTTCGGCTACTGCATCGTCGTCGACTGCCATTCGATGCCGTCGATCGGCGGGCCGCTCGACCCGGATGCCGGGCGCGGCCGCGCCGACTTCGTGGTCGGCGACTGCTTCGGCAGCTCCTGCGCGCCCTACATCACCGATGCGATCGAGCGCCGCCTCGGCGAGGCGGGCTACATCGTGCTGCGCAACAAGCCGTTCGCAGGCGGCTTCACGACCCGCCACTACGGCGCGCCGCGCAACGGCATCCATGCGGTGCAGATCGAGGTCAACCGCCTCCTCTACATGGACGAGATGCGGATCGAGAAGAACGCCGGATTTCCGGTCCTGCAGGACCGTATCGGCGACCTGGTCGCGACCCTGGCGGAGCTGACCGCGCAGGATCTGGCCGCGGAATGACCGAGACCGTTCCCGTTCGGCACCCGCCACCGACCATCCGCGACGCGACGCCGGAAGACCTGCCGCGCATTACCGAGATTTACGCCGGCTACGTAGCCACGACCGTCGCGACCTTCGAGGAAGTGCCGCCCGACCTCGCCGAAATCACGGCGCGCTACAACAAGATCAGGGGGCTCGGCCTGCCCTGGATCGTCGCCACCGACGAGTCCGGCACCGTGCAGGCCTATGCCTACGCCAGCCAGTTCCGCGACCGCTCCGCCTACCGTTACGTCGTCGAGGATTCGATTTACGTCGCGCAGGGGCTGATCCGCCGCGGCTTCGGCTCGGCGCTGCTCGGCGAGCTGATCCGCCGGTGCGAGGCGCTCGGCAAGCGGCAGATGATCGCCGTGGTCGGCGGTTCGAAGACCGTGGGCTCGATCGGCCTGCACGGGCGCATGGGCTTTCGCGTCGCCGGGGTGCTGCCGTCCTTCGGCTTCAAGTTCGGCGACTGGGCGGATTCCGTGCTGATGACCCGTTCGCTCGGAGACGGCGACAAGACCAAGCCGGAATCCTGAAAGCGGTTGCGCCGCAAAATAATCTTCTGTCGCGAAGACCTTGTCCGGCACCCCGGCGAAGACGCCTTAATATATTGAAATTCAAAGAAAAAAGGCCGCTCCGAAGAGCGGCCTAAGTTTGATAGGGAGGAAACGTCCAAGAAGGGTGAGGAACACAGATCGCTTGGACAACCA